>JAOTTL010000142.1:0-9678 GCA_029864385.1 Betaproteobacteria bacterium | reverse complement strand
ACATTTCCTTCATTGCGCCATGTCACGATGAGCTGGCATGAAGACGCTCGAAAGCGGTGCGCGCAGTCCCCTTTTGTAAGCTCTCAGTAAGTATGCCGTACGTAAGGCCTGCGTAAGGCGACAAGACTAATGTGTGCGTGCGCTGGAAATGTTTCCGGCGCAACGGTTCGGAGGAGCGCGCGATGAAGACTCCATCTCTGACGTGAGAAGTAAGGATTGAGTTAGTCCGAGGACTGATCGTGAATTTGTCTGGTTTTTTTAAGGAGTAGGGCGATGATCGGATCAAAGCAATTAACCATAGCGCGCGCGCTGATGGTGGTGGGCGTGGTAGTGGCCTCCACGAGTGTGAGCGCGCAAAGCGGTTTGTGGCTTACCTGTAATGGGAAACCGGCGACGATTTACGTGTTGAACGGAAAAATCGTCGGCGGGCCGGACGATGGGCAGCCGTATACCGGGACGCTGCGCGGAACCGATGGCAATGATGTGATCGTGGGGACGAGCAGCGACGACCAGATCTTTGGCGGTGGGGGCGATGACATGATCTGCGCTGGACCGGGCGAGGACGTGGTCGAAGGCGGTCCCGGCAACGACTACATCGAAGGCGGCCCGGGTGATGATCAGCTGCGTGGCGGACCGGGCGGGGACACGATTCAAGGCGGTCCCGGCGACGACGACATCAGCGCTGACTAACGGAAGCTCGGTTGGCTCACAACGTTGTTTTGAAGCGAGAAGCAGTTCAATTGACACACAAAGGAGACGGAAATGAACAAACGCATAGTCATAGTTCTTGCAGCACTCATCGGCTCGTTGGCGCTATTGAGCGCCCCATCAGTCAGTTTTGCGCAGGCTGGCGGTTCGGACGACACTGTCGAAGGCGGTCCAGGCGATGATCTGATTCGCGGTGGCCCCGGAGCGGACGTTCTGATGGGTGGACCTGGCGACGACCTGATTGAAGGCGGAGCGGGTAACGACACGATCGAAGGCGGTCCTGGCGATGATGTGATTGAAGGCGGTCAGGGCGCCGACAAGATCGAAGGCGGTACGGGCGATGACGAGGTTACGGCTGACTAACGATGTAGGGTTGGCCAGAGCATCGAGAAAGAAGGTGCCGGCGGCGCGTAGGTCGCGCCGCCGGCACTGCGCGATTAGTTTGCGCACCGCAATTCGCGGGCTACTCGAGCGCTAGCCCCAGCGTTTCGAGTAACCTGAATGCCCGGAGCGGCCAGCCTGGTGCGCGTTCACTTGCCAATCCGCGCTCAGCGCGCGTAGATTCGTCGCGCGCAGATTCATCATGAAGGTACGTGTTAAAATAGTCATGGTCGGCGATTCACAAGCTGCTGTCCGCCCCAGCGGCTGCTGTCCGCCCCAGCGACTTGCTTCAGTCTGAAATGGAAGGGTGTGCACCCGTCGTGTCGAGAGCGGGCGCCCCGATGTCCCACTGGGACTCAGGTTCCGCCAATCACTGCCGTTTCCAGAGCGTAACTGACAGCACATTATTGTCGTGAGATTCTTGACTGCTCGAGGGTGAGATGATTCGCACGATCTTGTACCGCCCCGCTACTGGTGGGATCACGACCGGGGACGACGAGCTGCTGGCAGCCTGGCAGCGCGAGCCCGATGCGCTCATCTGGGCCGACTTCGCCGATAACGAGCCGGAGGCCGAGAAGCAGATCCTCGTGTCGCGTTTTGGTCTGCATCCTCTGGCTATCCAGGACGCACAACGGGGGCGGCACCCGCCCAAGATCGAGTCATTTTCGGATAACCTATTCATCCTGCTGAAGGGGCTGGCCACAAGCTCGGACAAATTCGAGTTTGAGACAATCCAACTCGCGCTCTTCATCGGTCAGCGTTTCGTGGTCACGCGCCACTCTGGCCACTCCCGCAGCATCGACGAGCTGCGACAGGAAGCAGAGCAGAACAAGGCGCTCCTCGCCGGTGGCCCCGACGCGGTCGCGCTGCGGCTCTGCAGGATCGTGGTCGACCGTTATACGAGAAGGCTGCTCGCACTCGAGCCCCGGCTCGACGATCTTGAGGTCGAGATCATCGCGAGCCCCGACGATTCCATGCTCGCCGAGTTGATCGGCTACAAGACCGACTTGAGGAAGTTCCGTCGGGTTCTCGTATACCACGTCCAGGTCTTCTCGGAACTGATGAAGAACCGCCAGCCACAGGTGCGCGCCGAACGCGTGCATGAGATCCGCGATGTATACGAGCACCAGGAGCGGGCGAGCAGCCTTGCTTCCCTCTATTACGAGGTCTCCTCCGACCTCATCGAGGGCTATATCTCACTCGCCTCGCACCGTCTGAACAACATTATCAAGGTTCTCACGATCATCACGGCCATCTTCGTGCCGTTAAGCTTCCTAGCCGGGGTCTACGGGATGAACTTCGAGTACATGCCCGAGCTGAAGTCGCACGCGGGGTATTTCGTGCTTTTGGGGATCATGGCCTCGATCGCCACCTTCCTGGTGGTGTTGTTCCACCGCAAGCGCTGGTTGTGAAGCTCAGGGAGATAGGGAGAACGACAATGAGACTTTCAGAATGGTTGTGGACGCTGTACGGCACCGTTTTGTCCTCGGCCACCGTGTTCGCAGCCGAGTCAGTCTTGCTCGAGGACGATTCGGGTGCCAATGGAGGGCCCTGGCAGATCCTCTCCGGCTGGCTTACGAGGACGTTGTTTGAGATCGGCGACGTCCCGGTCACCTCGATTGGACTCATCCGTGTCGTCGTGATCATCACCGTGGCCTGGTGGCTTTCGAAGCTCGGCCAGAGCGCCCTCACCCGCGTCGCCGCATACCGTCCGAATTTCAACCAGGCGGCGCTCTATACGGTGAAACGGCTGATGCACTACGTCGTCCTGACCGTCGGCTTCCTCATCGCGCTCTCGTCCATCGGCATCGATTTGAGCAAGTTTGCGCTGTTTGCCAGTGCGCTGGGCGTAGGTGTCGGATTTGGCCTGCAGAACCTGATCAGCAATTTCGTGGCCGGCCTCATGCTCCTGTTCGAGAAATCACTCAAGGTCGGCGACTTCATCGAGCTCGAGTCGGGCATCATGGGTGAAGTGCGTGAGATCAACATCCGCAGCACAATCGTTACCACCAACGACAACATCGACATCGTGGTCCCGAATTCCGTATTCGTGAACGGCCACGTGACGAACTGGACCATGCGCGACGTCTATCGTCGTACCCATGTGCCGTTCGGCGTCGCCTACGGTTCGGACAAGGAGCTCGTGCGCAAGGCGGTATTGGAGGCCGCGGCCAACGTCCCGCATACGCTGGAGGGAGACGACAAACGCCAGCCGCAGGTCTGGCTGACCGCGTTTGCCGACAGCAGCCTGAACTTTGAGCTCATCGTCTGGCTGACTTCGGCGGCCGTGAAGCGGCCCGGCGCGGTGCAGGCCGACTACCTCTGGGCGATCGAGACCGCGCTGAAAAAGTACAAGATCGAAATCCCATTCCCGCAGCGCGATCTGCACGTGCGCAGCTGGTCGCCAAACGCCCGCCCGCCCGCACAGGCCGCGGGGTAATGCGAACGAACCGTGCCAGCTCGCGAATCGTGAGTGATGAGTTGTGACAGTTTAGTCGAGGATGCTTTTACCGCATGAGTATGCGTGACAACATTCTGGCGCGGATTCGCGCCCGGCAGGCGAGAAGCGCGCTGCCCGCTGCGGGTGAACGCGAAGCGGTGCGCGCCCATATCGCGGCGCACCCGCAGAACCCGCGCCCCGCCGCGAACTGGGATCCCGTCGCGCGTTTTCGTGAGGAGGCGTTGAAACTTGCCAGCACGGTCGACGAGGTGGAGTCGCTTGACGCCGCGCCGGCAGCGATCTCACGCTACCTCGAGGCGCAGCGCTTGCCACGAGAGGCGGTATGTTGGGAGGCCTTTGGCGCGTTGAACTGGCGCGCAGCTGGAATCGGGGTTGCGGTGCGCGCCGCGCGCGAGACCGATCTCGTCGGCATTACGGGCGCATTCTGCGCCATCGCCGAGACCGGCACGTTGATCACGTTGTCGGGCTCGAAAACGCCGTCTGCCGTCAGCCTGCTGCCGGAGACGCATGTTGCCATCGTCGAGAAGTCGCGCATCGTACGCGGCATGGAAGAAGCGTGGGAACTCATGCGGGCCGAGCGCGGCGAGTTGCCGCGGGCGGTGAATTTCATTTCCGGCCCTTCGCGCACGGCTGACATCGAGCAGACTGTGACGCTGGGTGCGCACGGACCGTACCGTGTGCACATCATTCTTGTCGGCAACGGCTTGTGACCGCTTCAGTGGATATGAGACGGGTTTCTCTATGCCGTATAATAATCGGTTCTTCGCCGCAATTTACGAGGTCGCTGGTTGGTAACGCTTTGGATCGAATTATTTTTTTCGCCGGGACGCGCGGGAACTTTCCTTGGTGCGTTGTCAGCAAGATCGATAAAATCTACAATTTTCATTCGTCGCGGGCGCTGCGGGCCAAGCTTGGGACACTTTTCGTAGGATCGTGTGGAATCGTGAACGCGAGAAGGGTGTCGCGCTCACCTATTGCCGTTGAGTCGCGCTGCCGCCTCAACAACAAAGCAACAAAGTTGACAGACAATGCGTCGCGAGACACTCGCACGGTCTCGGCACATAACCGGAAACCACCGACGCGTAAGGACAATAAATGCAGGTGCTGACGCCAAGCGTCGATCTTGACGCCTTTTACGCGACGCTTTCGGGCGCAAGCGAGCGGATCCTGATGCTCGACTACGACGGGACGCTGGCGCCGTTCAAGATCCGGCCCGAACAGGCGGTGCCGTATCCCGGTGTCGTCGAGCTGCTCGACGCGGTGATGGCGCAGGACGACACGCGCGTCGTGATTGTAAGCGGCCGGCGCACGTCGGAGGTTGCCGCGTTGCTGTCATCGCAGCGTTCACCGGAGATCTGGGGCGCACACGGCTGGGAGCGTATGTTTACCGATGGCGTCGTGCGCGTGCAGGAAACCGCTGAGGAACTGCGACAGTCGCTCTCCTCGGCTGAAGCATCCGCCGAGGGATTCCGCCGCGTAGGGGCGCGAATCGAGTGCAAGCCAGCAAGCGTTGCGCTGCACTGGCGGGGTCTGCCGGCGATCAAGATCGCACGGCTGAGAGAGCAAGTGCGATCCGCTTGGGAGCCCTTCGCCGCGGATGGCTTGCTCGAGTTGATCGCTTTCGACGGCGGCCTGGAGCTGCGTGCGCGCGGCACCAACAAGGAGCACGCGGTGAGGACCGTGCTTGCGGAAAGCGGCGCTGCATGCGTCGCGGCCTATCTCGGCGATGATATTACGGACGAAGACGCGTTTCGCGCAATCAAAGGCCACGGCCTTGCCGTGCTCGTGCGGTCCGAGCCGCGGGAGACGCTCGCTGATCTGTGGCTCAGGCCGCCGCGCGAGCTGATCGTTTTCCTGCGGCATTGGCGCCACCCAGTGGTCAAGGTGGCGCGGCGTGCGGGCGCGTAAGCGCCCGGACAGGGCCGCATCGAGATGCGCTGATCGATAGCGGCAGGAAATTCCGGGGACGGATTAACGGAGTACTGAAGAGATGCCAGTGAAAACCAAATCGACACCAAAACGGGCAAGGCCGCCGCAAGCTGCAGGCAGCGAGCGACGGGGGGCAAGCCCCATCCTGACCGAGCACGACGTCTACCTCTTCAAGGAGGGGAGCCACGTGCGGCTATACGAGAAGCTGGGGGCGCACCCAACGCAGCTCGATGGCGAGCCCGCGACGCGTTTCGCCGTGTGGGCCCCCAACGCGGCGGCGGTCGCGGTGATCGGCGACTTCAATCGCTGGGATTCACGCCGCAATGCGCTTCAGGCGCGCCAGGACGACTCCGGAATCTGGGAGGGGGTCGTGCTTGGGGTACCGCAAGGCGCTCACTACAAGTACCGTATCCGCTCCCACGTGCACGGGCACGAGGCGGACAAAGGCGACCCCTTCGCGTTCTATTGGCAGCTTCCGCCCGCGACCGCGTCACGCGTCTGGAGTCTCGACTACGAATGGGGTGACCAGGAGTGGATGATGCGCCGCGCGGCGGCCTCGGCGCGCAATGCGCCGATGTCCATTTACGAAGTGCATATCGGTTCGTGGCGCCGCGTCCCTGAGGAGGGCAACCGTTCTCTCACATATCGCGAGCTAGCCGAGCCGCTCGCCGCCTACGTGCGGCACACCGGCTTCACGCACGTCGAGTTGATGCCGGTGATGGAGCATCCGTTTTTTGGCTCGTGGGGCTACCAGACGACAGGCTATTTCGCGCCGACCTCGCGCTATGGCACGCCGCAGGATTTCATGTATCTGGTCGATTACCTGCACGGCCAGGGAATCGGCGTGATTCTGGACTGGGTGCCATCGCATTTCCCCAACGACGGCTTCGCGCTCGTGTACTTCGACGGCACGCATCTATTCGAGCACTCGGACCCGCGCCTGGGTTATCACCCCGAATGGAACAGCTGCATCTACAACTACGGGCGTCACGAGGTGCGCGCGTTCCTCGAGAGCAGCGCGCTCTTCTGGCTCGACAAGTATCACGTCGACGGTCTGCGCGTGGACGCGGTGGCCTCCATGCTCTACCTCGATTATGCCCGCAAGGCGGGTGAGTGGGTACCCAACGAGCACGGCGGGCGGGAGAACCTGGCGGCGGTGAGCTTTCTGCGTCACATGAACGAAGCGGTCTACCGTGATTTTCCCGACGTGCAGACGATCGCGGAGGAATCCACCGCGTGGCCGATGGTCTCGGGCCCGGTCTCGGGCGGGGGCCTGGGTTTCGGCTACAAGTGGAACATGGGCTGGATGCATGACACGCTCAAGTACCTGTCCCAAGACCCGATCTACCGCAAGCATCAACACGACCAGCTCACCTTTAGCCTATGGTATGCCTTTGACGAGAATTTCGTGCTGGCGTTGTCGCACGACGAGGTCGTGCACGGCAAGGGCTCGCTGATCGGCAAGATGCCGGGCGACGAATGGCAGCAGTTTGCCAACCTGCGGCTGCTCTACGGCTACATGTGGGCGCATCCAGGAAAGAAGCTGCTCTTCATGGGCTGCGAGTTCGGCCAGCGGCGCGAGTGGCAGCACGACGAAAGCCTGCAGTGGCACGTGCTGGGCTACCCGCTGCACGAGGGCGTGCGCGAGTGGGTGGCTGATCTCAATCGCTGCTACCGCGCCGAATCCGCGCTGTGCGATTTCGATTGCGAGCGCGGCGGCTTCGAGTGGATCGACAGCAACGACCGCGAAAATAGCGTGCTGAGCTTCATTCGCCGCAACGCTCGCGGCGACGAGGTCGTGTTGGTCGTGCTCAACTACACGCCGGCCTTGCGTTCAGGCTACGTGCTTGGCGTGCCGCGGGGCGGCCGCTGGGAGGAGATTCTCAACAGTGATGCGGAGCGTTACGGCGGCTCGGGCGTGGGCAACTTGGGCGGCCTCGAGGCGGAGCCTCAAGCGGCGCATGGCCGTGATTGGTCGTTGCGGCTCACGCTGCCGCCGCTCGGTGCGCTATTCTTCAAGAGCACCGGGCGCCCGTGAGGGGTCGTTCCGGACGGAGGAATCAAGGATGACAGGAAAAAGCATGCCGGACGAGGGACGCCGCCGCGCGGTCATCGAGCACCTCTACCCTGCGGTTGACGGCGGGCGATTTCCCGCCAAGCGGGCCGCCGGCGAGCGCCTGGTCGTTGAAGCAGACGTGTTTGGCGATGGCCACGACACCCTGCGTTGCATGCTGCGTTACCGCAGGGAGGAAGCGGCGGCATGGACCGAGACCGAGATGCGGTTTGCGGACAATGACCGGTGGCGCGGCGAGTTTCAGGTCGGAGCGCCGGGACGTTACCGCTACACCGTGAGCGCCTGGGTCGACGGTTTTCTCTCCTGGCGAAAGGACTTCGCGAAGCGCATCGAGGCGCCTGACATGGCGCTCGCGCTGCAGACCGGCGCAGAGCTCGTGGCACAGGCCGCCGCGCGGGCCAAGGGCGTTGATGCGCGGACGCTATCGGGCATTGCAGACAAGATGAAAGGCGCGGGCGAGCTCGAGGCGCGCCAGGTGCTTACCCTCGGCGACGAATTACAGACGCTGATGAACCGTTATCCGGACCGCAGCCTGGACCAGACTTTTTCGCCCGAGCTGCCGCTCACGGTCGATCCACCGCGGGGACGCTGCAGCGCCTGGTACGAAATGTTTCCGCGCTCGACGGCCGATGCGCCGGGGCGGCACGGCACCTTCCGCGATTGCGAGACGCGGCTTGCGTATGTAGCCGAGCTCGGCTTCGATGTGCTCTATCTGCCGCCGATACACCCCATCGGACGCGTGAACCGCAAGGGCCGGAACAATGCGCTCAAAGCGACGCCGGACGATCCCGGCAGCCCGTGGGCGATCGGCTCTCACGAGGGCGGGCACAAGGCGGTGAATCCCGCGCTGGGCACGCTCGACGATTTCCGGCGCCTGGTGGCAGCGGCGCGCGAGCTCGGGATCGAGGTCGCGATCGACATCGCCTTCCAGTGCGCGCCGGACCACCCCTACGTCCAGCAGCATCCGCAGTGGTTCCGCTGGCGCCCGGATGGAACCGTGCAGTACGCGGAGAACCCGCCCAAGAAGTACGAGGACATCTATCCCTTCAATTTCGAGTGTGACGACTGGCTGGCGCTGTGGCAGGAGTTGAAGAGCGTGTTCACATTCTGGGTGGAGCAGGGGGTCACGATCTTCCGGGTCGATAATCCGCACACCAAGCCGTTCGCGTTCTGGGAATGGCTTATCGCGGAAGTCAAGCGTGATTCCCCGGAAGTGATGTTCCTGTCGGAGGCGTTCACGCGGCCCAAGGTGATGCAGCGGCTGGCGAAACTCGGGTTCACTCAGTCGTACACCTACTTTCCATGGCGCAACACGAAGCCGGAGCTGACCGAATATTTTACTGAGCTCTCGAGCCATGCTTCGCGCGAGTACTTCCGGCCCAATCACTGGCCCAACACGCCCGACATTCTCACCGCCTACCTCCAGCACGGCGGCCGTCCGGCCTTCATAACGCGCCTCGCGCTCGCCGCCACGCTCGGCGCGAACTATGGCATCTACGGGCCGGCGTTCGAGCACTGCGAGAACGTGCCGCGCGAGCCGGGCACCGAGGAGTACCGCAACTCCGAAAAGTACGAGGTTCGGTTCTGGGATCTGGCCAGGCCCGAAAGCCTGCGCGCGCTGGTCGTCGCGGTGAACCGCGCCCGGCGGGAGAACCCGGCGCTGCAGCAGGAATGGAACATCCGGTTCATCGTGGTCGATAACGACGAGCTACTCTGTTATGCGAAATACACCGATGACCGCTCGAACGTCGTCATCATGGTCGTCAATCTGGATCCGCATCACCCGCAGTCGGGCTGGCTCGAGGTGCCGCTCGACGAGTTGGGTATTCATCGTGAACGTTCCTATGAGGTCGAAGACCTGCTCAGCGGAACGAGCTACTTGTGGCAGGGCGCGCGCAACTATGTGGCGCTCAATCCGCAGGTTTGTCCGGCGCACGTCTTCGTGGTGAAGAAGCGCCTGCGCTCCGAGCGTGATTTCGAGCAGTTTGCCTGAGATCCGTCATGGCCGAATCCGTTCGCAACCGCAAGAACGAGCTAGAAGGCGATCCCCTCTGGCACAAGGACGCGGTGATCTATCAGGTGCACGTTCGCGCGTTCAATGACAGCAACCGGGACGGCATCGGCG
>JAOTTL010000321.1:0-2465 GCA_029864385.1 Betaproteobacteria bacterium | reverse complement strand
GCGGGTTCTATCTGAACGAACTCCTGCTAAAGCTCCTGCCGCGCGACGATCCCCATGAGCGGCTCTACAGGATTTATCAGACCACGCTGGCAGCGCTCGCCGGGGACATGGAGCGCGAGGGCATCCTGCGGCATTTCGAGCTCCAGCTGCTGGGCGAACTCGGTTACGCCGTCACGCTCGACCGCGACGCGGAAACGGGCAAGGTCATCCTGCCGCGCCAGCGCTACTTCTATGTGGTCGAGCGCGGGCCAGTCGCGGCCAGGGCCTCCGATTCCGGAAAGGGCGTAGAATTGGCCGGCCAAACGCTGCTCGACATGCAGTCGGGCAAGTTCGATAGCGTCGCGACGCAGCAGCAAAGCAAGGCGTTGATGCGCACGCTGATCAACCACTACCTCGGAAAACAAGTGCTGCACACGCGGCAGATGCTCCGCGAGCTCCAGGACCTATGAAGTCCGGCAAACTCCTCGGCGTCAATATCGACCACGTGGCGACCTTGCGGCAAGCACGGGGAACCCGTTACCCGAGTCCGATCGACGCGGCACTGGCCGCAGAAGACGCGGGGGCCGACTACATCACGCTGCATCTGCGCGAAGACCGCCGCCATATTCAGGATGCCGATGTAGCGCAGTTGCGGAAGTTGCTCAGGACCCGGATGAACCTCGAGGCAGCTGTCACCCCGGAGATGATCGATTTTGCACGGCGCATCAGACCGAATGACGTTTGCCTGGTGCCCGAGCGGCGCGCCGAAGTGACGACGGAGGGCGGGCTCGACGTCGCCCGCAACGTTGAGCGCGTCATGCAGGCGTGCCACGCGCTCGGCGACGCCGGAATTCGTGTGTCGTTGTTCGTAGATCCCGATACCGCCCAGATCGATGCTGCGCTGGTGGCGGGTGCCCCATTGATCGAGTTGAACACGGGTCGCTATGCGGACGCGCCTGATTCGGCCCAGGCGTCCCGCGAGCTCGACCAGATCCGTCAGGCGGCGGGGTACGCGAACAAGAAAGGCCTCCACGTCAACGCCGGGCACGGCCTCAATTATGACAACGTCAAACCGGTAGCGCAGATCAATGAGATCCGCGAGCTCAATATCGGCCATGCCATCGTGGCCCAAGCGGTGTTCGTCGGGATGACCCGGGCAGTGCGTGACATGAAGGTGCTTATCGCTGCGGCAACATGATCTACGGTATCGGCATCGACGTCGTGGAGCCGCGGCGCATGGCGCGGCTGATCGAAAAATATGGCGAGCGCTTCGCGCGACGCGTGCTGACGCCGCTCGAGTGGCCTGGTTACCTAAGGACTGCCCGCCCGGTGTTGTTTCTCGCAAACCGCTTCGCCGCCAAAGAAGCCTTTTCCAAAGCCATGGGCACCGGCTTCCGTTATCCGGTAACCTTGCAGTGCATCAGTGTGGTACAGAACCGGGCCGGCAAACCGAGTCTTTCGTTCGATCCAAAACTCGAACAGCTGATGAAATCGAACGGGATCGTGAACCATCATCTGACGATCAGCGATGAAGCCGCGTTGGCTTGCGCCTGCGTCGTGCTCGAGGCCCAATGACCAAAAACCTGCCACTAGGCCCGGTGATGCTGGACGTTGCGGGCACCGAGCTCACTGCTGATGACCGCAGGCGGCTCGCGCACCCGCTGACCGGGGGCGTTATCCTGTTCTCACGCAACTACGCCGATTCGGAGCAGCTGACACGACTCACGCGCGAGGTCCATGCCCTGCGCAGCCCGTCGCTGATCATAGCGGTTGATCACGAAGGTGGACGGGTGCAGCGTTTCCACGAGGGGTTCACGGCGATCCCCGCGATGCGCGAGCTGGGGCTCGCGTTTCAAGCGAGCGCGCAACGCGCGCGACAAATCACCCAGGCAGTCGGCTTCGTGCTCGCAGCGGAGCTGCGTGCACACGGTGTTGACCTCACTTTTGCCCCGGTCCTGGACGTGGATTACGGCAGCAGCAGCGTCATCGGCGACCGTGCATTCGACTCGGATGCGCGCGTCGTCGCGGAGCTGGCGCGCGCCCTGGTACAGGGATTCAAGCAGGCTGGGATGAGCGGCGTTGGCAAGCATTTCCCGGGTCATGGCCACGTGCGCGCCGACTCCCATCTCGAAGTGCCGGTGGATGGGCGCGCCTACGCGGAGATCGAGGCCAACGATATCGTGCCGTTTCGGCGGATGATCGGAGCTGGACTCGGCGGCATCATGCCTGCCCACGTGATCTATCCGGGCGTCGATGACCGTCCGGCGGGTTTTTCACCCATCTGGCTGAAACAGATCCTGCGGGGCGAGCTGGGTTTCGACGGAATCGTCTTCAGCGACGATCTCAACATGGAAGGTGCGAGCGTCGCTGGTGGATTCGTTGAACGGACCCAGATCGCGCTCGATGCAGGCTGCGACATGGTTCTCATCTGCAACAATGCACCGGCAGTCGATGAGCTCTACGGAGCGTTCAGCTACTCGATGCCG
>JAOTTL010000141.1:0-9837 GCA_029864385.1 Betaproteobacteria bacterium | reverse complement strand
GCTTGACCGTGTCGGCGAAATTGACGTAGATCCGCTCAATGCGTCCGCTTACTTTCGGCGCTACCACAAACTGCGCGCGGGCTTCGAGCGCGCCGCTGAAAGTCCGCTCCAGTTTCATTGGCCCGCGCTGCACGGAGCCGACTTCGACGGGCACCGCTTTCACCGGCCGCTTGCCGCGGGCCGGGGCCCGATTCTGCCCATCAAGCTGTTCGAACAGGAACCAGCCGAGCGCCGCCGCAATCAAGAGCGACACGACCAGCGAAATGGACATCTTTCCGCTAACCAGGCTCATGACGCGTCTTCCTCGTTCCTGTGAAGGGCACTGGCCGCCATGGGACGACGGGCGGTCGACCGCGTAAGTCGGGGGGATCTGCACGTTACGTGCATTGGACAATCGCGACAGCGAGAGAGCTATCTTAGCAGGATTCCAGGCCGCGGCCGTCGGACGCAGCGGCTTGATCTGCCGGGCCGGGCCTCTATAATTCACTTTTGCCTTGCAGAGATGACGGGCTTGAATCCCGCGCCGTTCAGCATTCGCTGCCAGAACCGTGACCAGTGACCGATGACCGGTGGAAACTCGCTGGTCTCGTAAATGTTGATCTTTTTCGCTTCTTAATTTTCATCGGTGTTCATCGGCGGCTAATGTTCTTGCCCTTGTTGCTGGGTTTTGGCGGTGACTGTCTACCGGTCACCGGTCACGGGTCACCAGTCATTGGTCACCGGTCACGGTATGAAGAAGGTGACAGTCATCGGCGCGGGTATCGTGGGCATCGCCACCGCGTGCTACCTGCGCCGCGACGGGCACGAGGTGACGGTCGTCACCGCCGATCCTGTCGGGGAGTACTGCTCGTTCGGGAACGCCGGCATGCTGAACAACGCAGGATGTGTGCCACAGGCGGTTCCCGGGATTCTCGCCAAGGTGCCGGGCTACCTGACTGACCCGCTGGGGCCGCTGACGGTGCGCTGGTCGTATCTTCCGAAGGCGATGCCGTGGCTGCTGCGGTTCATCGCGAGCGCCACCCGGAAGCGGGTCGCGCGCGGCGCGGACGCGCTGTCCTCGCTCATCAAGCCCACCGTGGAATGCTACGAGGAGCTCGCGCGCCATGCCGGATGCACGGATCTCATCCGCCGCAGCGGCTACCTGGTCGCCTATGAGAGCGAGCGCAGCTACCAGGGCGATGCGCTAGCCTGGCAGCTGCGCCGCGAGCGCGGCGTTGAGACGGCAGTGCTCGATGCCACGGGCATCCGCGCACTGGTGCCGCAGCTTGCGCCGAACTACGTGCGCGGGGTCCACGTCCTCAACCAGGGTTTCGTGACGAACCCGGAGCGGCTGACCAAGTCGCTCGCCGCGCAGTTCGAGCGCGACGGCGGCAAGATCGTTCAGCGCAAGGTGCTCGGCATCGAGGTCGGTGATGGCGGCGCCCGGGCGCTGCAGACCGATGCGGGCGGTATGCCGGTAGACAACCTGGTGGTATGCGCCGGCGTGCACTCCGGAGAGCTCACGGCGTTGCTCGGCGAGCCGGTGCCGATTGAAGCCGAGCGTGGCTATCACGTCACCTATACGGACCCGGCATTGCAGTTGCCGATGCCTGTGCACGTGTCCGATGCGAAGGTCTTCGTGACGCCGATGGAAATGGGCGTGCGGGTGGCCGGGCAGGCAGAGTTTGCCGGGATCTACGCGCCGCCTGACTACCAGCGCGCGGACGTGCTCGAGACGCACATGCGCCGCCTGTTCCCGCAGGTACACACGGCCGACAAGACACAATGGATGGGTAGGCGCCCGTCGATGCCCGACTCGATGCCGGTGTTAGGCCATTCAAGGAAGCATTGGAACGTGTATTACGCCTTTGGCCATGGGCACCTTGGGCTGTGCGGGGGCGCGCCCACCGGCCGCGTCATCGCCGATCTCGTCGGCGGCCGGCGTCCCGCGATCGACCTCGCTCCCTTTCGTGTCGATCGCTTCTAGCCGGAAAGCGTGAGTCGTGAGTTGGCCTTGGCATGCCAACTTGCGACGAACATTGTTGAATTTCCTATCGTTATGAATTGCGGGCATACTGCGGAACAGAACAGACGCTGGAAGCGGTGCAGGCGCTGAGGGAGGACGCGGCCCGCGCCTGACCTCCGGAACCACGAGACTGCTGGGCTCTCATTTATGATGATTTTCGACCACGCACGGTGGAGTCCCGCGAGGAGGGAACCGGAATGAACAAGCGGCACGATCATTCGCAGTGCGCGAGCTCATCGACCGCCGCGCCGGGCATGGCGTTTCGGCGACCTACGCCATGAGGCCGTTCACGGCGATGGCACGATTGGTCGAGGCACGCTGGGCGTCGCCCGGCGTGCGGCAGCTCGTGAACGTTTTCTACAGGATCAAGTCCTGGGAACTGCTGCTGCGCAATCTCCTCGGCGCCCGCAACCGGGAATTGACCGAGCAGCGTTTCTGCGAGAAACCATTCGAGCATTTCGAGTCGACGGAAACCGGCAGCGTTCACCTCTGCTGCAGCTTCTGGCTGCCCGCCGCCGTCGGCGATCTGAACTCGGACAGTCCCCGCGATATCTGGAATTCGGAACGCGCCCAGGATATCCGCCGGGATATCCTGAAGGGCAGCTTCAAGTATTGCGACGCGGAACTGTGCGTCAGGATACGGGCGAATTCCCTGCCAACCGTTGCCCAGGCAAAACAGAACCCGGTCCACCAGCGGATCATCGAGAACAAGATCACCAGACTGGACAGCCAGCCGACCTTTTTCAACCTGAGCCACGACCGGTCGTGCAACCTCGCGTGTCCGAGCTGCCGCACCAGGAAGATCGCGTTCAACGAAGGCAGCGCTTACGTACGCCGGAAACGGATACATGACAAAGTGGTCGGGGCCTTTCTTGACGAGGCCACGAATCGGGCCTTCACGCTACAGGTCACCAGCTCCGGAGACGCGTTCGGGTCGCGAATTTTCAGGGAGTTTCTTCAGGACCTGGACGGCTCGAAATTCCCGAACATGAAAGTCTGGCTGCAAACTAACGGCGTGTTGTTCACCGATAAGATGTGGAGCCGGATAGGGAGGATCCACGGCAACATCGAATATTTATACGTTTCCATCGACGCCGCCAGCGAGGCCACCTACAACATTACGCGTCGCGGCGGGCATTGGGGACAACTGTTGAAGAACATGGAACATCTTTCCCCACTGTGCCGGCAGAGTGGTATCAAGCTGCAGTTCCATTTCGTCGTGCAGCAGGCAAACTACCGGGAGATGGCGGACTTCGTTGAAATCGGCCGCCGCTACCAGGTCGATTCGGTTCACTTCATGAAGGTCGTGAACTGGGGGACCTGGACTGTCGCGCAGTTTGAGGAGGTCGGCGTGTGGCGGCCCGACCACGCCGAATTCGCAGAGTTTTTGCGAATGCTCTCGCGACCGATTTTCGACGATACGATTGTTTCTCTCGGAAATCTCACCCAGGAGCATGCCCTCGCCAAGCGCCGGTATTCCATGGCGCATTAGGATTTGCGAATCGTCTTTTGGCTTTTCTGCCCTTTTTGAATATTGATCTGCGTTTATCTGTGTGTATCTGCGGTTCCCGTTTCGTCGTTCTTGGCATTTTGGCGCGCCTACGGCTTGCTCAAGCGGATGGTTTTCCCTTCCTTCGCTGACCTTAGAATCGCCCCGAGAACCGCGACGCCATGCGCTTCATCGCCACCCGCGACGGCGAGCGGGCGCCGTTCCGCTGCGGCGCGAGCGAAGTTTTCCAGCTCGGCGCGCTCGGTGCTCACGGGCTCGAAACGCATGATCTGCGGCTTGCGATGGACGGTCAGGTTCTGCGGATCGACGAAACAGGCCTTCATCTCCCAGGTCGTGAGATGCTCGACGTCTCCCACCTCGGCCCAGCCTTTGGACCCGAACACCTGCATGCGCCACGTCTCCGCCGTGGCAATGATGGTGGAGAGATAACCGGTGGCGCCGCCGCGAAACTGGAACAGCATCGACGTCGTGTCGTCGATCCCGTGATCGAGCACCCGACGGGAACTCTGCGCGTGCACCGATTTCACGGGGCCCGCGAGGTAGAGAAAGGCATCGACTACGTGCACACCGCGGCCGGTCATGCCGCCCGCCGGGCCTTCTTCGAGTGCCTGGCGCCAGTGGTCCTTGTCGAAGCGATAGACGCTCGGCCCGCAAAAATTGCCCTCCAGGTGCAGTAGCTTGCCGAGCCTGCCGTCCTCGAGCATGCGCCGGATTTCCTGCAGGGCCGGCTGGAAACGCCAGTTGAAGCCCACACCGAACGTAACGCCGGCCTTCGCGCACGCCCGAATGGCTGCGTTGGCACTCTTCACTGTCAGGGCAAACGGTTTCTCGCAGAAAATGTGCTTCCCGGCCTTGGCTGCCGAGACGATCTGCTCGGCATGACGGGTGTGGGGCGTTGCAAGGACAACGACATCGATGCCGGGATCGGCGAGCACCTTCTCGTACGAGTCGTACAGGGAGATGTGCTGCTTCGCGGCGTAGTCTCTCGCTTTGTCGAGCGTGCGTGTCGCGCCGGCGACAAAGCGGATGACATCACTTTTGCCCTGGACGCTGTTGACGAGGTTTTGGCCCCAACGGCCCACACCGATGATGGCTGCGTTGATCACACTTTTCTCCAAAGGCGTGAATGGTAAATAAACTGGAATTTCGGTGAATCGAAAATCGGACCCTGCCTAAGACCACAAAGCCTCAACGCCAAGGACGCAGAGGAAAATAAAAGCCTCACCGCTAAGGCCGCAGAGGGCGCCAAGAAATAATAATTAATACAACCCCCAAGGTCGCGAAGATACCGCCAAGAAGGGCATACAGGAAAGTCAGTGGTCCGGACACGATGTTCGACGTCCGTTCCAATTCATATTTGTACTCCTTTTCGTCCTTGGCGACCTTGGCGTCCTTCGCGGTAAAGCTTTTCTCTTCCTTCGCGACCTTGGCGACCTCAGCGGTAAAGCTTTAACGCGTTGCTGGCATTACGCATCACTCGGGATGTAGCCTTCCGCCTCCATCCTTCATCTCTCATCCCTCACGCGTCTTCAGTGATAGCGGCGGACCACGGCGACATCACATCTGCAATTCCGAAGTGCTCTCCTGAGGCGGGCTCGCGCAGTACCGCGCTCGGGCAGGCGAAATTGGTCGGATAGACAACGAACTCCGTTAACTGCGTCGGGAACGACTCGGCGAGCGCTTTCTGAGCTTCAGAGGGCAAGCGCGGATCGACCCCGACGGTATCGCCACCACTTGCGTCGATGCGCGGCTGGTGGAACGCGTCCTCGAGGCTCATGCCGTGGTCGATCAGGAAGGAGCTGATCTGCAGCACGGCAGGCATGATCTTGCGTCCGCCCGACGCACCGATTGCGAACCAGCCCTTGCCGCCGCGGCGCACGATCACCGGGCACATGTTGGTGAGCGGGCGCTTGCCGGGCGCGAGGGAATTGGGGAGACCGGGGCGTGGATCGAACCACATGATGCCGTTGTTCATCAGGATGCCGGTCGAGGGCAGGACGACCCGGGACCCGAACACCGAAAGCAGTGTTTGGGTATGGGCGACCATGTTGCCGTAGCGGTCGATGACATTGAAGTGCGTGGTGCATGAAGGCTCGGGCGCGCCGGCGGTTTCGCCCATCTTCTCGAGGCGCTCGGCATAGGCGTTGTTGAGGGCCCTCGCATACGAGACAAATGCGTCTGCATTCGGCCCGTTGCGCTGAAAGGAAACGTTCCGCAGATCGTTAAGCGCTTTGAGCATGCTCGGCCCGGCGGTCAGTGCTGGGGCCATCGAGATGTTGGCCTCACGGTAGTCAGTCGCAAGCGGCTCGACGATGCGCGCGTGGTATTGCTTGAGGTCCTCGGCTCCGAGCACGCCGCCCAGTGCGCGCACATCCCCGATGATGGATGCAGCGATCTCGCCGTCGTAGAGGTCGCGTCGTCCCGCTGCGGCGAGGCGCTTCAGGGTGTCGTCCAGCCGCCGGAGCTTGAGGCGCTCGAGCGGCGCGCCCGGTGCGGTGACCGGCGGGAACCCGCCGGGCAGCCATATCTCCCGCGTGGTGGGGTAGCGGTGAAGCTCGCGCGCCATCGTCGCAACTTTGAGCGTGAGATACCAGTCGACCGCCATGCCTTGCTCAGCGAGCTCGATCGCCGGTCGCAGCACGTCCTTGAACGCGAAGGTCCCGAACTTTTCCAGCGCGAGGCCGAGGCCGTCTACATGACCGGGCACCGCGAACGAGAAGGGGCCATGAACGTTACGGTCGTTCTTGACTGAAGGCCAGGTGAACAGGTCGCGGGTAGTCGCGCCGCCGCCTACGAGCGGATAGTCGGCAGGATCGAGGCCTCCCGGCGAGATCGGCGCAAAATCCACCACATGGACGCGGTCTTCTCTGGCGATATAGACGAGCATGTAGCCGATGCCGCCCAGCCCGCTATTCCAGGGTTCGACCGCGGCGAGCGCGAATCCGGTCGCGACGGCAGCATCCACGGCGTTGCCGCCCGCGGCCAGCACACACGCGCCGGCCTCGCCGGCGATGCGGTTCTGGGTCGCGACGATGCCGCCGCGGGATCGGGCGAGCGGCTTGCGCACCTGCCAGTTTTGCACGCGATGTTCGGGCGTCATTGGCTTTGCCGTGACTAAGTTGGGTGACTAAGAGCGCCGGATGAAATGAGCTCGATCCTACCCCACCCCCATCCCAACCTTCCCCCTGAGGGGGAAGGGGAATATCTTCGTGGCGCTGCAGAAAAACTTCCCCTCCCCCTCAGGGGGAGGGGAAGGGTAGGGGTGGGTCTCCGCAGTCATTTTGTTGCGTGTCCTAACTGGTGGAGCGAGGTTCATTGCGGCCTGTGTTTTTCTTTTGATTAAAGGTGCGGACGATATAATCAGCCTCGCATCATACCGGTGACCCGTGACCCGTGACCAGTGACCGGCTAAGCGAAGGCAGAAGGATGAAAGCCGAACGGTTTTTAAATTGTATCTGTGTTTATCCGCGTTTATCTGCGGCTAGCGCCGTTCTTGGTTTGTCGGGTCACAGGTCACGGGTCACAGGTCACGCATCATGAGCAAGCGACATATCGTCTGCCTCACTTTCGATTTCGACGGTATCTCCGGATTCATCGCGCGTGGCCAGACGTCGGCCTCGTGGATTTCTCGTGGCGAGTTCGGGCCGCGGGTCGGCGCGCCCCGACTGATCGCACTGCTCGAGAAATACGGGATCAGGAGCACCTGGTTCGTCCCGGGTCATACCATCGAAAGCTTTCCGGATGCCTGCGAGAACGTGCACGCTGCGGGCCACGAGATCGCGCATCACGGCTGGACCCATCGTTCGCCGGCGAACCTGTTGCGCGATGAGGAGGAGGCTGAGCTCGTTCGCGGCAACGAGGCGATCCGGCGGCTCACGGGGCGCTCTGCCCGGGGCTATCGCTCACCGGGCTGGGATCTGAGCGCCCACTCGGTCGAGCTGTTCCTCAAGCACGGCTTCGTCTACGACTCGAGCCTGATGGGTGAGGACTACACGCCGTATTACGCGCGCCAGGGCGATGTGATCGAGCTCGAGCAGCCCGCCCGTTTCGGAAAGAAGACGACGCTGGTCGAGCTGCCCATTCATTGGTCCACCGATGACTCGCCCCATTTCGAGTTCATGCGCACGGAAGCCACCGTGCGCCAGGGTCTCATGAACGCGAGCGCCGTACTGGAGAACTGGGTCAACGATTTTCTGTACATGAAAGACTCGGTGGAGTGGGGCGTGCTGACCTATACTTGCCATCCGTTCGTCATTGGCCGCGGCCACCGCATGCTTATGCTGGAACGGCTGATCCGTACCTGTGCCGACAACAGTGCTATCTTCATGACCATGGAGGATGCGGTGTCCGAGTTCAAGCGCAGAAAAACGTGAGTAGAAGTTATCTCAAAATCGAATTACAGCCGCCGATGAACGCCGATAGACGCCGATAATGAAGAACTGTATTGATTTACGCGGTTTTTCTGTCTGCGTTTATTTGCGTTTATTTGCGTTTATCTGCCGTTACTAAATTGTTGTGATTCACGATGCACGGATCTGGGATATGGTGAGAACGCGTTTCGCGCCGAGCCCCACGGGTTACCTCCACATCGGCGGCGCGCGCACCGCGCTCTTCTGCTGGGCGTACGCTAAGCGCCACGGCGGCACTTTCGTCCTGCGGATCGAAGACACCGACCGCGAGCGCTCGACGCAGGAGTCCGTCAAAGCGATCCTGGAGAGCATGCGGTGGCTCGGGCTCGATTACGACGGCCCGTACTACCAAATGGACCGGCTCGCGCGCTATCGCGAGGTCGCCGATCTGCTGATTCGCGAGGGCAAGGCCTATCATTGCTATGCGAGTCGCGAGGAGCTCGACGCGCTGCGCGAGCAGCAGCGCGCGCGGGGGGAGAAACCGCGCTACGACGGGCGCTGGCGCCCGGAGAACGCAAAGCGGCTCGGGCTCAAGCCTCCTGCTGGCGCGCCGCCCGTGGTGCGCTTCTGCAATCCCGGCGAAGGGGAGGTGACCTTCACTGACCTGGTAAAAGGGCCCATCACGGTTGCCAACAGCGAGCTCGATGATCTCGTGCTGTTACGCGGGGACGGCATTCCGACCTATAACTTCGGCGTCGTGGTGGACGACATCGACATGGATATCACGCACGTCATCCGCGGTGACGATCATGTCAACAACACGCCGCGCCAGGTCAACGTTTACCGGGCGCTCGGCGCCGCGCAGCCCAAGTTCGCGCACGTGCCGATGATCCTGGGCGCGGACGGGGAGCGCTTGTCCAAGCGGCACGGGGCGGTGAGCGTGATGCAGTATCACGATGAGGGATATTTGCCCGAGACTCTCGTGAATTACCTTGCGCGGCTGGGTTGGTCGCACGGGGACGAAGAGGTGTTCTCCCGCGAGCAGCTCGTGGAATGGTTCGATCTCGAGCACATCAGTGCCTCGGCCGCGCGCTTCAATCCCGAGAAGCTTGCATGGCTCAACGCCCAGTACCTCAAGGCCGCGGATGATGCGCGGCTGGCGGGGCTGGTCGAGCCGTTCCTGCTCAAGGATGATTGCGATCCCGCCAGCGGCGCGCCACTGGCGAAAGTGGTGGCGCTGCTCAAGGAGCGGGTCAGCACGCTCGAGGAGTTGGCCGACGCAGCGGTTTATTTCTATCGCGCACTGGAGCCCTCGGCCGAACTCAAGCGCCAGCACTATGCGCGGGCGGCGAAGCCGGCGCTGGCGGCGTTGCGCGAACGGTTCTCGAAGATCGACTGGAACAGGGAGCGAATCAGTGCGGAGATCAAGGCCGTGCTCGCCGAGCACAAGCTCAAGATGCCGCAACTGGCCATGCCGCTGCGGGTCATGGTAAGCGGGGGGCCGCAGACCCCCTCCATTGACGCGACGCTGGAGCTGATCGGGAAGGCCGAGGTTGTGCGCCGAATGGGGCGCGAGCTCGAGAGCTACCCCAGCTGAAGGAATTGCGGGATCGAAACGATCCCGTTTGATTTTCGGGCGAGACCCGAAAATCAGCTCCAAGCCTTTGCGGAATAAGAAAAGTGGGGTCAGAGTCAGAAAAGTGAGGTCAGAGTCGAATTTCTGACCGCGCCTGCCGAGGCTCCCGCAGAAAATCGACTCTGACCCCACTTTTCTTTTATAATGCGCGCTCTTTCGTGGGGGTATAGCTCAGCTGGGAGAGCGCTTGCATGGCATGCAAGAGGTCAGCGGTTCGATCCCGCTTACCTCCACCAGCAACACCCGATTGGAGCCGCAGATGAACACGGATGAACGTAGATAAGACCAGGACGAAATAGATACAAAACAGAGTCGTTTCTGTTTTTGAACGTCTATC
>JAOTTL010000140.1:0-9917 GCA_029864385.1 Betaproteobacteria bacterium | reverse complement strand
CGGCCATCAGCAGAAACGACAGTAACGGTGGCACGGAACCCATGCCAGAAGTCTACCGCGGGCTGTCGTTCGAATAAATTGACACTACGCCATCGACCTGTCCGATGAGTCCGCTGCCAAACTCGTGGAATTCCTCCATGAACTCACCGAGGCGCTCGAACGCCATTACTGCGCGCAGCTGCGTCGCTACTCCAACGCAAACGACATCTCTCAGCACGATCTCCATCCCGCGCCAGCGCCAACCGATCCGCCTTTCTGATCACACCTCGGACCATTTCCTGGCCTCGAAACCCGACACAACAATCCGCGTCTCACCCCCAAAATGACGCGGTTCTACAACCCCGCTAACACCCGGTTCCGGGCCGGCCGCGCGCGTCTCATTGTGGATCCTTATGGTGCTCTAGGTGAAGCGATCCGGCGCGGGAGTATGTTTGGCATAGCAAGGGCTCGCGACAGTGCTTTTGCCGCGCCAACGAATCAGTTTTACCGGGATAGACTGAAAAAAAGCAAAATCTCATCGAAAACACATCTCCCCTTAGGAAGTTCCGCCAGCTGCTTTCTGGACCCCGATTCATTTTAGCGCTGACCAAAGACCGATTTTTCTACGCAGACTCAAACCGTTACGGACGTTATATCGTCAACTTGGGATAGCAGTGGTAAACTATTTTGCGAGACATCGCGATTAGTAGAAATGAATCTACCTAGAGGAGGTACGCCCATGAGATCGCCCTGCAGGATACCCATCTTTTTTGCTGCTGCCGGTTTGGGTTTGGCCCTCTCGCTCGCGGCAGTAGCCGGAGCCACCGAGCTTACCCCCCAGGAAAAGAAGTTGATCCCGCTGGCGAAGCAGGAGGGGTCACTTGTTTCGCTCATTTCGCTGTTTCAAGACCGCACCGCGAGGGATCTCGAAAAGGCGTTCATCAAGCGGTATGGTTTGGGTGAAGATTTCAAGTACGTCAATATCCGGAAGGGCACCGGTCCCTCCGTCAGCATGGCTCGCCAGGAAATCAAGGCAAACCGGATTACCTTCGACGTTATTATGGTGGCCGGCGCGGGATTCTTCCACGGAGCCGCCCAGCAGGGGGCTTTCCTCAAACTCGACAGCGGGCAATGGAAGTACAGCGAAGAAGGCGCGAAAAAGGCGGGGGCGTTTTTCCAGTACCCCTACTTCGTTGTGGGGAGCGCCTACACCTTCCAGCCCGTATGGAACGCGACCTGCCCCGGCATGGAGGGCGTCAACATCGAATCGTACGCTGACGTCCTGAACCCGAAGTTCAAGGGGAAGACGATCGCCAGCGACGTGACCAAGAGCTCTTCCTACTCCTTCACGACCCTGGGGCTCGAGCAGGCAGGTTTCGACGTGAAAGGCATGTGGAAGAAGCTAAAGGCGCAAGACCCCCTCGTGGCCTTCCGCACCGAGGGAAAGATGCAGATGGTCATCAACTGCGAGCGCCCGGTCGACATGTGGAATCTCGCGGGACGCGTCCTGCAGGCGATCGAAAAAGATCCCACTCTGGCGAAAAAACTCCGTTGGGGCACCTACAAGGAGGGCCAGGTCCTTATGACTCGCCAGATGGCCGCCATGAAGGGCGCGCCGCATCCTAATGCCGGCAAGCTCTTCGTCGAGTTCCTGCTCAGCGAGGAGGGAATCGACATCATGACCGAGAGGGAGGTCGCCACGATCAGTTATCGCGAAGGCTATACCCCTCCGGCGTCGGTAAAACAATACGCCTTGGACCTGAAGGACATCAAGGTCCTCGGGATAAAGGACGAGCTGGCGACCAACAAGCAATTCAAGGGGATGCGCCAGGAATGGCGGAAGGTTTTCCAGTAAGCCGATAACTAGGCAAGCGCGCCGGTAAGCGGGGCGGAGAATCCGGATTGACCGGTTCCCGCCCACCGGCCGCGCCGGCGCATTCGGGTTAAATGCCTCCCCGTGTCCATTAGAGCCCTCCCGGTAGGACCCGCGATCCCGCAGACGTCCCGATGGAGGAGCCTGGCCACCCAGGAAACCCTCATCACGTCGGTCGTCAGCGTCATCGTCGCGGCCGCGGTTTTCCTTCCCCTCCTCGCGCTCGTCGTGAGCAGTTTCCGCGTCCTCGACGTGCTGGGCTTCAGCGCCACGTGGGGACTGGAAAACTACCGCGAGATGCTGCAGATCCCGGTCATTCGGGAGGCCTTCTTCAACACCCTCGCGGTATCCCTGGGGGCCACCGCGCTCTCGACGATCGTGGGCGTTTCTCTTGCCTGGCTCAACGCGCGCACGAACTGCCCCTGGCGCGAGAAGCTCGAGCCCTTCAATCTGATCCCCTATTTCCTGAGCCCCTTCGTCGGCGCCATCGCCTGGCATAACCTGGCCTCCCCGAAAATTGGCCTTTTGAACCATCTGGCGCAGTGGCTTTTCGGCACGACGGGGCCCATCCTCAATGTGGACAACATCTGGGGCGTCATCTGGGTGACGGCCATTTTCCATGCCCCGCTCGTCTACCTTTTCGTTGTCGGCTCGCTGCGGCGCATGGATCCCTCGCTCGAGGACAGCGCCCGCACGACGGGAGCCGGACTGTTGCGGACCACGTTGACGGTTACCCTGCCCCTCGTCGCGCCGGCCATTCTGTCGGGCATGATCATCTGCTTCGTCACCAGCGCCGGGGAGTTCGGCGTCCCATTCAAGCTCGGCGCCCCCTATGGATATCCGACGTTCACCACTGAGATCTTCACGTTTGCCGTCGGGGACGATGCGAACTACCAGATGGGGGCGGCGATGAGCATGGTGCTCGGCGCCATTACGGCATTTCTGGTTTGGATCCAGCGGCGCATCATCCGCCGCCGCGAATACACGACGGTCACGGGCAAGGGTTTCCGGCCGAACATCATCGACCTTGGCCGCTGGAAGTGGGTCGCGCTGGCCTATAACCTGAGCTATCTCTTCATCGCCGTCGTGCTGCCGATTGTCGCCCTCTTCGTGGTCAGCCTGCACAAGTACTGGCAGGGCTACATCGACCCCACCAAGATGTCGTTCTCGAACTACAGGAGGCTCCTCTTCTTCTGGTCGCCGGACAGCATCGAGGCAGCGACGAACGGGATCGCTAACAGCCTTATCCTCGCGTTCGCCGGCGCGACGATCGCCATGATTCTCGCCGTCGCGATGAGTTTCATGATCCACCGGACGAAGGGGCTCGGCAGCCGCTTGCTGGATTACCTTTGCGTCATTCCGATCGGCTTTCCTGGCATCGTGCTCGCCATGGGTGTCCTGATCACCTACATCAAGACCCCGATCTACGCGACGTTGTGGATCCTGCTGCTCGGCTACGTCACGCGCTTCTTCCCCTACGGGCAGCGCAATGTCTCCGCCATCCTGATGGCAGTCTCCGAGGAACTGGACCAAAGCTCCCGCATGGCCGGCGCGACTTGGCTGACCACCCTGCGGCGGATCACTATTCCTCTGCTCAAGCCGGGCATCTTCGCCGGCTGGGTACTGCTGTTCATCATCTTCCTGCGAGAGCTCCCGATCTCGATCATCCTCTATACGGCAGGTACCGAAACCCTGTCCGTGGGCATCTACTACCTCCAGGAGTTCGAGAACGAGGCCCTGACGTGCACACTCTCGGTCATACAAACCCTCCTCCTTCTGTTCTGCGTTTACGTCTTCCGGCACCTCGCTGGCCGGGAAGCGCTCACTGCCTGAGGCGGTCGGATTAAGCACGCCGGAAACGACGTTCCCGGCGGCAGGCGGGCCGGCACAGGGCCTCGCTGAAGCGCGGTGGCCGCCGGTATCGAGCCTCAGTGGACCGCCGCTAGCGCGGAATCACGGGCACCACCAGCCGCGACGGCGCGCGTCCGCCTTCGTAAACGTCGTTCGTCGCTTTCGCACGGATCGTGACGTGCGGCCGGCCCTGGCTCGCGATGATCGAGTCGGAGTTGGCGATCTCGACCCGCATGCGATGCCCCGGTTTGAAAACGTTGCAGACCGGCCAGATCTCGATCGGAAACTCGTACACCGTGCCCCGCTCCATCGGCTCAGCCGCCAGGTGAGGATGATGCGGCTTCGCCGGCGTCGAACGCGCGGGATCGATCTTGCGGTGCGACGACCGCAGCCAGCCCTTGCACAGCTCACGCACCCGGCCGTCCGGCGCCTCTTCCGCGACGAAGACCAGCCAATCGATGTCCGGAGCCGAGGAGGACGCTTGAAGGTAGAGCGCCATCGGGCCGGTCAACTCCATCTCCTTCGCGAACGGTTCCGTGCGGTAGGTAAGCCGTGGCTCGCCGTGGAACGCCTCGCGGCTGGCGGGGTCATGTTCGAAGCGCCTCACCTGCTCGGCGCCGGGCAACTCCGACAGCGTGCCTTTCAGACCGTCTGGGGGGCCACCGAGGTAGAACTCGCGCCACTCGGTGCGCTTGAGCGGCCACTCGTACTCCGAACGCCAGGTGTTCTCGCCCTGGATGTAGAGCTGGATCGGCGGCCCTTCCATCACGCGCGTGTCCATGCCCTTCAGCCAATGGTCGTACCAGCGCAACATCTCGTAGTGGTAGCCGGCCCAGGGGCGCAGCGGCCACGGCCGCGGGCCCACCATCATGCGCCTGGGAATCTCCGGCGTCCCGAGGTAGCCGTCGAACGCGCCGTTGAGATGCAACTCATTCATGTACCAACCGGTGCCGAAGTAGGCGGGGATCTTGATCTTGTTGAGCCGCGGCCCGGCCGACCGCTCCTGGTAGAAGAGCCCGTCGAAAGGGTACTTCTGGCTGTACATGATCTCGAGCTTCTGCTTGATGCCCTCGACATTGGGGTTGCGGCCCGAAGTCATGTTGAGATTCATGACGAAGGCGGTCCAGTGGGTCGTGAAGCTGGTCGCAATCCCGCCGTGGAAGCAGGCATCGCGGTAAAAGTCGCACGAAGCATCGTACGGAAAGATCGCCTTCAGGTGCGGCGGTTGCTGCTCGGCCGCGAAGAGCTGGGTGCGGCCCATGTAGGAGATGCCGCTCATGCCGATGTTGCCGTTGCACCACGGCTGCTCCGCGACCCACTCGATGATGTCGTAGAGATCCTGCTGCTCCTGCGCCCCGAAGAGGTCGTATATGCCCTCGGAGTCGTTGCAGCCGCGCACATCGACGATGACATGTGCGTAGCCCCGCGGCACCCAGAATTCCGAAATGCCAGCTTCGTTCTGGCCAAGCGGGGTTACGCCGCGCTGGAGCTGGCGGGTATAGACGGAAGTCGTCACCAGGGCCGGAAACTTCAGGCCCGCGGCGGAAGGCCGCAGCACGTCGGCGGCGAGCCGCACGCCATCACGCAACGGGATGCGGGCCTCATAGTCGGCAAACGTCGCGTAGCGCGGCTCGGAGTGCTCCCGCGGGCGCGGCGGCTCGTTGAACGGGTATTGTGGCGAGACGAGCGGATCAATACAGCGAATTCGGTTGGCATCTACTGTCATGTTGGCTTCCCCTTTTTCGGCATTTATTTCGCCCGTGTGAAACTGGAGCGTGTCTCAAGAATCAAAAGATATCATTTACCGCAGATCCCCGACGCCGGACGAAGCGCTTATCCAGCGATCACTGCGCCGGTCCGCGCAGGATCTCGACGCTTTCGGCAACCGCGCTGCGCGCGCGCTCCGCAAGCTCGTCTGCCGTCGCGCTGCTGATCGGATGGTCGACGACGACGAAGCGATAGCCCTCGGCGCCGAGTGCGCGCGCCATGAGCGCGGCCGCGCTGACGAACTTCGACGTCATGATGCCGACCGACGGGAGCCCCAGCCGCTCGCCGATGATGGCGTCGTGCAAACTGCACGACGAGCAGCTCCCTCAGTCGCCCACGCCGGCGATCAACGCCTGCCAGCGCTCCGCCTCGTTGATGACTTCCGGGTCCGCGGGGGCGCTGTAGTTGGCCTTCGTCAGGCGCACGACCTTGGCCACGCCATGACGCTCGACGAGCTCGCGTTCGACCGCATCGAAAAACGGCTTCGTCCCCTTCTTCCCGTTTGACACGATGCCGACGGTCGCCCCCGCAAGCGTTGCGAGCCGTGTCGCCGGCGCGAACGCGCGGGAATCGTCTTCGTGGGTCGGATCGAGGATTTCGATGCTCATGCGGCTCCCTTCGCTCAGACTTCGCAATCGACGCAGGCGCCGATTGCCATCGTAACCGCCCGGCTCTTGTTCCCGTACCAGGGCGGGATCACCGCGCCGAACCCGCCGGCCGGACCGCCCGCCGCGATGACGAGCAGGTCATTTTCATCACGCAACGCGGTGTACTCCCGATCACCGCGCTCCCCGACGACGGATCCCTTGCCACACTCGGCCCATTCTGCGCGGCGGATACGCGCGTTACGGTAAACATACTTCCGAACGTCCGCCTTCGACCAGCCCGCGCGCTCGAAATGCGCGCGCAACTGGGGCGGCACGACGATTGCATAGTTCCCGGGCCAGATCGAGTAGTGACGCATGTTCGCCCGGATCTCGGCGATATAGGTATCGAGGATTTCTTCGGGCTGCATCGTCCATTCGTTCATGAACTGGCGCGGCGCGCCTGCCGCCATCACCGTCACCGCTGAGGCCTGCGGGGGGATGCCGCGCTCTTCGGCGAGCGGCAGCCAGGGCGAGTGCTCCTCGTCCTCGGCGACGCAGTAGCTGATCTTGCCCGGATGGCCGAGCGTCGAGCGGTCGACGTCGCCCGGGCGCGCGTCGAGCAGATTGCACAGGATCAGGCGAATCGCGCGGCCGATCACCGTCGTCGCCCGGTCGCTCGGGCCGAGCGCGTTGAACGTGCCGCTCATGCCGAGCTCGGTGCGGATCGGTCCGTTCACCACGATGAGGATCGCGCAGCCGCCGGTGCTCGCCGTCGCGCCGTGCAGCAGGAAGGTTTCCTGCAACATCGCGGTGAACGCTGCCACCACCACCGGGAAATGCATCGGCAGGCATCCCGCCATGACCGCGTTCACGGCCAGCTTCTCGACCGTGATCGGGCGCTGGCGCACCGGCTCGATGCCGACGAGATGATCGGGCGGCATCAACACCCACTCGAGACAGTCCTGCACCGCCTCCGGTGTCGGTGGCATCACCGGCAGCCCATCGGTCCAGCCGCGGCTGTGGAAGAACTCCTGCGCGGCGATCATGTCGTCGAGCGCGTAGCGCTTCGAGTGGAGCGCGGGCTTGTGTTTTGCGCTGGGAATGCTTGCCACGTTGCCGGGACGCCTATTCAAGTCCTGCGACGAAATTCAACGACCCATCGACCAGACGGGTCTTGCCGGGCCGGGCCACCCCAATGCAAAAAACACACAATCGACGAGAGCGCGGCGAGTGCTGAAAACGCCGCTCGACTCGAAGGTCCGGCGCAAAGAAAAAGGGTCCGCGCCGTGGTATACGACCTCGACGCCGTGATCCTGCGCGATGCCTGCGCGCAACCGCTCGATCGCCTCCGCGTCGCCGAACCCGTTCAGCACTACATTACAGCCCTGCGCCGCCAGGGCCCGGGCGAATGCCTCCCCAATGCCGCCGGTCGAGCCAGTGATCAGCGCAGTCCTGCTTTTAAGCGCAGCCAATTTACTTACTCCTTTGTCCAGTACTGTTTTGCGATTTTTGATGACGTCTAGCACCTTCATGTCAATATTAGAAATCCTGCGTCGCTCACCACCTTCCTTACGAGCAACTCCAACCACTCGGCACCTGGCATGACCTGGAAGCTGCGTTTCAAGCCGGCGTGCAAGATTTGTATCTACCCCAGCGCCTGCCCGAAATCCCCAATCAGGTCGTCCACGTCTTCTATCCCCACCGACACCCTGATCAGCGACTCCGAGATGCCCATCTCGGCGCGGCGCGCGGGGCCCATCTCCCAATAAATCGTGTGCGCGATCGGGATGGCTAGCGTCCGGTTGTCGCCCAGATGGCTCGATGAGATCACGAGCTTCAGCCCGTTGAGGAAGTCGAAGCAATCGATCCCGTCCGCCAACTCAAAGCTCATCAGCCCGCCGTAGGCCTTGAAGAGTTCGCTTGCGAGGCGGTGCTGCGGATGATCTTCGAGGCCGGGGTAGTACACTCTGGTCACCTTGGGATGGCCGGCGAGGAAGCGCGCGAGCGCCAGTGCGTTCGCGCAGCATCGGTCCATGCGCAGGGCCAGCGTTTCCGCGCCCTGCGCCAGGCGGTGCGCTGGCTCGGCCGCGAGCGTACCGCCCACGTCGCGCAAACCCTTCTTGCGTATCTGCAGCATGCCCCACAGGGCGGGCTTCGCATTCTTGTAGTTGTCGTAGATGTTCGGAAAGCGCGTCCAGTCGTAGAGCCCCGTGTCGGTCACCGCGCCTCCGAGCGCATTGCCGTGGCCGCCGATGTACTTGGTGAGCGAGTTGATGATCAGGCTGGCATGATGCCGCTTCGGCTGATACAGCCAGGGGGACGTCATCGTATTGTCCACAAAATAGAGCAGCCCCTGTTCCGCGCAGAGCTCGCCGATGCGCGCAAGATCGGCCACCTGCGTGCGCGGGTTGGCGATGGTCTCGGTGAACACCATCCGGGTGTTCGGGCGTATCGCCCGCGCCGTGTTGGCGACGTCTGTTACATCGACGAAGCTGACGTCGCAACCGAGGGTATTGAAGGTGCCGAAAAGGCTGCTGGTGTTGCCGAACAGGTACGAGCTCGAAACGACATGGTCGCCGGCACGCAGCAGCGCGACGAACGCGGACGCAATGGCGGCCATCCCGGTGCTGAAGCAGGCGGTGGCGATGCCATCCTCCATCTTGGTGACCTTCGATTCCAGCGCAGCCGTCGTGGGATTGCCCTGCCGGCCATAGGCATAGCCCGGCATCTCGCCCTTGAATACTTTCGCGAGGTCGCGCGAATCCGGATAGCCGTACGCCACTGCAGTGTGCATCGGTTTCAGCACAGAGTAGTGCTCGATCGGGGATTCGAGATCGGAATGCAGTATTGTCGTCGTAAAACCGTTCTTCATCGTCATGCTCCGTGCGCCCACAGAGGGCGCAAAAAAACCCGATCAGCTTGCGCGGACCGGGTTCCTGTCACGCTTTAGCCGTATTTGTATCGCGCCCGCAAGCTGATCATCAAATCGGCGCAACAAAAATCTTACGCCTTCGGTAAGCGAAGTCAATACTCCCTTACGGTCAGCTTATATAAAGGAGCCGCGACTTGATCCAACAGGCACTGTCCGCTTTCGACTCAAAGGGAACATTTGCCGTCCTGCTGTGCGGCGGGCCAGCACGGCGGTTGAACTTGGCGAGACGCTGGCGGCCCGTCCGCACCAGCTAGAGTTAGAACTCACCCTACCGGGTTGCTCACACTTTCGATTTGTCGTTTCACTGACATGGGATCGAAAAACTCGTATAAAGCGATAAGCCACGTCAGTCCCAGCGTGGGAATTCCAAAAATGATCCACATCACCATTGGAAGCCAAGCGAACCAATGAAGCTTGAAGAGCCCTCCGACCCCCTCGCCAGCGGACAGCGACTGCTCGATGTAGGACACGGGTTCTTCTCCTGTGCTGTGGATGCATGTCTGAGGTTAAGATAATGATGCATTTTCCAACCGGCCAAATAAGCGCAGATTCGGCTTGGCGGTCACAAGGATGCTTGCCTTGATATTCGATGCCGCATTTCTCTTCGCCATGGGTGCCGCTTTCTCATTTGCCTGCGCGGACATGGGGATGAGGTCCGGCCTTCAGCATACCAACCCCTTCGTCGGGTCGATGATGTCGCGCTTCGTGGGGGTTTTGACTCTGCTCGCCCTGATATTGCTCTCGGGCGTCCGTTTCCCCTCTTATGGGGAACACTATCTTTGGCTGGCGGTGGCTGGCGTCTTCAATCCGGGGCTGTTCACCATCTGCTTCATGTTCGGCATCGCAAAGATCGGGGTCGCCCGGGCGGCCCCGATCAAGGGTAGCTCACCGCTGTTCGCCGCTTTCCTGGCCATCATTTTTCTCGGAG
>JAOTTL010000320.1:0-2493 GCA_029864385.1 Betaproteobacteria bacterium | reverse complement strand
CGCCGCTGGCTCGGCTCGCCCCTGCGCGATCACAAAATCCTCAGCCTCCGCCATCATTGCGTAGGGGCGCTGCTTCATTCGCCGCAGCAACGCGCGCTTGGCGATTCTCTGCGGGAGATCGGGGATTTGGAACGCATTCTTTCCCGGGTCGCGCTTCGATCGGCAAGGCCTCGGGACTTGGCCCAGCTTCGCACGGCCCTGTCCGCGTTGCCGGAAATCCGTCGCGTCGCCAGCGAGCTGGACACCCCGCTGATGGCCGATATCCTCGAGCGGGCGCCGGAGTTCCCCGCCATCCTATCGCTGCTGGAGAGAGCCGTGGTCGAGACTCCGCCGGTGCTGATCCGGGACGGCGGAGTCATTGCCAACGGCTACGATGCGGAACTCGACGAGCTCAGGCGCTTGAGCACCGACGCCGATGCCTTTCTCGACGATCTGGAGACGCGCGAACGGGAGCGAACCGGAATCAACGCGCTCAAGGTGGGCTACAACCGGGTTCACGGCTACTACATCGAGTTCGGCCGCAGCCACGCCGAGCGGGCGCCCGCCGACTACGTTCGCCGTCAAACGCTCAAGGGCGCCGAACGCTACGTGACCCAGGAGCTCAAGGCCTTCGAGGACAAGATCCTGAGCGCCCGCGAGCGCGCCCTGGCAAAGGAGAAAGCGCTCTACGAAGGATTGCTGGTGGCACTGTGCGAGTCGCTCGCGGAGCTGCAGCGCGCCGCCGGAGCGCTGGCCGAGCTCGACGTGCTGGCGAATTTCGCCGAGCGAGCCGAGGCGCTGGATTACCGCCGGCCGGAACTCGACGAGTATCCCGGCGTCCACATCGTCGCCGGGCGCCACCCGGTGGTGGAACAAAGCCTGGATGAAGCCTTCATCCCCAACGATCTCGATCTGGATCCGTCGCGGCGCATGCTCATCGTTACCGGTCCGAACATGGGCGGCAAGTCCACATTCATGCGCCAGACCGCCCTGATCGTTTTGCTTGCCCACGTGGGCAGCTACGTGCCGGCGGAGCGCGCCCGTATCGGGCCGGTGGATCGCATCTTCACCCGCATCGGTGCCGGGGATGATCTTGCCGGCGGGCGCTCCACATTCATGCTGGAGATGAGCGAGATGGCCCACATCCTGCACAACGCCACCGCGCAGAGCCTTGTGCTCATAGACGAGATCGGCCGCGGCACCAGTACCTACGACGGGCTTTCACTGGCCTGGGCCTGCGCCGCGCACCTGGCGCAAAAGGTCCGTGCCTTCACCTTGTTCGCTACCCACTACTTCGAGCTCACCGAGCTGCCGTCGCAGTTCGATGCCGTGGACAACGTGCATCTGGAAGTGCGCGAACACGGTCACCGCATCGTGTTCCTGCACCAGGTGCTTCCCGGGCCCGCCAATCGCAGTTACGGGCTTCAGGTGGCGGCCCTGGCGGGCGTGCCCGGGCAGGTGGTGACTCGCGCCAAGGCCATTCTCGAGCAGCTCGAGCTCAAGCCCCGGGCAACGGGTCTCAAAGCCGACGAAGAGCAGATTGACCTGTTCGCCGAAACAACGGTAGAGGGACGGCTCGCGTCCCTGCTCGAGGAGGTGGACGCTGATGCGCTCAGTCCCCGCGACGCGCTGGATCTGGTTTATCGTCTCAAGTCGGCATTGAGAGAGGACAAGGTCTGATTGCCTCAGCCGCCTGCTTTCGGGATCAGTCTTTCGAGGCTCGCCCGGATGTTGTCGGGGATCGGTCGCGGCCGCCGCGTGTGCCGGTCGACGAAGACGTGAACGAAGTGCCCCACTCCGGCCGCGTCATCGCGCTTCTTGTGAAACAGTCCGATCTCGTAACGCACGCTGGATGTTCCCAGCGCCCCGACCCGCATTCCGGCATCGATAATTTCGGGAAAGGTAAAGGAACGGTGAAAGCGGCACATGGTTTCGACCACCACGCCGATGACGTTGCCGCGGTGTATATCGAGACCGCCTTCGCGGATCAGATATTCGTTGACCACGGTGTCGAAGTAAGCGTAATAGACGACGTTGTTGACGTGCCCGTAGTTGTCGTTGTCCAGCCAGCGCGTCGGGATCTCCAAGAAATGGACGTAGTCCGCCCGGGTCTGCGGGCGATAATCGGTGCGGCGCTCACTCATTGATCGTTAGCCGCGCCTTTTGCCAGCCCGGCGTACTCGCGGCGCAGAAAGTGCTTCTGGATTTTTCCCACCGAGGTTCGAGGCAGCGCGTCCGTGAAAACGACGTGCCCGGGCACGCGGAATCGGGCCATCCTTTGCCGGCACCATTCAACCAACTCGGTGCCGCTCAGCCTCTTGCCTTGGCGCAGTACCACTACGGCTACGATGGCCTCGTCGCGGACCGGGTCCGGAACGCCGATGACGGCGCAGTCGAAAACGGCATCGTGATTGAGAATCACGGCTTCCACTTCACTGGCCGCAACATTTTCTCCCGAGCGCTTGATCATGTCTTTGGCGCGATCGACGAAATGAAAATAGCCTTTCGCGTCCT
>JAOTTL010000139.1:0-9994 GCA_029864385.1 Betaproteobacteria bacterium | reverse complement strand
AAACCATAGTGCAGTAGGGTCCGGCCATGACGCTCGTGAGATCGAGCACCCGGACGTCTTCAAGGGGCAGTGCCATCAAAATTTTCTCCAAAAAATCAGGCGCCAAGAAGAACTTCTTGGCCCTAACCGTGTCACAGATCGGGGCGTCCAGTATAGCGGATGGTCGACGCGGCGGCGGCGGGCGGGTTACAGTACGGTCACTTCCTGCTGTTGATGGCCGCGTAATGGCAGAATCAACGAAAACAAACCTAGGAGGAAAAGCATGAAATCCTGTTTCCGTATAGTCGTGCCCGCGATTCTCGCGGCGTTCTTTTTCCCCATTGCCACCATTGCCCACGCAGCGTATCCGGACAAGCCGGTGCGTGTGCTCGTCGTATTCCCGCCAGGGGGGTCCAACGATGTCACGGCTCGCATCGTGTTCCGGAAGGTCGAAGAGAACATGAAGAAGAGGTTCACGATTGAAAACCGCGGCGGCGCGGCCGGCAGTATGGGCGCTGCCATAGTGGCGAAAAGCCCGGCCGATGGCTACACCGTCATGGTGCAGTCCACGACGCACATCGCGAATGCGTTTATGTACAAGGGCAAGCTGCCGTACGATACGCTGGGTGATTTCATCGGATTGACGCCACTCGCGAGACAGGTGGGCGTACTGGTCGTGCACCCGTCGTTGCCGGTGAAATCGATCCCGCAGCTCATCGCGCTGGCGAAGAAGCAGCCCGGGGAGTTGAATTACGGTACCGCGGGGCTGGGGAGCTTTGTGCACCTCAATTGTGCGATGTTTGTCGAAATGTCGGGAACAAACATGGTGCATGTGCCATACCGCGGCGGTGGCCCCTCGTCCGTTGCGCTAATTTCCGGCGAGACCGAGTTAACGATCGCCACGATCGGCTCGATGTTCCGGCATATCAAGGCCAAGCGGGTGCGGCCGTTGGGGGTGACTTCCAAGGAGCGAAGCAGCAAGTTCCCGAATCTTCCGGCGATTGGCGAGTTCGTACCGGGATTCGAGTTCACGGCTTGGGTCGGCGCGTTTGTGCCCGCCGGGACACCCCAGGCGATCGTCACAAAGCTCAATCTGGAGCTCAAGAAGGCGCTCTCCGATCCCAAGACCGCGAAACTGTTGACCGACGTGACCTTGGACCCGATGTACATGACACCTGATCAGTTCGCCGTTCGCCTGAAATCCGACTACGCCCGGTATGAGGGGCTCATGAAAAAAATCGGCGTAATCGAGTAAAGGCGTTACCCGCGACACGTGCGGTGTCGCAAGTTCTAGTAGGAGACAATCAGGCCACCCTGCGGGTGGCCTGATTGCATTTCGGTAAGCGATTCCGCAGACTCCACCTTTATCAGCCGGACAACCAATGGATCTGGGCATCAAGAGCGAGACGGCGCTGGTCGTGGGCGCCAGCGAGGGTATCGGTTACGAGAGCGCGAAGGGGCTGCTGGAGGAGGGCGCACGGGTTCTCATATGTTCGCGCAGTGCGGACAAGCTGAAACGCGCGGCCGCGCAACTCAAGAAGGCGACCGGGGTTGAGCCGTCATGGTTCGCCGCCGATCTCACGAAGGCTGGGGATGTCGCGCGGCTCCACGACTGGCTTGGAGGTGAAGTATCCGCTCTCGACATCCTGGTAACAGCCGTCGGCGGCAGCCGGCGCGCGCTGTTCGAGGAGCTTGACGACGCGGCGTGGGTCGCGAACTACGAATTCAACGTCCTCGGCGCCGTGCGCGTGATCCGTGCGGCGCTCGAGCCGCTCAAGCGGTCGAAGACCGGCGGGCGGATCGTGATTCTCGGCGCCGCCGGTGCCCGCATGCCTTATCCCAATCAGGTGGTGTCCAACGTGCACAAGGCGGGTCTGATCGCGCTCGTGAAGACGCTGGGCGCCGAATTCCAACCTCACAATATCCGCGTAAACTCCGTCTCACCCGGACGCACGCTGACGCAACTGTGGACCACGCGGGCCGAGAAACTCGGCCGGGAACGCGGGGTGAAGCCGGAGGAGGTCATCCACGAGTTCGCCGAGGAGATCCCGATGAAGCGCTTTGGCCGGCCGGAGGAGATCGCGGCGATGGTGGTGTTCCTGGCCTCGCACAAGGCGAGCTATGTCAATTGCCAGTCTATACTGGTGGACGGCGGTATCGCCCGGGGCTTAATTTAACCGCAGATACACGCGGATGTACTCATTCGACAAACCCCGAACCCCGTCGTTTAGCCGCCGATGGACGCCGATAAACGCCGATAAAATCGAGAACTGAACCGCTGAGACGCCGAGAGAAACTATTATTGAACCGCGGAGACGCGGAGAGAAGCAAAACACGATTTACCTTTCACGGTTCACGTTTCATGGAGGAGGATTGCGATGGCTCTAAAGTATCCGTTGGTGCACGTTGACGATGTCCGTCCCGAGAACATGAAGGAAGGCGAGGGCTGGGCCATTTCCGAATTCCGGCTTCCCATCTCGGGCAAGAACGGGAGCTCCACGACGCTCTTCCATTCCATCTTCCGGCCCGGCTCCACACACGCCAAGCACCTCCACCGCAACTGCGACGAGATCGCTGTTTACCTGAAGGGCCATGGCACGGTCGGGCAGCGGAACGAGCGCACCGAGGTCCGCGCGGGCCACTGCCGTGTCATGCCCAAAGGGGCGGAGCACTTCTTCTTCAACGAGACGAAAAACGAGGAAGCGCTCGTGATCGGTTTCTACGTCGGCGCGAAGAGCGTCGCGGACACCGGCTACGAGTTCCGCGGCCACGTGACCGAAGCGGACCTCAAATTGGCCCGGGGCAAGGCTTTCAGCGATGGCGTCCTCGTTCACATTGACGAAGTGAAGCCCTCCCGGATGAACGCGGAGGACGGCTGGAGCATCACCGATTTCCGCATGCCGATCGGCCGCCATAATGGGAGCCCCACCACTCTCTTCTGGGCGAAGTTCCTCCCGGGCGCCGTGCACAAGAAGCACCGGCACGAGAGCTGCGAGGAGCTCTACTACATCGTCCGGGGCCACGGCCTGGCGGGCGCGGGCGCGGACCGCGCCGAAGTACGGAGCGGCCACGTCCACTACATTCCCAAGGGCGTCGAGCACTTTCTTTACAACCTGAGCAAGACCGAGCCCCTCGAGGCCATCGGCATTTACGTTGGCGCGGGGAGCGTCGAGGAAACCGGCTACGTCTACACGGGCGAGGTGACCGAGGCGGACATCAAGGCCCAGACGGCGTAATAAATAGCGTCGGCTGACGCCGACGCTATTTATTTAGAGGAAAAGCGAATTTCCATTCGCCGGGCACCAGTCACCCTTCACGGCTTTCAAGCGCCGCAAATAAACGCAGATAAAACCCATGGGCCAGACTCAAATTTTCATAAGTCGAGCCTGGCCCCTTTTACTGTTTATGAAGAGTATGGGAAGATTAAGAGTACCTCAAGACGAGATACGCAATAGCCGCTATACAGGCAAGAATGCCGGGAACCGCGACTAGAGTCACGGTTCTTTGACGCTGCAATGCAAGCCGCTGGAGACCAACTGATTCGGCGATGCTTTCCCTGGACTTCTTGATCTGCTCCGTTGTAATTGCTTGCTGCGCAGACAGCAACCTGATGATTTCACGCTGCCCTTCTCGAATGTCGCGAAGGGTCTCGAGCACTTGCTGTTCGATTTCTTGGCTCATGGTTCTAATCACGCCGGCCTTTGCGCGCGCGGGCCGACATGCAAGCGTACGATCGCAGTTACAGTGACATATCAGGTGGCCGTTATGTTGTTTCTTAGAGCCCGTAACACATAGTCGGGTGCACGTAATCAGCCAAAAACGTGACAGCGCGGCGTGGCTTTCAATGTGTTACGGGCTCTTAATGCTATTTCAATACTTTCTCCAGTATGCCTTTGGCAGCATCACCACCCTTTGACTGGACGAAGGAGATAACGATGGGAATAAATTTTCCGATCATGCCAGCATCCAAATTAAGATTCTTGAACCCACCCGCAAGACTGGCGAGATTTCCAAGCTGCCCGGCTCCTCCACCCAATGATGAAGCCAATCCGCCAAGGGCACTCGCCACACCACCAGTTTCTGGCGCTGAGGATATCAGATCATCAACGCCGGGAACGGCACTGGCAACCTTGCTAAATTCGCCAGATCCCAACTTGTCCTTTGCCATCTTGAACAAGAGTCCAGATCCTCCTTTGGCCTGTTGCTCTGAAATTCCAAGTTGACTTGTTAGTGTTTGAAGTAGTTCCATCAGTAATTTCTCCTTTCACGATTGCCATCTAATGAACAAGCTCGGTAGTGTGAGAAGGCGTCAGCCTTAATGTTGCCGTCGGCCGGACGTCGGGGAGCTGAACATCATACTCGCTCGATTGCGCCCAGTCGAAGTGATTTTCACTAGCCGGCACGACGGCAATAGGTTCAATCCGCCCAAAATGTTTTATCCGCTATTCGGATCGGGGCATTTGGAGTCCCTAACACAATGAAAGGCGCGTGCGTCGCGAGCCAGAATCGTGACAGCGCAGCGTGTGTTTCATTGTGTTAGGGGCTCTTAGTTCAGGCGTGAGCTGATCCCAGCGACCATTGCGGTGAGCGAGCCGAATACTTCGGCGCCGGCGGTGTCCAGCGCGGTACGCTTGGTGGCAAAGGTTCCATGCGCACCGTGGACCAAGGCGCCGGCATGGCCCATGGTGACGCCTTCGGGTGCGCTCCTGCCGGCGATCAAGGCGAACACGGGTTTGGCGAATCGCTGCGCGGTGAGCGCGGCGGCGAACTCCTCTTCTTCGCTGCCGCCGATCTCACCGATGATGAGCACGCCTTCGGTCCCGGCATCGGCCGCGTAGAAGGGCACCAGGTCGGCGAAGCGGGTGCCTTTGACTGGATCGCCGCCGACGCCGACCCAGACGGAAGTGCCGACGCCTTTTTGCGCAAGGCGGTAGCCCGCTTCGTAGGAGAGGGTTCCGGACTTCGACATCAGCCCCAGCCGCCCCGGCTTGAGCGAATCATCCGGCAGGAATCCGAGTTTTGTCTCACCCGCTACGGCCATCCCTGGTGAAGATGCCCCGATCCAGATTGCGCCTGATGCGCGCACCGACTCGCGTGCCCTGATCGCATCGTGAACCGGCATTCCCTCGGTGGGCGTTACCAGGTAACGGATACCGGCGTCCAATGCTTCCCGCATCGCGCCCAGCAACTGCATCGCGCCCACGAAGAGCACGCTGGCCGTGGCGCCGGTCGCGGCGACCGCTTGGCGGCATTCCGCGAACACGGGCACCCCGCTGACCTCGCGCACCTTGGTGCCGGGAGACACGCCGCCGACGACGCGCGTGCCGTAGTCCATCATGAGCCGGCTATGCAGCTGGCCCGCCCTTCCTGTGATCCCCTGCACGATTACTGGGGTGCTTCTATCGATTCGAGGATTGATGCTCATTCGATAATGCTCGTGTTACACGGGTGATGAATAATGGTGATGAAAAATGGTGATGAGAGATGGTGATGAAAACCGTAGTGCAGTTGAAGAGCTTTTTCCATCACCAGTAATCATCACCAGTACCCATCACCAGTTCTCATCACCATTTGTCATTGCCGATTTAGATGCCTGCGCACCTCAGTTAGCGCCGCATCAAGATCAACATGGAGCGGGATGCCCGCCGCGGAGAGTGTTGCGCGCGCCGCGGGCAGGCCGTTGCCGACGAGCCGGGCGACGACCGGGACCTTGAGGCGGGGCACCTCGATGAGAGCGGCCACGAGCAGCCTCGAGAATTCGGCGAGATCGGTGATGCCGGCGAAGATGTTGACCAGCAGCACGCGAATGTCGCGGCCTTGGGCGATCCAGTTGAGGACCTGGACGAGGCGCGTGGTCTGGCCGCGCAAACCGCCGGTGCGGATGTCGAGGAAGTTGTACGGTTTGAGTCCCGCCTCGCGCAACTCGTCGATGAGCATCATGGAAAGACCGGCGCCCGTGGTGAGGAGCCCGATCTCGCCGGCGGGATCCACGACGACGTAGTCGAAGCCATGCTGCAGCTTGAGCGCCGTCTCTGGGTAGGCGCGGGCGCGGCGCTCGAGCAGCGCACGCAGGACGGACTGGCGTGCCAGCGCGTTGTCGTCGGTGACGAGCTTGGCATCGCCCGCGACCCAGCTTCCGTCAGCGAGTACGAACAGCGGGTTGATTTCAAGGAGCAGGGCTTCAAGTGCCAGGAAGGCGTGCGCGAGACGCTCGCCAGCATCTCGTACTGCTGCGGTCACGTTAACGGGTAAGTTCCGCGCGAGCCGGTGCACGCTGTCCACGAGCGATTGTGCATCCGTTTGGACAAGCTCGCTCTGAATGTGTTGGCGCGGAACTTGCTCGATGTCCATGCCCCCGCGCGCTGAAACGATCACGCGCACCTGCGCAGTGGCGGAATCGAGAAGGAGGCCGAGATAGGCTTCCTGCGCCCCGCTTACGGCCTGTTCAATGCGCACCGCACCGACAGGGCGGCTCCTGGCGGTGGAGCCGATGATAGCCGCCGCGTGCGATTGCGCCTCGGCGAGCGTCGCGGCCTTGCGGATGAGGCCCGCCTTGCCACGTCCGCCGGCAGCGATCTGGCCTTTCACGACCCAGGGAGCGCCGGGCAGGGCGGTCGCGCTGATGGCCTCCGCGTCTTCGAACAGGGCCCCCGTCGGTGCGGGGATCCGGTGTGCGGCGAGAAGGTCCTTGGCGTCGTGCTCTAGTAGATACATTCTCGCGGCGGTCTCGTTGATAGTGCTGTAGCGAGATTTGCTGTCCAATTGCGTGACGAGTGACGAGTCACGCTTTCCTGCGTTTCTTGCGATCTAGAAAAGCCTGCATGAGCCGCCGGGGCTCGTCCGTCCTCCGTGCCTCGACGCACGCTCGGATGCCGGCCTGGATCGCTTTCTCGATCGAAAGGCGCTCCCAGTCGTGTACCAGTGCCTTTTGCAGGCGGATGGCGCGCGGGCCGCCAGCGAGAATCGAGGCGACCCATTGGTCGACAGCAACATCGAGTGCGACGGGCTCGACGAGCTTTTCGAGAAAGCCGATGCGGTAGGCTTCCGCTGCCTCGATGTGATCGCCGGTGTAGACCAGCTCGCGGGTCTTGCCCCAGCCGATGAGCTGGGGGAGCAGGCAGGCTTCCATGCCGGAGGGAATACCGAAGCGCACCTCGGGCATGCCGAATTTCGCGGGGGTCACGCCGACGCGCATGTCGCAGGCCGTGGCAATTTCCATCCCCGCCCCGAAGCAGTAGCCGTTGATTCGCGCGATGACCGGGACAGGCAGGGCGCGGATCGCGGCGCACGCGCGATGAGTCCAGGAGTGCTCCTTTATGGCCCCGGCACGGTTAAGGTCTTTCATTTCCGCGAGGTCGGCGCCGGCGATGAACGAGCGCTCCCCGGCGCCCGTCAGAACCACGACCCTCACGAGAGGGTCCCTCGCGAGCTTCCGGAAGGCCCCGGCGAGCTGCTGCTTGCCGGCGATGCCGAGTACGTTGCGTCTATCGGGGTTATTAACCGTGACTTGGACGACCCGGCCGGTCGTGCCGCGTTCTTCGGTTCGGACGAGAACCCGTTGGTCTTCACCGATGTGCATGGGTGATCATGACAGTAACGGGTCGAGGACGACCGGTTTTAGGGCGTGTCCGGCGAAATTGGCCCGCTCATGCTAACAGGAGCCGGCTGCCGCCCCAAGAAACGTCGTCCAACATGCGGTCGGCCGGTGCTGCCGCGGGACCCCAGTGTTGGATAGAATCCACCTTGTGGTCCGACCCGTGATATAGGGAGTCAGAAGATGAAGCTCTATGGTTCACCAAACTCGCCGTACGCGCGCAAGCTGCGGGTATTGATCAAGGAGAAGAATCTGCCGGTCGAGTTCGTGATCGAGGACCCGTGGCCGGAGGACAGCCCGATCATCAGCAGGAATCCCTTCAGCAAGGTCCCGGTGCTCGAGGTGGGGCCGGACAATTACCTGTTCGAGTCAATTTTCATTGCGCACTACCTCGACAACCTTGACGGGAAGCCGCTGCAGCCCAACGACGCCGAGGGCTACTGGCATGCGCAGTGGTGGCAGGCGCTCGGGAACGGCATGATCGATTCGGTCATTGGGCGCGTGCTCGAGACGCGGCGCCCGCCCGACAAGCAGTGGCCTGAAAAAATGGCGCGCGAGGAAAAGCGCGTACTTCGAGCGATCGACGTCGGGGAGCGCGCGTTTCGCGAGAATCGCTTTATCGTCGGGGGAGCGTTCACAATGGCCGACCTCGTTATGGGTGTTGCTCTGCAATACGTGGATTTCCGCTACCCCCATGATTGGCGCGCGCCCCATCCGGAGCTCGCCAGGTGGCACGCGGGCATCACCTCGCGCAAGTCCTTCGAGGAGACGCTGCCGCCGGGCTTCGTCAAGCCTACTTGAGCGCTGAAAGAAGTGATGGAAAATGGTGATGGGAAATAGTGATGAAAAATGGTGATGAAATCTGCATTGTTGCCCGCCACCAAGACTCATCACCAGTATTCATCACCAGTAATCATCACCAGTTCTCAAGGCCCGGCGGTTGCGGCAGGAAAATGCCGCTCGAGAAAACCGAAGAATAATGGATTGAACTCTGTCGGATTCTCGGCCCACGGGTAATGCCCCGAGCCGGAGACGATGCCGAATTCGCACCCCGGAATCATCTCCGCCACCCGCTTCATGCCAGCCGGGTGACCGACCTGATCCACCTCGCCGGCTACCAGTAACGTCGGCACCGACACGGCCTTGATCGCGCCGACCGCGTCGGCTTCGGGATAGGTCTGCACGGCCTTGACGGCGGCTTTGACCGTGTCCGGCGGCGTGCGCGAGGCCCAGAGACGCACGAGGTCGACTTCGGGACCGCTCGACGTTGGACCGAGCATCGAGTTGACGACCATCATGTTCGCCGTGATCGGGTCGGTGCCAGGGGGAGGCGGCGCCGTGCGCTTGCGCACGAACTCCTCCTGCTCCTCCTTGGTGCGATTGGCGAAATAGCCAATCGTCGAGCAGATCACGATACCGTGCACGAGATCCGGTAACTTCAGCCGGATGCGCGGCGTGATCTGTCCGCCCATGCTGTGGCCGAAGAAGACATTTCGCTCGCTACCTTGCGCCTTGACCAGCCGCGCGGCGGCCTCGGCAACGACATCGAAGCTGAAAGCATCCGGCAAAGGCGACAGACCATAGCCGGGCGCGTCCATTGCCACGACCCGGTAACCCCGCGCGATCAGCCTTTCGGTGACGTAGCGCCAGTAATCCTTCGCGCCGTAGATTCCATGCAGCAGGAAGACAGTCACCTTGCCTGCGCCGGTTACTTGGTAATCGGGCATTCTGGTATCCACGTTTTCGTTCTCCTGTCGAGGCCACCATACCGCTCAATTTTTCGAGCCCTCACGATTGGCCGAGGAAGTGATGAGAAATGGTGATGATTAATGGTGATGGAATAATGGTGATGAAAAGCCGCCCGCGCTATCCGTCCACCGAATTCATATTCAGTATCTCATACGGACGCGTCATAGCCAGCCGACGCTCCTGGCCCAGGCATCACGTCTGCGCTGGTATTCGTCAAAGTTCGGGGGAGGCCCGCCGCCTTCGGACCGGATTTCCTCGAGGTGTCGCTCCAGGTCCTCTCGGAACGGGGCCAGGCCAACTGCTTTTCTTCTCGCATCAAGATTAGCGCGGTCTTCCACGTCGCACCCCAATTCCCCTTTTTTATTCCAGTCCAGCACGGTAGCGTAAACGAGAGGCTTGTTTTCATTGAACCGGATGCGATCGGTCAGGAAGGCAAGTTGCTGTAGCGGGGCGTCTCCCTTCCCGACCGCTTCCGTGAGAACTGCCAGGAACTTTCGCTGCAGGTCCGGTGTGCATATCGAGTGCTGAGCGATCAACCACGCTGCGCGACAGCCCTCGTCTCCAACAGAGGTCACGCCGGGCCAGCCGTGGATCGAGATGATCCGGGCCAGTTTTTCCGCGTTCTCGCGGTGTACCCGTTGCATGTCCGAAGCATAGTCGCCATGGAGCCGG
>JAOTTL010000319.1:0-2513 GCA_029864385.1 Betaproteobacteria bacterium | reverse complement strand
AGACGAATACGCCGCGACCAGGGGCTCGGGGAACCGGATTCACTGCCGTCGTGCAGGGCTTTCGATCGAACGAGCCAAATCACAATGGCGATCGCGACCACCATTTCAAACAAGAAGACCAGGCGCGCCACCAGCGGCGCTGCTTCTACAAGATCCCGCAGACGATCGATGACATACAGCGCTGATACCATGTAGAGCGCGGGGCGGATAGGCGGTTCGAGAAGCGGCACGACGAGCCGAATGACGGGCAGCACCAACAGTAGGCCAACGGCGTCGTCAATCGCCGGGGGAGTCGAAAGATAAAGCCCTGGTGTCACCAGCAAAGTGATCAGCGCGGCGAGAGCTATGGGTCTCTCGAATACGGACATTCCGGCAGCGGCGCCAGGGTCGCTCGCGCTCCAGGCACGGGCCGCCTTGCGCGAGCCCCGTAGCACTACGGCGAGGCCAAGCCATAGGAGCAATTGGAAGACCAGGCGGTCGGTCTCGCTGCGAATCAATAAATAGATCTCGGACCACCAGCTACGGATTTCACGCATCGCACGTGTGCCCAGTTCGCGGGCTGGCGTACCCGCTATGGCCTCGCTCCAGAGGGGTGCTCGCTCGCGCCGCGCGAGATTCTTGAGGAGATCTGCCTCCTCCGCGCTTGTTCGATCGAGGGCTTCCTGAACGGTAGCGCGGGAGCGGGCAACCTTTCCCTGCAAAGCGAGGGTGCGATCGCGTGTTTCTTCAAGAGAAGCCTGCGCTGTCGCCAGTCTCTCCGCTGTGTCCTGTACAACCGATGTTATTCCGTCTGGCGCCTCTTGCTCGCGAGCCAGCTTCATGGTCATGCGCCAGACCTGGTTTCGCGCTGCCAGCTGGGCCAGCTGGCGGTCAATAGTGCCGCCGCGTGCCTGCAGATCCTTTTCCCAATCTTCCAGCGTGCGATCGATATCACGCCACATTTGCTCGATTTCGGATATTGCTTCGCGCGACGCCGCCGCAGAAAGGGATGCCCTGAGCGAGATCAGGCGATCCGCAACGACGCGCTCGAGCAAGGCGAGTTCATCATCGATGCTGTCGAGGATAGGAGTTCGTGCGAGCAGGGAATCGGTCTGATCCAGCAGCGTGTTTTCCGACACAGCCTGCGCCGGCACATCGGCCATGGATATCGGTAGCAGAACCGGGGGCTCCTGCTCCGATCCGGCAGTCGCTGACGCAAGGGAAAACATAGCAGCCGCTGCGCATACAAGCATGTATCGAAACGAGCGCTGGCTGCGCGGTTCCGTGCCAATCTTGCCTGTGTGTTTCTTGGCGATGTTTTCCTCCCAAAGGAAGCTCGGATGCCTCCTCGGAAGTGACTCTTTATTATTGCTCAAAACAGGTGCCAAAGACAGGCTAGACGAGGCGCGAGAAAGAAGGCCCAGAGCAACAGATGCCCCGGTAACTGGTTGATAAATAGAATCAGTAAGATGCTGGGGACAGTCCCCTAGGGACTGTCCCCGTTCCTCCTCGTTCTGAAAATCCGCGTGTCGGTGGTTGATTGACTCGCGCCTATGGCGCTCGCCCTTCGCGCGCCCCTGGCCACCAAATTCGTAAGTGATGCACAGAGAGAATGCGCAAAAACTGTTTCGAGCCTTTCGTTTCGATGAAAGAACACCTTTAATTCAGCTCGCCGGCACCCTCGCCGAGGGCGCCTTCCGCCTGTCATTCCACGCAAGCACCGAGATCGTCAATGCCGGCAACATCGTGAGTGACACGACCGCCGCGCCGAGAATCCCGAAGAGGACGATCACACCGACGCCGCGATAGAGTTCTGTTCCTGCGCCCGGAATGAACACCAGCGGCGAGAGTCCGCAGATCGTTGTCAGCGTCGACATCGCAATCGGGCGCAGCCGCGATGCAACGGCTTCGCGAACCGCGTCGATCGGTGCGGAACCCGCTTCTTTCATTTGCTGCATGGCGCGATCCACAATAAGGATAGGGTTGTTGACGACCGTGCCCATCAGGATCAGAAAGCCCAGCATGGAAATCATGTCGAACGGCTGGTGCAGGCTGCCGAGACCTATCCAACCGAGCACGGCGCCGACGGCGTTCAGGAGGGCCAGCCCGACAATGCCACCGGCAATGCCAAGCGGAATCGTCGTCATGATCAGCCACGGGTAACCCCAGTGCTTGAAGATGGCAACGAGCAACAGATAAATGATCACCAGCGAGACGGGCAGGTTGGCCACGAGCGCGGCCTTGGTCGCGTCAAGCTGGTCGCTGGCGCCGGAGATATCGACATTGACGCTCGCCGGCAATGCACCGGTCTCCCGGAGATAGGCTACGACGTCGTTGCGGACGATCTCGACGCCTTCTTCAAGCGCAATAGATGCCGGCGGGATGATATTCAGTGTCACGGTCCGCTGGGCGTTGATGCGCCGGATCGAATTGGTGTCGACGGTCTCGCGAATGGTCGCGATCGAATCCAGCGGCAGGATGCTGCCCTGCGGCGTGTAGATGGGCAGTCCACCGAGACTGTCGAGATCCGTTTC
>JAOTTL010000138.1:0-10071 GCA_029864385.1 Betaproteobacteria bacterium | reverse complement strand
TCTACCGCGTCATCGGCGAGCGCAGCGGGAGCGTCGTCGATCCGCTTACCGGCGGGCCGGATGCGGCGCCTGGCGACGAGCCCATTGCTGTGCGCCTAGTTGACCGCAAGGGGCGCGAGTGCCCGATCCGCTACTCGCACGCACCGATACGCGGGCGCGATGGCACGGTGCACGGAATAATCGTGGTGTTCCACGACGTAAGCCAGGTCCGCGCGATGGCCCAGCAGCTGATCTGGCAGGCGAGCCACGACGCGCTCACGGGGCTCGTCAACCGGCGCGAATTCGAGCGGCGCCTGTCGGATCTCATGGACACGGCCAAGACCCAGGGCAAGGAGCACGCGCTGCTGTTCCTCGACCTGGACAATTTCAAGGCGGTAAACGACACCTGCGGGCATGCCGCCGGCGACGAGCTGCTGCGGCAACTGACGTCGGTGATGCAGACACGTATGCGCGGCAGCGATACGCTCGCGCGGCTCGGCGGCGACGAGTTCGGGGCGCTGCTGGAGTCGTGCCTTACCGAACAGGCGGTACGCGTCGCGAACGGCCTGCGTGAAACCATCCGCGAATTCCGCTTCGTGTGGCAGGACAAGACCTTCAGCGTCGGGGTGAGCATCGGGCTGGTGCCGCTCAATGTGGAGAGCCGGGATGCAAACAGCGTGCTCACGCTTGCCGACGTGTGCTGCTACGAGGCAAAGAACCGGGGGCGCGATCGCGTGCAGGTCTACCGCCCGCAGGATCGCGACTACACCGGCCGGCACAGCGATCTCCAGGTGGTGTCGCAGATCAACCGCGCGTTCGAGCTGGGCCAGTTCCGGCTGTACCGCCAGTTCATCATGCCGGTCAATCCGGCGCGGGGAATGCCGCCGCATCACGAGGTGCTCGTGCGCATGCTCGACCGCGCGGGCAATCTCATTCCGCCGACCGGGTTCATGCCGGCGGCTGAGCGCTACAACCTGCTCACGTCGATCGAGCGCTGGGTGGTGAGCACGCTGGTCGAGTATCTGCACCGGCAATGGCTGAGCGGGAGCATTCCGCGCGAGCCGGACGCGCGTGGCGAGCGGGGTAACTACTCGGTCAATATCTCTGGCGCGAGCATCAACGACAAGAGCTTCCCGGATTTTCTTCGCAACCTGCTGACGCGCTATGAGCTGCCGCACGGGCTGCTGTGCTTCGAGATCACCGAGACCACCGCCATCTCGAACCTCACCAAGGCGGCCGAGCTGATGCACGAGTTGAAGGGCATGGGCTGCCGCTTCGCGCTCGATGATTTCGGCACAGGCATGTCGTCCTTCGCCTATCTCAAATATCTGCCGGTGGACTACCTCAAGATTGCGGGCATGTTCATCAAGGACATGGAGACCGACCCCATGGACCACGCGATCGCGGATTCGGTGAACCGAATTGGCCATATTCTTGGCATGCAGACGGTGGCCGAGTCAGTGGAGGACGCGGCGACACTTTCGCGGTTAAAGGAGATGGGTGTGGACTACGCGCAGGGCTTCTTCATCGCCGAGCCGGAGGCGCTCGGCGCCGAGCCCGACCACGAGCGCACCATCCTCTCGGCGTAGCGGGCGGCTGCGTGAGCGGGCGTTACCTTCTGGCCGCCGACGTTGGCGGCACGCGTAGCATGGTTGCCCTGGCGCTCGAGGGCAGGCCGTGGCCCAGCGTCGCCACCCAGGCCGTTTACGAGAGCCAGCATTTCGAGAGTTTGAAGGCCATCATCGAGGATTTTCTGACGAAGCCCGGTGTGGCGCCGCACCGCAGGGCCGTGCGTGCGGCGTGCTTCTCAGTCGCGGGGCCGGTTGCGTTGAACAGCGTGACGCTGACCAATCTGGGCTGGAAGGTGAGGGGTGATGCATTGGCCGCGGAGCTTGGGTTGACCGAGATGAAGCTCGTCAACGACTTCGCGGCGGCGGGCCTGGGCATTCCGCGCCTTGCGCCCACGGACCTCGAGACGCTGCAGGCTGGCTATCCCGTCGCCCAGGGCACGCGGCTCATCATCGGTGCTGGGACCGGTCTTGGCACGGGGCTCCTGACGGCGCATGGCGGGGGCTACGTGGCGCATGCTTCCGAGGCGGGTCATGCTGACTTCGCGCCCGTGGACGAGCTCCAGGACAAATTGCTCGTCTACCTGCGCCGCACGTTCGGGCGGGTTTCGTACGAGCGCGTGGTGTCTGGCCCGGGGCTGATGCGCATCTTCAGTTTCCTGCAAGAATCCGGCGTGGGCATTCCCTCGAAGCAGTTGCAGGAAGCGGCGCGCAACAACACGGACACGGCTAGCGTCATCGGCGGGTTCGGCCTCGAGAAACGTGACCCACTCGCGGCGCGCGCTCTGGACTTGTTTGCGAGCGCCTACGGCGCTTTTGCCGGCAATATGGCGCTTGCGACCCTTGCCCGAGGTGGCGTCTACTTGGCAGGCGGTATCGCGCCAAAACTAGCGCCGAAGCTCAAGGACGGCACCTTCATGCGGGCTTTCAACAGCAAGGGGCGCTTCGCGGACCTCCTGTCGACCATTCCGGTGCACATCATCATGAACCCGCAGGTGGGGCTGCTCGGCGCCATGATCGAGGCGCAGCGGATGCTGGACTGACTTTCATTGTGTTACGGGCTCTAAGGCGGCGGCTCGTTCTCGAGCGCTTCCAGATCCGCTTTCGTATTGACGTTGCTGAAAGCCCCGGGTTCGTCGTCGAACGCGACCTCGATCACCTTGAGCCGCGAATACCACGCATCGATCTTGCGGCCTCCACCGGCCAGAAATTCTGTCAAGCTGGACGATACGCTCTTGCGACAGAGGCAAAATACCGGATGCGCCTGTGCGCCCGTTTTGGCGACCGCGAGGTCAGCCTCATGGCGTTGCAGCGCGCCTCGCAGGCGCTCGATTAGGTCGAGCGCCAAGTGCGGCGAATCGCACGGCACCGTGGCGACGAGTTCGTGCCGCGCTTCGGCCAGCGCGCGCTCCAGACCGGCGAGTGGTCCCGCAAAGCCCTCGATCGCGTCGGGGATGACGCGATGGCCCAGTTGCGCATAGCGGTCGAGATTCTGGTTCGCGTTGACGAGCAGTTCATCCACCTGTGGCGCGAACCGCTCGATGACCCACGCCACCATCGGTTTGCCGCGCAGGAGTTTGAGACCCTTGTCCACGCTGCCCATGCGCTGGCCCCGCCCGCCCGCCAAAATCACTCCCGTGATTTTGTCCGTTCCGGGGCCAACGTTCCAAGTTCCAAGTTCCAAGTTCCAAGTTCCAAGTTCCAAGTTCCGAGTTCGCGATTCCGCCTCGATGCGCCGACTTCAGCACGGTTGCTTGATATCTAACCTTGAACCTTGAACCCGGAACCTGGAACAGAAAATCAAGCCAACATGGTTGGCATGATTTGCTTGACGAAGCGGTGCGTCCCGGTAAAGAGCAGGTAGTGCTTGCCGACAGTGCGCCCGAGCATGGTAATGCCGACCTTGGAGGCGATCTCGTGTCCCATCTCGGTCAGGCCCGAGCGCGAGACCAAAAACGGTATTTGCATCTGCGCCGCCTTGATCACCATCTCCGAGGTGAGCCGGCCGGTGGTGTAGAAGATCTTGTCGGAGCCGTCCACGCGGTCGAGCCACATGAGACCGGCGATCGCATCCACGGCGTTGTGGCGCCCGACGTCCTCGACGAAATAAAGGATATTGTCACCCGCCGCCAGCGCGCAGCCGTGCACTGCGCCCGCGCTCTTGTAGATGGTCTCGTGGCGACGCACCGTGTCGAGCAGGGCATAGAGCGTTTCTTCCGCTAGACGCACGTCGTCACGCAGTTTGATCGAGTCGATTTCCTCCATCAAATCGCCAAATACCGTACCCTGACCGCAGCCGGTCGTCACGGTGCGTTTCCCGAGGCGCGCGCGGAGCCCCTTGACGCCCCTGCGTGTGGTAACCGCGACCGAATCGCTTTCCCAGTCGACCTGCACCGCGGTGATCTCGTCGATCGAGCCCACCAGCCGTTGGTTGCGGAGGTAACCGATCGTGAGCGCCTCCGGCGCTTGCCCGAGCGTCATCAGGGTAACGATCTCGCGCTTGTCGAGATAGAGCGTCAGCGGGTGTTCTCCCGCGATTGGCGTCGCCAGCCGCTCGCCGCGCTCGTTCACGGCTTCGACTTCGAAGGTCAACGGACGGGCCGCGTTGGTGAGCTTCGGACGGCGCATTTCAAAGTCAGAAGTCAGAAGTCAGAAGTCAGAAGTCAGAAGTCAGAAGGCGGAAACGAGAAGGCGAAAATGAAAAATCGCGCGACCGCCCGCAAGCGGGGTTACGACGAATGGTGTCTTCATCCTTCTAACTTCTGCCTTCAAGTTCAGCCGCCGATGTACGACATCTCGATTTTCTGCAGCTTCGCGGTGTTTGCGGTACGGATCTCGGAGTAGCGGTCCGCACGCCGGGTCCAGAGCTCCGAGACCGACGACCCGATATCGCCGTCGGTGGCGCCCGCGCGCAAGAGGGCCCGCACATCATGGCCGGCCGTTGCAAAAAGGCAGGTGTAGAGTTTGCCGTCGGTCGAGAGTCGAATGCGGGTGCAGTCGCGGCAGAACGCCTGCGTGACCGAGGCGATAACGCCGATCTCGCCGCTGCCGTCCCGGTAGCGCCAGCGCTGGGCCACCTCTCCGGGGTAATTCGCGTCCAACGGCGCGAGCGGCATCTCCGCGTGGATCATGCCGACGATCTCACGTGCGGTGACGACGTCATCCATGCGCCATCCATTGGTATGGCCGACGTCCATGTATTCGATAAACCGCAAAATATGGCCGGTGCCGTGGAATTGGCGCGCCATCGGCAGGATGCTGTCCTCGTTGCCCCCGCGCTTCACCACCATGTTGATCTTGACGGGTGCCAGTCCCGCGGCAGCGGCGGCTTCGATGCCCTCGAGCACGCGAGTCACGGGAAAATCCACATCGTTCATACGGCGGAATACGGGATCGTCGAGCGCGTCGAGGCTGACCGTCACACGCTTCAGGCCCGCGTTCTTGAGCGCCCGGGCTTTCTGCTTGAGCAGGGAGCCGTTGGTGGTGAGCGTGAGATCGAGCCCGGGAATGGCCGCTAGCATCTCGATCAGCTGCTCGATATTGCGGCGCACGAGCGGCTCACCGCCGGTCAGGCGAATCTTCTCGACGCCGAGTGCGCGAAAGATCCGCGCGACCCGGGCAATCTCCTCGAAGCTCAGGATCTCTTTGCGCTCGAGGAACTGATAGTCCTTTCCGAACACCTCCTTGGGCATGCAGTAGACGCAGCGAAAGTTGCAGCGGTCGGTGACCGACACGCGCAGATCGCGCAGTGGCCGTCTCAACCGATCGCGCGGCCCGTTCTGCGCTGTATCCCGTTCTTGAGGTGTGTCCATATAAGTAACGCCAAGGCCGGCTGCGCGCCGGCTCCCGTTGAGTGCGATTATCCCAAAGCAGCCGGCCTCCAGGCAAGGAAAACACTTTTTTCAAATCAAGTATTTGGACTCGTTTCAAGTTGCACGGCCGTCGTGCCTGGCGCACAATGCCGCCATGGTCGATGCCCCGACGAATCCCCGTGCCGCGCCGTATCCGCTTGCCGTCATCATGGAGCGGGTGCGCCTCGCGGACCGCTGGGCCACCGAGAAGTGGGAGGCGAAGGGGATCCTGCCGGACACTTCGCCACCGGGAAGCGCCGAGCGGATCATCTTGGACGACGGGCAAACGACGCAGATACTGTTTCCCGGCGCGATCCTGCGTCTCGTCGCGGCGGAGGCCGAAGGCTATTTGCTCAACCTCACCTCGCCGCAGCCCAAGGTGTTCGTGCTCTGGCGGATGGACGGCGAGGTTGCGCGCCCGGAACGGCTCACTGTGAGCTACCACGAAGGTGCCCGGTGGGCCGATAGTGATGAGACTGTCGACAGCGTGTCGTTACCAGAGGATCTCGTTCCCTGGATTGCCGAGTACGCTGGCGCGAACTACCGGCCCGAGCCGGAGAAGAAGCCGCGCTACGCGAGCAGCAAGGACAAAGGGGTTGCCTCGCGACGCGGGGGCTAACGGCGCCCGGGGCGGTAAAGCGTTATGACGATAAAGGATGACGGGGAGCCGTTCCTGTCGCGCTGGTTGCGCCTTAAGCAGGAGGTGCGCGAGAAGCCAGCGCAAAACGTGCCAGCGAAGGCGGACGATGCGCAGCCCGCTCCCGAGCTGCCGCCGGTTGACCAGCTCAACTACGATTCGGATTTCAAAGCATTCATGGACAAGCGTGTGGATGCAGGCTTGCGCCGGATTGCCTTGAAAAAGCTGTTCAGCGATCCGCGCTTCAACGTGACCGACGGCCTCGACGACTATGCCGAGGACTTCTCGGTCCTCGAGGATTTGTCGAAGGCAGTGGTAGACAAGTTGCAGCACGCTCGCCGCACGCTCCATGGGCCGGGGCCCGAAGAGCGCGAACATGCCGAGACGCCCAGGGTGGAGCAGGCGGCCACGGAGCCGGAAGAGCAGGCCGCCGATGAGGCCGCCCCATCCTCTCAGGACCGGCTGGAGACAGCCGAAGGGAACGCGCAAGCCGACGAGCTCGGGACGCCGCGCAAGACTGGTGAAAAAGACGAAAGGCGTGGCTGACGATGTCGCTCGCGGGCAAGACGCTCAAGCTTTGCAACTGCAACAAGACGATGTCGCTCGATGCCAAAGCGCTGGGCAAGGCGCTGCAGGCGGGCGCGCCGCTGACGGTTCACAGCGAACTATGCCGCAGGGAAGCGGGTGCCTACCAGGCGGCACTGAAAGATCCGGACGTGGTGGTGGCCTGCACGCAGGAAGCCGCCCTCTTCAACGAGCTTCATGACGAATCCCAGGCCGCCAGCAACGTCAAGTTCATCAACATTCGTGAAACAGCGGGTTGGTCGGACGATGGCGCCAAGGCAACACCCAAGATCGCGGCCCTCCTGGCACTGGTGGGTTTGCCGGACCCCGAGCCGGTCGCGGCAGTCTCCTATCAGTCAGCGGGACAGCTGCTGATCATCGGCCAGGCCGACGTCGCGCTTTCCTGGGCGGAACGCCTGGCGGGTCAGCTTCAGGTGAGTGTGCTGATCACCGGCGATGGCGGCAGGGCTGAGATGCCGCTCGATCGGCGCTATCCGGTCTACTCGGGGCGCAGCGTCAAGCTGGCGGGCTACCTCGGCGCTTTCGAGGCAACCTGGGAGCAGCATAATCCGATCGACCTGGAGGTGTGTACGCGCTGCAATGCCTGTATCGAGGCCTGTCCGGAATCCGCCATCGATTACAGCTACCAGATCGACCTCGACAAATGCAAGGCGCACCGGCAGTGCGTTCGGGCTTGCGGCAGCATCGGCGCGATCGACTTCGAGCGTGCCGAGCGCGTGCGCAGCGATCGCTTCGACCTGGTGCTGGATTTGTCCCGGGAGCCGCTGATCAAGGTGTCGCAGCCTCCCCAGGGCTATAGCGCGCCCGGACGCGATGCCCTCGAGCAGTCCTTGGCGGTGACGCAGCTCATCGCAATGGTGGGCGAGTTCGAAAAGCCGAGGTTTTATTCCTACAAGGAGAGCATCTGCGCCCATAGCCGCTCGGAGATCATCGGCTGCCGGCGCTGCGTCGACGTCTGCTCGACACAGGCGATTACGAGTGATCCCGAAGGGAACCGGGTGGCCGTCGAGCCGCACCTTTGCATGGGCTGTGGCGGCTGCGCCAGCGTGTGCCCATCGGGTGCGATGAGCTATGCCTATCCGCGGGTCGCCGATCTGGGCGCCCGCATCAAGACTGTGCTCCAGACCTATTTCCGCGCGGGCGGGCGGGAGCCCGTGCTGCTCTTTCACAATGCGACCGACGGGCGCGAGTCGATCGGGCGGCTCGCCCGCCGTGGCAAGGGCCTTCCGGCCAACGTGATCCCCCTCGAGATCCACCACATCGCTTCGCTCGGATTGGACGTGATGTTGGGGTGTATCGCACTGGGCGCGGGCGGCGTGCGCCTGCTGTCGTCCGGATCCGAACCGCAGGAGTACCTTGCGGCGCTGCGGGGACAGATGGCCTATGCGGGCGAAATTCTGTCGGGCCTGGGTTATGGCGGCGGTCATGTGGACTTGATCGAGTCCGGCGACGGCGCCGCGCTCGAGCGGGCGGTCTGGAATCTGCCCGAGACCCGTAGCGCTCCGCCGGCAACGTTCAACCTGTCAAACGAGAAGCGCACCACGCTCGAGTTCGTGTTCGAGCACCTGCACAAGCATGCCCCGCAGCCGAAGGACGAAGTGGCGCTGTCTTCCGGGGCGCCCTACGGGCGTGTGGTCGTGAATCGGCAGACCTGCACGCTGTGCCTCGCTTGCGTAGGCGCCTGCCCGGAGGGGGCATTGCTCGACGCGAAGGAGGCGCCTCAGCTGAAGTTCATCGAGGGCAATTGCGTGCAATGCGGCCTGTGCGAGAAGACCTGTCCCGAGGACGCCATCTCGCTTGCGCCGCGGCTGTTGCTGGGGCGGCGTGCGCAGAGCGCGGTGGTGTTGAATGAGGCCGAGCCCTACAACTGTGTGAGTTGCGGGAAGCCGTTTGCGACCCGGCAAATGATCGAGAACATGTTGGGCCGGCTGGGCTCGCATTCGATGTTTGCGACGGCGGTTTCACAACGGCGTCTGCAGATGTGCGCGGACTGCCGTGTCATCGACATGATGGAGAACAAGACCGAGACGAATGTCTTTGACTATCTCGAGCCCGGCGGAAAAGGGGGCACGTGACGAGTTCAGATACGAAGACGGCGCACAACGGCGAGCTTCTGGCGCAAGACGCGGCGCGCGCGGATCTTTATGCGATCATCGGCCGGTTTTTTTATGATGCGCCTGATGAATTATGGCTCGCGGCGATCGCGCGAGGCGGCGGTGACGAGGCGTCGGCGAGCGGAGCGCTGAGCGCCGCGTGGCACGAGTTGCGCCAAGCATGCGGGACGGCTGACCCGGTCGCTCTCCGGCAGGAGTTCGAAACCCTTTTTGTTGGCGTGGGTAAATGCGAAATCACGCCCTTCAGTTCCCACTACGTGAAAGAAGCGGGGCCGGAACGCCATCTCGTGCGACTACGCCAGCTTCTCGAGTCATGGGGCCTGGGTAGAAGCGGCGCAGCAACCGAGAGCGAAGATCACGTGGCCGGTATCTGTGACGCGATGCGGTTTCTAATTGGCGAAAGCCGTCCGCTAGACGAACAGTACCTATTTTTCAATGAGTTTGTCTATCCCGGCCTCGTGCCCTACTGTGAAGCCATCGGTCGGTCTGTGAACGCTTCGTTCTATCGCTGCGTCGCACAATTCACGCTCGCGTTTCTGGCCGTTGAGAAGGCCGCGTTTGACATGCAGGACGCCTAGCTACCGGTCCAATCCGAGGATCATCGGACGTCGCTATCGCATCCTGTGAAACAAACGCTGAAACAGGCGCCTGCAGGTCGGCGGGCAACGGCGTCGAATTTTCCAACCATTTTCGATTCGGGGTAGTAAACTAATGCCGTTTTATCCAATCTCAATCGTCGCCGTTTCGTGATTCGGTTAAGTGGTTAAGTCACCAGCTCTTGAGGAGCGTCAAATGAAGAAACCAGACCGTAAGCTTTCGCGCCGTAGTTTCCTGCTCGCAGTGGGCGCCGGTGGCGCAGCGGCAACCGTTGCGCTGGTGTCGAAGGAGCAGGAGCAGAATGCCAGCGGCTCCGCAAAGACGGAAACGTCACAGGGCTACCGGCTCACGGAGCACGTTCAAAATTACTATCGCACCGCCAAGGTTTGAGAAGGAGCGCCCGCATGTTACTCACCAAGACATCAAACAGCGTATCCCCGGCCCACAGCCGGCTGGCACGCAGTGTCGTAGGCATGGTCGGTAAGACGATCGGTCGGCGCGACTTCCTGAAGCAATCGGGTATTACGCTCGGCGCCGGCGCAGTCGCGACGCAATTGCCTTTCAACATCATCGGCAAGGCGCAAGCCGCGCAGCCGATGACCGGTGGCAAGACGGAGGTGCACCGCACCGTGTGCACGCATTGTTCGGTCGGTTGCGCCATCGACGCGGTTGTGGAAAACGGCGTCTGGGTGCGCCAGGAACCGGTGTTCGATTCACCGCTCAATCTCGGGTCGCACTGT
>JAOTTL010000137.1:0-10091 GCA_029864385.1 Betaproteobacteria bacterium | reverse complement strand
CCTCGCGCACCACAAGGAAAGCTTTCTCTACACGCGCTTCGAGGAGATCTGCGAGATTCTGAAGGCCTACGACGTCGCGTTCTCGCTCGGCGACGGGCTGCGGCCGGGGTCGATCTATGACGCGAACGACGAGGCGCAGATCGCCGAGCTGAAGACGCTCGGCGAGCTCACGGACATCGCCTGGAAGCACGATGTGCAGGTGATGATCGAGGGGCCGGGCCACGTGCCGATGCAGCTCATCAAGGAGAACATGGACCTGCAGCTGCAGTACTGCCGCGAGGCACCGTTCTACACGCTCGGGCCGTTGACCACGGATATCGCGCCCGGCTACGACCACATCACCAGCGCGATCGGCGCCGCGATGATCGGCTGGTTTGGCACCGCCATGCTCTGTTATGTCACGCCGAAGGAACACCTTGGCCTGCCAAACCGGGAGGATGTGAAGGACGGCATCATTGCCTATAAGATTGCGGCGCACGCCGCAGACCTTGCGAAGGGCCACCCGGGCGCGCAGGTCCGCGACAACGCACTGTCAAAGGCACGCTTCGAGTTTCGCTGGGAGGACCAGTTCAACCTCGGGCTGGATCCGGACAAGGCGCGCGAGTTCCACGACGAGACGCTGCCCCAGGAAGGCGCCAAGCTGGCGCATTTCTGCTCCATGTGCGGGCCGCATTTCTGCTCGATGAAGATCACGCAGGACGTGCGCGATTACGCTGAGAAACAGGGCGTGTCGGAGCAGGAGGCGCTCGACAAGGGGCTGGAGGACAAGGCCAAGGAGTTCCTGGATCGCGGCTCGGAACTCTACCTCAAGCAATAGGCGCTGGTGACTGGGTGACTCGGTGACTCGGTGACCTGGTGACCTGGTGACTAGGTGGTTGCCTGCCTTAGGTGTTACAGTTTGTGTCCGAGGCTAGGCGGGTATCGGTCACCTAGTTGCTCAGTCACTTAGTCACTCGGTATCGGAGGTCCACATGCATTTCCGAACCCTGACCGTTGCTGGCATTATGGCGCTGGCGGTTGCTATGCCCGCCCACGCCGGGGACAAGGACCCTTCTGCCGACGTGGAGGCCACGCTCGAGCAGATGATGACGCCCCAAGCCTGGCTCGGCGGCCGGATCAGCGAGTCCGACGTCGAGTTGCTGTTTGCTTACCTGAAGGCCTCCCTGGTTGCCTCCTCCCAAGGCCGCGAGCTGCCGGTACCGGAGGCGCTTAGCCGACGTGCGGAAGCCATCGGTCGCGACTTTCAGACCCACGGCATGCTCACTGGGTTACTGCTGCTTCATGCGCTCGAGACCCGCGCAAAGGAAGCGGTTCGCGAAGCCCAGCCCGACGAAAAATTCTCTGCCCCCGATCGCTGAAACGGCGAATTCTCCTCGCCGCCCTTGACCGGTCACGCCTGCCCGGGTAACGATTTGTTACATCTAAGCCCCTGCCTTCGCGGTAGCGGCAGGGCACCTCGGCTACAATCCCCCCGCTCTAAAGAAACAGTACAGCGTGAACGGTAAGCGCTGAGAACATCGCGGCGTGGCATATTTCGGGCCGCGCTGACATTTCGTCCGTTCACTGCGTACCGATCACCGTTCACGGGTCTTAGGATGATCAAGCTCTCCCGAAAAACCGCCGTCATTGCTGGCGGCGCGCTCGCCGTCCTGGCGATCGGCGCGGGCCTGTACGGCTGGTGGGGGGCGCGCGGGAGCGCGCCGGAATACCGGTTAGCCAAAGTCGAACGCGGACCGATCCTCGCCGCAGTCTCGGCAACGGGAACAGTGAACCCCGTTGTGTCGGTGCAGGTGGGTTCGCAGGTTTCCGGACAGATCAAGGAAATCTACGTCGATTTCAATTCTCCGGTGAAGAAGGGCCAGGTCATCGCCCGCATCGACCCGGACACGTTCGCGCTGCGCGTGAATCAGGCGATGGCCGACCTTGAGTCCGCGCGCGCAACGGTGCTTACGCAACGCGCCAACGTCGCGGCCCTTAAGGCCGAGGTGTCGCGCGCGCGCGTCACACTGGCTGATGCGGAACGGGATTACGGGCGCAACAAGGTGCTGCACGAGAAGAACTTTGTGTCAGGGGCGGTGCTCGACAAGACACGGTTCCTGTACGAGGCCGCGGGTGAGCAGGTGAAAACGGCGCAGGCACAGGTCGCGGTTGGCGAAGCCCAGATACGCAATGTTGAGGCGCTGGTCAAGCAGCGCGAGGCCCAGCTCGAGCAGGCCAAGGTGGATCTCAATCGAACGGCGATCCGCGCGCCCGTCGACGGCATCGTGATTTCGCGTGCGGTCGATGCCGGCCAGACCGTCGCTGCGAGCCTGCAGGCGCCGACGCTATTCGTGATCGCGCAGAACCTCACCGACATGCAGGTCGAGACCTCGATCGACGAGGCCGAGATCGGGCGCTTGCGTGTCGGACAGGAGGCGAGCTTCACCGTCGACTCGTTCCCCGGCCGCACCTTCACGGGCAAGGTTAGCCAGGTCAGAAAAGCCGCCCAGGTGGTCCAGAACGTCGTGACTTATATCGCTGTAATCGCCACATCCAACACTGACCTTTCCTTGGTTCCGGGGATGACGGCCAACGTGCGGATCGTCATCGACAGGCGCGAAAATGTCCTGAAGATCCCGAACACGGCCCTGCGGTACCGCCCAGCGCGACCCGCGTCCGCGGCCGCAGGGAAGGCGTCTGCGCCGGCGGGCCGCGGGCAGGCAGGCAAGGCTGCGCGGGAGCGTCTCGCCAAGGACCTCAAGCTCGATGAATCGCAGCGGCTGACCCTCGAGACCATCTACCGCGAGACGGGGCAGAAGATCCGGGCCGTGTCGGCGGAAATGCCGGAAGACCAGCAGCGTCAAGTTGCGAAGCTGCGCGCCGAGCGGCGCTCCCGGATTGCCGCGATGCTGAATGACGAGCAGCGCGCGCGTTACGAGGAGATCGTGGCCGAGAGCCGAAACCTCACCCGTGGCCGGGTATGGTCGCTCGACGAGGACGGTGAGCCCAAAGCGGTCAGCGTGCGCCTGGGCCTGACAGACGGCACCTATACCGAGCTGGTCGGCGGCGTGCTCAAGGAGGGCATGCAGCTCATCATCGGCGCAGCGGCTGCCGGCACTGCACGCGGCAAGCGCGGGGGCAGCAGTCCGCGCTTTTTCTAACCGTCGTGAATCGTGAGACGTAAATCATGAATGGGCACCGGTCATTGGATGAGGTTTTTCTGGCTCACTGGTCAGCGGTCACGGGTCACGGGTCACGGTGTTGAGCAAAATGGAACAGCCGTTAATCATCACGCGCCGCCTCACCAAGAACTACCACCTGGAGGGCTATCCGGTGCACGCGCTGCGCGGGGTATCGGTCGAAATCGGCGCCGGCGAGTTCGTGGCGGTAATGGGGCCGTCGGGTTCGGGCAAGTCCACGTTCATGAATCTGCTGGGGTGCCTCGACAGCCGAAGCAGCGGAGAGTATCTGCTGGCCGGCGAGCTCGTGTCGGATCTTTCCGGTGACGCGCTCGCCACCATCCGCAACCGCCGCATCGGGTTTGTGTTCCAGAACTTCAATCTTCTGCCGCGCACATCCGCGCTGGAGAACGTCGAGCTGCCACTGCTCTACTGCGGTGTGCCAGCGGCCGAGCGCCACCAGCGGTCGCGGGCCAAGCTGGAAGAGGTCGGGCTCGGGGACCGCATGCACCATCACCCCTCGCAGCTCTCCGGCGGTCAACAGCAGCGGGTCGCCATCGCGCGCGCACTCGTGAATAATCCGGTCCTGATTCTCGCCGACGAGCCGACTGGTGCGCTCGATACGCACACGAGCTGCGAGGTCATGGCGCTGCTGCAACAGCTCAATCGCGACGGCATGACCGTCGTGCTGGTAACGCATGAGCGCGAGATCGCGGCCTTCGCGGACCGGATCATCAGTTTTCGCGACGGGCGCGTCGTCGAGGACCACCGCGGGGAGCAGCCCAACGATGCGGCTGCCATGGCCGCACGGATGCAGGAGGAGGTAGAAACATGAATCTACTGGCCAGCATGCGCATCGCGCTGCGGGCGCTGCGCGTGAACAAGCTGCGCAGCTCGCTCACCATGCTGGGCATCATCATCGGCGTTGGCGCGGTGATCACCATGATCGCGGTCGGTGCCGGGGCCCAGGCCCGGGTCGAGGAGCAGATCAGATCTCTGGGGTCGAACCTGATCATCATTTTATCGGGCTCGGTCAGCTCGAGCGGAGCGCGGCTGGGTTTTGGCTCGCAGCGCACCATCACCGAGGACGACGCCTATGCGATCGACCGCGAGGTGCCGGCAGTGCAGGCCGCGTCCCCGGCCCTCCGAGGCGCAGGACAGGTCGCGGGCGGCAATAACAACTGGTCCACCGCGTTCTGGGGGGTTTCGCCCGAATACCTAGAGGCCCGGGAATGGAACATCGCGGCAGGCAAGGCATTCGGACAGTCCGACGTCCAGGGGTCGGCCAAAGTGGCTGTCATCGGCGAGACGGTGTCGAAGAACCTGTTCGGCGATGCAGACCCCATTGGGCAGGTGATCCGGGTCAACAAGGTGCCGTTGACCGTTATTGGCTTGCTTGAGCGCAAGGGCCAGAGCTTTGGAGGACGCGACCAGGACGACGTGATCCTCATGCCGATCTCGACCGCGCGCAACCGAATCATGGGCGCGGCGCACTCCAAGCGCCGTACCGTTAACAGCATTTCGGTCAAGGTGCGCGAGGATTTCAGCATGGCCGAGGCAGAGGACGACATTCGCGCGCTGCTACGACAGCGGCACCGGCTGCAGGCGGGGCAGAACGACGACTTTTTCCTGCGCAACCTGTCCGAAGTGCTGGGCGCACGCGAGGAGTCCAGCCGCATCATGACGCTGCTGCTCGCCGCCGTGGCATCGGTCTCGCTGCTGGTCGGCGGCATCGGCATCATGAACATCATGCTGGTGTCGGTCACGGAGCGCACGCGCGAGATCGGCCTCAGGATGGCGGTGGGCGCGCGCGCGCAGGACATCCTTACCCAGTTCCTCGTGGAAGCGATTACGCTGGCGCTGATCGGGGGCGTGCTGGGAGTCACCATGGGGGTCGCCGGCTCTTATGCAATCGGTCACTTCGCTGGCTGGCGCATTGCGCTGCAGTTGGAATCGATCGCACTGGCCGTCGGGTTCGCCGGCATCATCGGCATCTTCTTCGGTTTTTACCCGGCGCGCAAAGCATCGCAGCTGCGGCCGATCGAGGCGCTGCGCTACGAATAACCCGGTGACGGGTGACGGGTGATGGGTGATGACGGACGACCTGCGGTTCAGTCCATTCACTTTTCACGAATCACTATTCGCCAATCGCGATTCGCCGTTCACCATTCACCATTCACCGGTTTGAGGGGTGGTCGCGTACAATAACGCCCTGAATGGATTTCGCTCTCTACTTCAAGGCGTTGTTCCTCGGGTTCGTCGAAGGCCTCACGGAGTTCCTTCCGATCTCGAGCACGGGGCATCTCATCATCGCAGGGCAGGTGATCGGCTTCAACGGCGAGAAGGCGAAAGTTTTCGATGTCGTGATCCAGCTCGCCGCGATCCTGGCCGTGTGCTGGGAGTATCGCGGGCGCCTGCGGGCGGCGCTAGCGGGCATCGCCACCCAGCCAATGCAGCAGCGTTTCGTGGCGAATCTCGTGATCGCGTTTATGCCTGCGGCCGTGCTGGGGCTCTTGTTCCATGGCGCCATCAAGGAGTATTTGTTCTATCCTCTTCCCGTCGCCGCGGCGTTTGTGATCGGCGGCTTCCTGATATTGTGGGCCGAGCGGCGCAACCACCGCGTGACGGTCGAGCGCGTGGACGACATGCGCTGGCAGGACGCCCTCAAGGTGGGGTTCGCGCAGACCCTCGCGCTGATCCCCGGCACCTCGCGTTCCGGTGCCACGATCATCGGCGGGCTGTTCTTCGGCCTGTCGCGCCGGGCGGCCACCGAGTTCTCGTTTTTTCTCGCGATACCGACGATGTTCGCGGCGGTAGCCTACGACGTCTACCAGAATCGCGCCGTCCTGCAGTCCGACGACCTCGGCATGTTCGCGATCGGCTTCATCGCTTCGTTCGTGAGCGCTTTTCTCGCAGTACGCGCGCTGCTGCGCTACATCAGCCACCACGACTTCAGCGCGTTTGCCTACTACCGCATCGCCTTCGGAGCCGTGGTGCTGGTGAGCGCGTACACCGGGCTCGTCGATTGGAGCTCCGCATAGCCGAGTGACTAGGAAGTTATCTCAAAAACAAACACAGCCACGGAATCACACCGAAGCACACGGAAATAAGCAATCAGCCTTGCGTCCAGGGCAGCCCGCGCGCGCGCCAACCGCCCACGGTGTTGCGGTGGCTCTGCGAATCCTTGTCGCCTTCGAACCCCTCGAGCACGTTGTAGCAGGCACTGTAGCCGGCGCGCGTCGCGAGCACCGCGGCGTTGTGCGAGCGAGCGCCGCTGCGGCAGATGAACATCACAACCACTTCTTTGCCGACTTGCTGCTCGAGCTCCTGGAGAAAAGCAGGATTGGGCCGATTCCCGGGATAAGTGAGCAACTCGATTTCCGTTGCTCCTGGGATGCGCCCGACATAATCCCATTCAGCGCGCGTGCGCACATCAATCAGTTTCGCGCCGGGCGCTGATTGCCAGATGTCGCGCGCCTCGCGAGGCGTCAGCGCACCTGCGTATGGCAGGCCCATCTGCTGTGCACGCTCGCGCGCTTTTCCCAGAATTTCGTCAATCATCATCTTGCAATTCCTCGATGCGTCAAAGCTGCCAGCCTGAACGGGCCAAATAAAGTTCTAGGCTATTGGAAATAAAATCGAATTCTAACGCACGGTGGTTACGTGCAATGTCGCACCATAATGGTGCCTACCAGAGAAAATGAGCACCATAACAGTGCGTAGAAACGGGCCTGTAGGAAACAAATCCCTTATGGCACAATGCCTTCGACAAAAAAATCCTTGGCACAGATCCTGCGTCCCAAGGAATCTCGTTTTCGCCGTATCCATCCCACTACCCAACTCAGGAGAATTCGATGGCGACCGTCGCCGACGTAATGAAGATCATCAAGGACAACGAGGTCAAATTCGTGGACCTGCGCTTTGTGGACACGCGAGGCAAAGAGCAGCACGTGTCGGTGCCGGTCCCGATGTTCCGCGAGGACAAATTCACTGACGGTCACTTCTTCGATGGCTCCTCGATCGCGGGCTGGAAGAGCATCGAGGCCTCCGACATGACGCTGGTGCCGGACCCGGACTCGGCGCGGATGGATCCGTTTACCGATGAGCCGACGTTGCTCCTAACCTGCGATGTCATTGAGCCCTCCGATGGCAAGGGCTATGACCGGGATCCACGCTCGATCGCCAAGCGCGCGGAGGCCTACCTCAAGTCGACCGGCATCGCCGATACCGCGTTCTTTGGCCCCGAACCCGAATTCTTCGTCTTCGACTCGGTAACGTGGCGGGTCGACATGGGCCAGGCGTTCTACAAGATCAAGTCGGAAGAGGCGCCGTGGTCGTCCGGCGAGGAGTTCGAGGGCGGCAACATGGGGCACCGCGCGCCGATCAAGGGAGGCTACTTCCCGGTGCCGCCGGTCGATTCGCTGCAGGACATCCGCTCGGCGATGGTGCTGGCGATGCAGGAGATGGGCGTTGTGTGCGAGGTGCACCACCACGAGGTGGCGGCGGCCGGCCAGTGCGAGATCGGCACGCTATACAACTCGCTTGTGAAGCGCGCCGACTGGATGATGATCCTCAAGTACGCCGTCCATAACGTCGCGCATTCCTACGGGAAGACGGCAACCTTCATGCCAAAACCCGTGGTGGGTGACAATGGTTCCGGAATGCACGTGCACCAGTCGCTCGCCAAGGATGGCAAGACCCTGTTCTCGGGCAATGGCTATGCGGGCTTGTCCGATCTCGCCCTGCACTATATCGGCGGCATCCTCAAGCACGCGAAAGCGCTCAACGCCCTCACCAACCCCGGAACGAACTCCTACAAGCGGCTCGTGCCGGGCTTTGAAGCGCCGATCAACCTTGCCTACTCGTCGCGCAACCGTTCCGCGGCCGTGCGGGTGCCGCTGGTGACGAACCCGAAGGCGCGCCGCATCGAGGTGCGGTTCCCGGACCCGATGTGCAATCCCTACCTGGCTTTCACGGCCATGCTGATGGCTGGTCTGGACGGCATTCAGAACAAGATCAAGCCGGGCGACCCGATCGACAAGAATCTGTACGACCTGCCCGCGGAAGAGGCGGCGCGCGTGCCGAAGGTCTGCGCATCGCTCGAGCAGGCGCTCGATGAGCTCGAGAAGGACCACGAGTTCCTAACCCGCGGCGGCGTTTTCTCGAAGGACATGCTGGATGCCTATATCGGGCTCAAGATGGAAGAGGTGACAGCGTTCCGCATGGCCACGCATCCGATCGAATTCCAGATGTATTACAGCCTCTAGGAGATGACCCCACATTCGTCCGGTCATTTCCTCACCAGGAAACTCATCGGGCAGAACGCGAGGGCGTCTGTTCCGATCGTTACCACGTCGCCTTGAGCGGACAGGTCGCACCTTAGAAAATTTCCCATCTTTTCCGGTGAGGAACTCATCAAGCGCAGGTTAATGAGTTCCTGCACCATTTGGGTGCGTTGCAAAATACGATTTGTTGACATAGACTTAGAACCCTATTTCCGGTGTTTGCCGGCAAATGCGGGCAGATCTTTAACGTTATCCGGACTGAATGAGATCCCGTTCACTTTATCGATGGTCTATCCCGGCACTCGTACTGGGTCTTTTTGCCCCCATGGCTGCGGCGGAGATCTGGGAGTGCACCGATGCGAATGGCAACAAACGATTCACGAATATCGCGTCGGAAGCGAAGGGCTGCAGGCGGCTCAACATGCCGCCGCTCACGACGATTCCGGCGGTAAAACGACCGGCGCCCGGATCAAAAACGACGACGCCAGCGCCGGCTGATTTTCCAAAGGTCGACGCCGACACTCAGCGCGATCGCGACGCGGATCGCCGCAGAATCCTCGAGCAGGAACTCGCGAACGAGGAAAAGCTGCTCGGCAAGGCTCGAAAGGAACTGGAGGCGCAGGAATCGGTGCGGCTTGGCAGCGAGCGTAACTATCAGCGCGTGCTCGACCGCCTCGAGCCCTACAAGAAGAAGGTCAAGCTGCACGAGGACAACGTTACCAACCTCCGGCGCGAGATGGCCACGGACCGGTAGGACCCGGATTCCGGGGCAAGCAGGCCCATGCGCGCCGTAAGCATTCCGCTTCTTTCTTTCTTCTCAACCGTTGGCGCGGTTCTTGCTGAGCTCTGTGTCTGGTGTTCGTGACATGAAAACCCCGGCGCTCTCCGGTCTCGATTTGCTGCCAACAGCGGTCGTTCTGGTCGACGCCGAACTCACCGTGCGCTACCTCAATCCAGCAGCCGAGAACCTGTTCGAGATGAGCAGTAAGAACGTGTCGGGTCAGTCGCTAGAGAAACTGGTCCACGACATCTCGGTCCTGCAGCCGGCGATGGGCTACGCGCGCACGAACAACTGCAGCTACACGGAGCACGAGCTCGAGCTGGGCGTGAACGGGCACACGCGCTCCCATCTCTCATGCACGGTTACACCGGTCGATATGCCCGCAGGCCAGGCGCTGGACGACCTGCTGCTGCTCGAGTTCCGGCACGTCGAGGGCCGGCTGAGAATCGCCCGCGAGGAGCGAATACTCGACCAGAGCCAGGCCAACCGCGAGCTGATCCGCAACCTCGCGCACGAGATCAGGAACCCCCTCGGGGGCATCCGCGGCGCGGCGCAGCTCCTCGATCGCGAGCTCGATCGTCCCGACCTGTGCGAGTACACGCAAGTGATCATGAAGGAAGCCGATCGGCTGCAGTTGCTGCTGGACCGGCTGCTCACGCCGCACCGGCTGCCACAGCCCGCCCCCCTCAACGTTCACGAGGTGCTCGATCGGGTGAGAAGCGTGATCCTCGCCGAGTATCCCGCCGGCATCGCCGTCGAGCGCGACTATGACGTGAGCTTGCCGCCGGTGAACGGCGACAAGGAGCAGCTCATCCAGGCGGTTTTCAACGTTGCCCGCAACGCTGCGCAGGCGCTGCAAGGGCAGGG
>JAOTTL010000136.1:0-10116 GCA_029864385.1 Betaproteobacteria bacterium | reverse complement strand
ATCGAGTTGTGGGACCCCAAGCACTTTACTCTGCGGAACGTGCCGCCGTGCCGGGAGATGGGGGTGCCGTGCGGGGCCCGGTGAGCGTCTTCGACGCTCAACGTTCCAGGTTCAAGGTTGCAGGTTCAAGGTTTAAATTTAAATGTTCAATGCTGTGTCAATCGTGTGTCGAAGGACAGGCGTTTTTGCCGTAGCTGTTCTCTTGGCGGCGGGAGCTTCAGCGGGGCCGGCGCTCGCGCAACCCAGCTTCGACGTGCCGTTCGTTCCCACGCCAATGGTCGTCGTGGACGAGATGTTGAGGCTCGCGAATGTCAGCCCCGACGATTTCGTGATGGATCTGGGCTCCGGCGACGGGCGCGTGGTGATCACCGCCGCAAAAAAATTCGGAGCGCGTGGGATCGGTGTGGAGCTGGATCAACACATGCTCATCCAGAGCGAGGAGCGCGCGCGGCAGGCGGGCGTCGAGGCCCGGGTGAAATTCGTCGAGCAGGACCTTTTCAAGACAGACCTTTCGCCAGCGACCGTCATTACGATGTACCTGTTCCCGGAAGTAAACCGCAGGCTGCGGCTGCGGCTCCTGACGTTGAATCCAGGTACGCGCATCGTCTCGCACGATTACGATCTCGAGGACTGGCGGCCCGACCGCACGAGCACGATCCGGAAGAAGGTATTCTTGTGGATCGTCCCAGCGCGGGTTGCGGGCCGCTGGCAGATGCGGCTGGCGCTGCCGCCGATCGAGCGCCTGATCGAGATTGAGTTCACGCAACGCTATCAGGTGGTTTCCGGCAGCGCGCGGCTGAACGGCGTGCACGCGCCAGTCTGGGAGGCGCGGCTGACCGGCGCGCGGCTGAGCTTCATCCTCGTCGATACCTCCGACCGCGACAACGAGGCGAGCCTCTATTTCGAGGGGCGCGTAGCGGGCGATGCGATCGAGGGGCAGGTAACGCGCGGCGTCGGAAAGGCACGAGCCATTGCACAATGGCGCGCACTTCGGGTGGGACAGTGAATCATTACGGTCAGCGGGTACGCGCCGCGTTGGCGGTCGCGGTATGTTCTCTTGTTGCGGTAACCACCGGCACGTTTGCAGCACCCGATCCCGACGTGCCCTACGTGCCGACGGCTCCCAATGTCGTGGAGGCCATGCTCGCTATCGCCAAGGTCGAGTCGCAGGATTACGTGGTGGACCTCGGATCCGGGGATGGGCGTATCGTCATTGCCGCAGCCAAGCGGCATGGCGCGCGCGGTTTCGGCGTGGACGTGGACGAGTACCTGGTCGCCCGCGCCCGGGAGGCGGCGGAGCGAGCGGGTGTTGGGGAACGTGTCCAGTTCTTCGCACGGAACCTCTTCCTCACCGACATCTCCCGGGCCACAGTGCTCACCATGTATCTTTACCCTTCAATCAATTTACAGTTGCGCTCGCGACTATTCGCGGAGCTCAAGCCCGGCACGCGCGTGGTTTCGCACGATTTCGGCATGGATCTGTGGTTACCGGATGCGCAGCTTACGGTCCCGGTCCCCGACAAGCCCTACGGCGCGCCTGAGAGCAAGGTCTATCTGTGGGTCATACCGGCGAATGCAGCAGGCACGTGGCGCTGGAGCGTTGGCACCGGGGAAGGGCTCGTCACATACGAGGCCCAGCTCAAGCAAAGGTTCCAGATGTTGTCCGGCACGGCACGAGCGGGCGGGGCAATGGCCCGGCTCGAGGGCGGCAGAGTGCGCGGAGACGCGTTGCGTTTTTCGCTGACGACGGAAGCCGGGGGGCGCGGCGTGCGTTATGAGTTTCAGGGGCGGGTGAACGGAGACGCCATTACTGGAAAGGTGAAATTGGCCGGGGGCGTGGAACTCGACTGGCGCGCGAGCCGGATTCAGCGCGCGGCGATCGATATCACGCCAGCGCCGGCTGACTGGAAGCGATCTCAAGTGTTCCCGGGCGACAGCCGCCGATGAACGCAGATCACCAAGTAAATAGGAAATAGGAATTAGGAAATAGGGTGCGATGTGTGTTGTTTCTTCCGTTCACCGTTCATTATTCACATTTGAGTCGAGGACTTGACATGAATCTCACTGCACGATTGAAACGAATGTTGGCGGTGTCGCTGCTGCTGGCAGCGCCAGGCGTCGGTGCCCAGGAAGGCGAAGGCGACGTGATCTACGTGCCGACGCCGCAGGAGGTCGTCGACGAGATGCTGAACATGGCAAAAGTTGGCCCAAGCGATTACATCATCGACCTCGGCTCGGGCGACGGGCGCATCGTCATCACGGCGGCGACGAAACACGGAGCACGCGGCTTCGGCGTGGACCTCGACCGTGTCCTGCTCAAGAGGGCGAACGAGAACGCGCGCCTGGCGGGCGTGGCCGACCGCGCGCACTTCCTCGAACAGGATCTGTTCCAGACCGATCTTACGCCCGCCACGGTGATCACGGCCTACCTTCTGCCGGAGCTAAACCTCAAGCTGCGGCCGAAGATTCTGGGGCTCAAGCCGGGCACGCGCGTGGTGACGCATGATTATGACATGGCTGAATGGTTCCCCGACGCCCAGAAGATCATGCCCGTGCCGGGGAAAGAGGTCGGCGACGAAGACAAGAGCTACATTTTCCTCTATACCGTGCCTGCCAAGATGGCGGGCCGATGGCTCTCGCAGATCGAGCACGGCCGCAAAGTGGTGCCGTACGATTTCTTCTTCGATCAGGACTTTCAGTTCGTCGAAGGCATGGTGCGGGTCGGCAAGCGGGAGGGCAAGATCCCCGAGTTTAGGCTCGTGGGCGACCAGTTCGAGTTCAACTCGCAGCTTATCGTCGAGGGGCGGATGCTCGCCCATCGCTTCAGCGGGAAGGTGAAGAACGATACGATCGAGGGCACCGTCACCTTCGGCCAAGGCAAGGCGCAGCGCACCCGGCCGTGGGTCGCCAGGCTGATCGAGGCCAGGGAGGTCAGCTACGGCGGCAGCCATCCGGCGCGCCGGTTCCAGCGCATGACGCAATGAGGATCGACCACGACCCCGCGGGGAGCGGCGCCACGCCACGCCCGACGCTTACCGTATTCGACGCGGTGGCGATGATCGTCGGGATCGTCGTGGGCGTCGGGATCTTCAAGGCGCCTTCCATTGTCGCGGGCAATGTCGCGACCCCGTTCGCCTTCATCGCGCTCTGGCTGATTGGCGGCGCAATCTCGCTGATCGGGGCGCTCTGCTACGCCGAGCTGGGCAGCTCGCATCCCAACGCCGGCGGTGAATACTATTTCCTGTCGCGGGCCTACGGCGATTGGCTTGGTTTTCTTTTCGCCTGGGCGCGGATGACGGTGATCCAGACCGGCGCGATTGCTGCGATCGCATTTGTCTTTGCCGATTACGCCACGACACTCCTGCCGCTCGGCAAGCATAGCTCCGCGCTCTACGCCGGCCTCGCGGTGCTTGGCGTCACGGCGCTCAACGTTGCGGGCACCACGCAGAGCAAATGGGTTCAGAACATGCTCACCACGGCGCTGGCGCTGACCGTGCTGGCGGTGGTGGTCGGCGGTCTCGCGGCAGCGCCGGCTCCGCCAGCGCCGGCGCCCGACCCGTCAAAGGGTGGAGCGTGGTTTTCCGGGCTCGCGCTGATCTTCGTGCTGCTGACTTACGGCGGCTGGAACGAGGCGGCTTATCTGACCGCGGAAATGCGCGACACGAAGCGCAACATCGTCCGCGCTTTGCTGATCGGCATTTTTGTGATCACGCTGCTCTACCTGCTGCTCAATCTCGCCTACCTGAACGTGCTCGGGCTGGGCGGGATGCAGTCCTCGAAGGCGGTCGCAGCGGACCTGATGCGGGCGACGTGGGGCGATGGCGGCGCATGGCTACTCTCCATCGTCGTCGTGTCGGCTGCGCTCTCGACGCTCAACGCGACAGTCTTTACGGGCGCGCGCACGAACTACGCGCTGGGACGGGATTTCGCCATCTTCAGCGCGCTCGGGCGCTGGAGCGAGCAGGCGGCCGCCCCGGTAAATGCGTTACTGGTGCAGGGTGCAATCGCGCTCACGCTGATACTGCTCGCTTCCTTTACGCCGGACGGGTTTCAGACCATGGTGGCGTACACTGCGCCGGCATTCTGGCTGTTCTTCATGCTGACCGCAGTCTCGCTCTTTCTCCTGCGGCGCCACGCGCCAGTCAACAGCGACCCGTTCCGGGTGCCTTTTTACCCCGTGACCCCGCTGCTGTTTGTTGCGGCGTGCGCTTACATGCTCTACTCGAGCTTCACTTACGCAATGAGCCTCGATCCGGGCAGCATCGGCGCCATCATCGGAATCGCTATGGTGTTCTCGGGCGTTCCGGTGCTGATTTGGGCCAGGCGGATAGCCGCCTCACCTGGGCGGGGTTGATACCGGCCCATGGCCGCGCCCGGCACGCTGTCGGGTTTGCCCACTGCGCTCCCCTCCGCCAGCAGGCCCTTGAAATTCGCGGGGCGGACCCCAGATCCGCCAGTATCTGTCCAGAATCCACCTCAAAAACACCACAGCCACGGAACCACACGGAACCAGACGAAAACTTTCGTTGCAATACGGAACATTTTCCGGTTCAAATCTTCATCGTTGTGATTCCGTGTGATTCCGTGGTTAATGATCAAACGGTTGCACTGATTTGTTTAGACCGGTTCCAGGGAGGAAATGATGTCTGAAACCCAGACCCGCGAGACACTTGGCTTCCAAGCCGAAGTCAAGCAGCTGCTCGACTTGATGGTGCACTCCTTGTACAGCAACAAGGAGATCTTCCTGCGCGAGCTGATTTCGAACGCGTCGGACGCGTGCGACAAGCTGCGCTTTGAGGCGCTCACCGACAAGGCGCTCTACGAGGACGATCCCGAGCTCGGGATCCGCGTTAGCCTCGACCCGAAGGCGCGCACCGTGACCGTGTCGGACAATGGCATCGGCATGTCGCGCCAGGAGGTGATCGAGCAGATCGGCACCATCGCCAAATCCGGCACGCGCGACTTTTTCCAGAGCCTGACAGGCGATCAGGCCAAAGACGCGCACCTGATCGGACAGTTCGGCGTGGGCTTCTATTCCTCGTTCATCGCCGCCGACCGGGTGACGCTGACGACACGCCGCGCAGGGCTCACCCGGGAGCACGGGGTGCGGTGGGAATCTGACGGCAGCGGCGAATACACCATCGAAACGGTCGAGCGCGCCGGGCGCGGCACCGAGGTGACGCTACATTTACGCGAGGGCGAGGACGAGCTCGCGAACGGAGAGCGGCTGCGCTCCATCATCAGAAAGTATTCCGATCACATCACTCTGCCGATCGTGATGAAGAAGGAGGAGTGGGACAAGGACAACCGGGTCTACCGCACCACGGGCGAGGACGAGACCGTCAACCAGGCGAGCGCGTTGTGGGCACGGCCGAAGTCGGAGATCACCGAAGAGCAGTACCACGAATTCTACAAGCACGTCGCGCACGACTTCGAGACACCGCTCGCCTACTCTCATAACCGGGTCGAGGGCACGAAAGAGTACACGCAGCTCCTCTACATTCCCTCGCGCGCGCCCTTCGACCTCTGGGACCGCGACCATCGGCGCGGCATCAAGCTCTACGTCCGGCGCGTGTTCATCATGGACGACGCCGAGCACCTAATGCCGGCGTACCTCCGCTTCGTGCGCGGGGTCGTCGATTCGGCCGACCTTCCGCTCAACGTCTCGCGCGAGATCCTGCAGGAATCGAAGGACGTGGAGATGATCCGCGCCGGGTCGGTGCGGCGCGTGCTCTCGATGCTCGAGGATCTCGCTGAGAAGGACAAGGAAAAATACGCGACGTTCTGGAAGGAATTCGGGAGGGTGTTCAAGGAGGGCGTCGGAGAGGACTTTTCGAGCCGCGAGCGCATTGCGAAGCTCTTGCGCTTCGCGTCTACGCACAAGGACGCGGAGGAACAGGACGAATCGCTCGCGGATTACGTGGCGCGCATGAAGCCGGAGCAGGGGAAGATCTACTACGTTACCGCCGACAGCTTCGCTGCGGCCCGTAACAGCCCGCATCTCGAAGTGTTCCGCAAGAAAGGCGTCGAGGTGCTGTTGCTGTACGACCGCGTCGACGAATGGGTCGCGTCGAATTTGACCGAGTTCGAGGGCAAGGCACTGCAGTCGGTCGCGCGGGGCCGGCTCGAGCTCGGCCAGCTCGAGGACGAGGCCGAGAAGAAGGAGCAGGAAAAGGAGGCGGGCGAGTTCAAGGAGCTTATCGAGAAGATGAAGACGGCCCTGGGCGAGAGCGTCAAGGACGTGCGCGTGACCTTGCGGCTCACCGACTCGCCGGCGTGTCTCGTCGCCGACGAGCACGATCTGTCAGCCAACCTGCAACGCCTGCTCAAGACCGCGGGACAAAAGACGCCGGCGTCGAAGCCGATTCTCGAAATCAATCCGCACCACCGCCTGCTGGACCGGTTGAAGGTCGAGAGCGACGAGGCGCGGTTCAAGGATTTGTCGCAAGTCCTCTACGACCAGGCGCTGCTCGCCGAGGGCGGCACGCTCGAGGATCCCGCCGGTTTCGTCAAGCGGATGAATCAGCTGCTGCTGGAGATGGCGGGGAAAAATCCGTGAAACGTGAAACGTGAAACCTATTGCGGTTAAACCCCGAGTTTAGCCGCAGATAAACGCAGATAAACGCAGATCTACACATACAAGAAACACGGAACCCCGAACTCAGAACTCAGAACTCAGAACTCAGAACTCAGAACTCAGAAACAGATTTATTAGCCGCTGATGGACGCTGATACACGCCGATAAATACAGATCTACAACTAGGAACCCAGAACCAGGTTTATTAGCCGCCGATGGACGCCGATAAATACAGATCTACATATAAGAAACCCGGAACGCGGAACCCGGAACATTGAACCCGGAACCAGGTTTATTGGCCGCTGATAAGAGCACGGTTCCGACTGATGCCGGGTATTTACGGGACAGCACACTAGCGGGGGGCCACGGCCGCGCGGTAGGCGTGCCAGGTAGCATGGCCGACCAGCGGGCCGGTGAGCGCAAGCCCGAGGTAGAACGTCGCAAGCCCGGCGAAGACGAGCGCCGCGATCAAGGCGGCCCATACCAGCATTGCAGGGAAGCTGCGCGTGAGCGCGAGAAAGCTCGCGATCATCGCAGTCACGGTATCGGTACCGCGGTCCATCATGAGCGGGATGGACACTACGCTCAGGGCGAACACCAGCAGCGCGAAACCGGCGCCGACGCCGATATAGATGACCAGGAACGCTGCATTTTCTCCGGAGAACACGAGATGTTGCAGAAAGGTTGCGACGCTCGGCATGGAGCCCTCGAAGAGAAGCGCGACGAGCAAGACCGAGACGCGGGCCCAGCCCGCGAACAGCAGCAGCAGGATGATCGCGTAGAAGCCGATTGCGCCCGGGTTGGCTCGCCACGCGCTGAGACTCGCAGCGAGTTGCGGCTTCTCGCCGCGCTGGCGCCGACGCGAAAGATCATAGATCCCGATTGTGAGAAATGGACCGATTAGCGTGAAGCCGGTGCCGAGCGCCAGCGTGATGTGCGGGCGCGAGGCGAAGAGCGCGTTGAGAAGAAACCCCATGCCGACAAAGGCAAGGCCGTAGAACAGGCTCGCACCCGGCGCGGCGCGAAAGTCCTGCCAGCCTGCGGCGAGCCAGGCGAACGGGGCGCGGATGCTTACGGAGACGATCGTGGGAAAAGCCTGTTCGGCACTCATGCGGCAGCCAGTTTATCGCGATTCGCAAGCCGAGAAACCCGCATTGCGAAAACGCCAAATTTAGCCGCAGATAAACGCAGATACACACAGATTCATTATCATTATGTCATCGCTCATCCCTCATCCTTCATCCCTCAGCTTGGTGGTGGCTCTCATCACCATTTTTCATCACCAGTTCCCATCACCAGTAATCATCACTTGTTTTTCCAGATGGGCTGGCGCTTCTGCGCAAACGCGTCGATGCCCTCTGCGGCATCCTCGGTCATCATGTTCTCGACCATCGCTTCGGTCGCGAGGCGGTAGGCTTCTTCCAGGTCTGTCTCGACCTGCCGGTAGAACAGGTGCTTGCCGGCGCTGACCGCGATCGGTGTCTTGTCGAGGATGGACCTCGTCAGGGTGGCGATTTCTTCGTCGAGGCGTTCCGGCGGAGCAACGCGATTGACCAGGCCATAGTTAAGCGCGGTGTCCGCGTCGATGGCCTCGCCGGTGAGAAGCATTTCCAGCGCCCGCTTACGCGGTACATTGCGCGCAAGGGATACGCCGGGTGTGTTGCAAAAAAGTCCATAATTGATTCCTGAGGTGGCAAACGTCGCGGCAGTCGAAGCGACCGCCAGGTCGCATTGCGCGACGAGCTGGCAGCCCCCGGCAAACGCAGGGCCGTGGACACGCGCGATGACGGGCTGAGGCAGGCGCGTAAGGCTCACCATCACGTGGCTGAAGCGCTCGAACACGTCCTGCACGAAGCGGCGGTCCCGGTGGGCGCGCAACTCCTTCAGATCATGACCGGCGCAGAAGGCCTTGCCGGCGCCGGCGATGACCACCACCCGCAGGGACTTATCGCTGGCGAGCTCGTCGACCGCGGTTTGCATTTCGATGAGCAGAGCGGCAGACAGGGAATTGAATTGTGCCGGCCGGTTCAAGGTGAGCGTCGCGACGCCGTCCGCGTCCGCTCGCAGGAGGAGGCCGTTCCCAGTGCCCGCCGATGCCGGTTCAATGATCGTCATGAAGTTCTCCTGGAGCCGATCCATATTATAGGGCCGGCATTAGCGGAGGCCACGCGATGCCGCGCGGCGGAGAGAGACGATACCGCTCAGACGATCGTTAGACAGGTGACCAGTGACCCGTGACCGGTGACCGGAGGAGGGTCACGTCTTGACTGGAACGACCTTGACGGCGATCTCTTCCAGCCGTTTTTCCCGGATGACGTGGCCGGAGGGCTAGGCCTGTGACTCCGCTTGCGGTGAAGCGGGAACAGGCCGGACTCGAGCCCGCGGCCTCTGACCGCGCAGCGGCAAGGCTCAAGATTCGCGCGCGAAACCTCGATCCTCGGCTGACCGAGCAAGGCGGAGCGGCTGTGGTTCGAGTCTTGCGTCGGCGCCGCGTTACTCCACAACCGCCGCCAATAACAAGCCGAGCAGCGCGGCGATCGCGGCCGGAATACCGTAGCGCTCGTATTTCGACACCGCATCGCCGGCGATCACCTCGACCGGGACCGGGGTGAGCTCGAGCACCTTGTTGGTGAGCGAATTCTCCACCAGCCGGGTCAGCGAGTTCTTGCGCGCGGTGCTCAATACGATCTGGTCGCAGCGCAGGCGGCGGGCCGCATCGGTGATCGATTTCGCCCGATCACCCACTACGGTGTGCACCGAGTAGGGAATGCCAAAGGCGTCGAGCGTTTGCCGGACTGGGCGCAGCGCTTTTTCGGCCTCATCGCGGTGGTGGTCGTGCAGCGCCTTTCTGCTCACAAAGCGCGCGATGTGCCTGCTAAACGGCGGCTGTACGTTCAGCAGGTGTATCTCCATCGCCGTGTTGTTCATGAATTGCTTGATCACATGCTTTATTGCGAACTCGCCATTGCGGGAACCGTCGACCGGGACCAGTACTTTGAGCATGGCGTCCCCTCCTGAAAAGTGGCGCGAGACGGATGCGCGAGTCGCGCTCTGCTGCGCTAGCCCGGCGACAGGCGTGCCGGATGAAGGAGTCTGCTCCTTGCCCGCCGGCGTTACGGCCCTTGCCCGGAAGTACACCTTGAGCAGTTCCATGGCGATCGGCGAGGCGAAGAAGAAGGGGAACATGAAGAGCCAGTCGCTGGGCGTCAGCGGCACCGTGTCGAAGAAAGGCCTCAGGAACGGCACGTACACCACCGCCAGCACCAGCACAAATGACGCCAACACCGCCCAGTTCATCCACTTGTTGGAGAACACGCCGATGGAGAAGACGCTGTGGTACTCGGAGCGGGCGGTATAGGCACGGATGAGCTCGGACGTGCACAGGGTGGCGAAAGCGATGGTCTGTGCCGCCTCGAGGTGCCCGGGATAGCGCTGCAAGCCGAAATAGAACGCCAACAGTATGGCGATGGCGTCGACCACGGCGATGACGCCGATGCCGATCGCCATGTCGCGATTGATGATCGGCTCCCTGGGCGCTC
>JAOTTL010000318.1:0-2533 GCA_029864385.1 Betaproteobacteria bacterium | reverse complement strand
GGACCGTTTCGGTACGGCCGTCGCTGACAACAACGGCCCCGGTCTTGCCATTCTGTCCCGGCAGCAAAACAACCGTTGCCGGAGGCGTCGCCGCGCAGGCGGCCAGCAGGACGAGCGCGATGCCGCCCGCACCCGACCGCAGCGCGCGGCGCATCATTCAGTGCTTTCCACTTTCACCAGGAACTCGGTGCCGCGCACGCCGAGGAGACTCGAAGGCGTTTTGACCACCATCGCGTCGGGCGACTGTTTGGCGATCTTGCCCGACACGATCGCAAGCGAGCCGCGGTTCAGACGCGCGTCGAACTTGCCGGCGTGCGTCGTGGAATCGAACACGTAGCGCTCGAGGACGAGTGCGCTGTTGGGCCCGGCGGAGAGCAACGTGTTGTCGGTAAACGTGATGCCGACCGAACCGTCGCCACCGGTCACGACCGTGTCGCTCACGCGGACCCGGGCGCCGACCGTGACGGGCAGGCGCTCTGCGCCACGCTCGATGTGCACCGCGCCGGAGGTGACCTTGACCTGGCCGATGTCCGCGGCAGATACGATCGGCGCGGCAAGCAGCGCCGCAAATGCCAAAAATGTCACACTCAGCAGCCTCATGAGATTCTCCCTTTGTGGCAACGCGAAGGCCCCGCGTCGGGCCTCCCCCGCGTCAGGGCTTCTATAATACCCCGAGGGGGGTTGGAAGCCGGTGCGGCATAGTTAACATGTGGCAGCCAAAGACACGAGAATTTGCCGCACGCATGGGCGCTTTGCGGGAACTGCGCCAATTCATTGAAGCGGTGTGCCGCGGGGCCGTGATCGCGCGCAACGATACTCTGCGCATCGCGCTCGTGGCCGAGGAGTTGTTCACGAACAGCGTCAAGCACGGCTACGGCGGCGATAGCACGATGCACGTTTGGCTTACCTTGCAGCCCGAGGACGGCGCTTGCCGGCTGGTCTACGAGGATGAGGCGCCGCCCTACGATCCTTTTGCTGACCCGGCGGCGCCCGATTTGGAAGCTCCGGTGGATACGCGCGCTGTCGGCAGCCTCGGCGTTCTCCTCGTCGCGCGCTTCTCGCGCAGCCATGAATACACCCGCGCGGGCGAGCGCAATCGCATCAGCCTCGTTCTGCCGCTGGCTGGCCCCGGGTAGACGGCCCCGCGGTTTGCATTGCGGTAGCATTTGGAGTAACGTTCACCACTCGACGTTAGGGGTCTCGTCCGGGGTTGTTTCGGGCGGGTGAGAGACACCCTTAGAACCTGATGCGGGTCATGCCGCCGTAGGGAAGCGTCGCGCGAAACCCCCTCCGCGCCCGCTCCCCGCAGCAATCCCAAGGAGCGACACCGTATGGCAGCAGCAAATCCCAAGTTCATCGCGGCCACTGCGCATATCGACGATGGCGCCGTGCAGCCGCTGCCGAATTCGCGCAAGGTCTACGTGACGGGCTCGCGCCCGGACCTGCGTGTGCCGATGCGCGAGGTGAGCCAGTCCGACACGCCCGCCTCGTTTGGCGCCGAGAAGAACCCGCCGGTCTTCGTATACGACACCTCCGGGCCCTACACCGATCCGGCGGCGACGATCGATATCCGGCAGGGCTTGCCGTCCATGCGCGGCCAGTGGGTCGTCGAGCGTGGCGATACCGAGGAGTTGCCCGGCCCGACCTCGGCCTATGGACGCGACCGCCTGTCCGATCCGAAGCTCGTCTCGCTGCGCTTCGACCTGAAGCGCCGGCCGCGCCGGGCCAAGCCGGGAATGAACGTGACACAGATGCACTACGCGCGCCGCGGAGTGGTGACGCCGGAAATGGAGTTCATTGCCATTCGCGAGAACCAGCGCATCGAGGCGTTGAGCGAGCTGCTGCGCCGGCAGCACAGGGGCGAAGCTTTCGGCGCTTCGCTGCCCAAAGCGATCGCGCCGGAGTTCGTGCGCGACGAGATCGCGCGCGGGCGTGCCATCATCCCGAACAATATCAACCATCCGGAAACCGAGCCGATGATCATCGGGCGCAACTTCCTGGTGAAGATCAACGCGAATATCGGCAATTCGGCGCTGTCTTCCGGCATTCAGGAAGAGGTCGAAAAGATGACGTGGTCGACGCGCTGGGGCGCGGACACCGTGATGGACTTGTCCACGGGCAAGAACATTCACGAGACGCGCGAGTGGATCGTGCGCAATTCGCCGGTCCCAATCGGGACCGTGCCGATCTACCAGGCGCTGGAGAAGGTCGAGGGCAAGGCCGAGGAACTGACCTGGGAAATCTACCGCGACACGCTCATCGAACAGTGTGAGCAGGGGGTCGATTACTTCACCGTGCACGCCGGTGTGCGGCTGCCGTACATCCCGCTCACCGCAAAACGCATGACGGGCATCGTCTCGCGCGGCGGCTCCATCATGGCGAAGTGGTGCCTCGCGCACCACAAGGAAAGCTTTCTCTACACGCGCTTCGAGGAGATCTGCGAGATTCTGAAGGCCTACGACGTCGCGTTCTCGCTCGGCGACGGGCTGCGGCCGGGGTCGATCTATGACGCGAATGACGAGGCGCAGATCGC
>JAOTTL010000135.1:0-10180 GCA_029864385.1 Betaproteobacteria bacterium | reverse complement strand
CGGCGCTGGCGGCGGGGCTCTGGGCGCCGGGCGCTCGAGCGCGATGACCGGCGGGGCGGGGGGTGGGGGCGCCGCTGCGGTTGGTGGACGAAGCTTCACCCGCGGCGCAGGCGGCGGTGCAGAGGGCGGGGTGGGTGGAATGATTCGGCGCGGGGTCAGATTCACTACCAACGGTGGGGATATTGCGCGCCGCTCGAGCTCCTCCGGCGACGGGAAGCGTATCTGCGGCAGCCACTTGCTGAGGAGGGCCGCGTGTACGAGGGCGGACACCAGGATCGCTACCCAGATCGTCGGCTCCATCGTGGCGCGGCGCCTGGCGCGGAAGTCATCGAGCCAGGCGGTCATCTGGAGAAACCGCGTCGGAAGCCGATCTGGGGGGGAAAAACATTGAACTGAGAAGACGCCGAAAACAACGGAAAAATAATGAAGCGACAGATGAGCGCGGATTGTGAAATCGAGGCCAGCCTGATTTCCACACTGGACCGCAATTTTATCGCAGATCGATTGCTGACATCGACGTGGACAGGTATTCTGGCGCCTCCGCCGCAAAAACGATACAAGGAGAATTCGAATGGAAATCAAGGAAGGCGTGGCAGCGCCTGATTTCTCGCTCGCCGCGCACAACACCGATCAGAAGGTCGCGCTCGCCAGCTTCAAGGGTCGGCCGACCGTGGTCGCGTTCATGCCGTTTGCCTTTACCCCTGGGTGAACAAACCAGGTCAACGGGTTCCGTGCGAACTACGAAGAATTCAAGAAGCTGAACTGCGAAATCCTCCAGATCAGTGCCGACCCCGTTCCGAGCCTCAAGGGCTGGGCGGAAAAGCTTGGCGGCGTTCCCTTCCCGCTGCTCTCGGACTATTGGCCGCATGGCGCAGTCGGCAAGGCTTACGACATCTTCAACGAGGAGCGCGGCATGGATAAGCGCGCGGCTTATGTGCTCGATGCCAAGGGCGTGGTCCGGTACGCGAAAGTCTACGAGCCAGGCAAGATTCCCGAGAGCGCCGAGTTGCTGGAGCAATTGCGGAAGCTCTGAACCGCGCGCGGTAATCGCTTGGGCCGGTGGGACGGTTCCGCAGGGAGACCACTACCGGCCTGATTATTTGCGCAGGGCCGGGTAACCGCTCATAACCGCAACATGCCCGCGGCCACGGAATTCCCCTCTCCCTGCGCTCGTGACTCAATCGGGTAACCCGGCCAATTTGAGATCTTCGGCGATTCGTTCGATGACAGTCGGGTCGCGAAAAGGCTGCCGCGCAAGATACTGCGCGACCGAAAAACCGGCGTCGATCTCTGGCAGCTGGCGGGCGACGCGCCGAGCTTCGTTCGGCCAGCCCCCACGCACGAGCGAGCTGATCAGCAATAGTCGCCCGCTGACCGACTGCGGTGCCAGGCGGAGGCCTTCCTGGGCCGTGGTGGCGGCGAAATCGTTCTGCCCGCATTCGCGGTATACGCCCGAGAGAATTTCCATGAACCAGGGCGGGTAGACAGGCGAGATGCGGATGGCGCGGCGCGCATGTGTCAACGCGGCCGATAGTTCGCCGCAATGTAGCAGCACGTTGGCGAGAAACCCGTTCGCGTTGGTGCAGCCGGGGCGTACCTCCACGGCCTTCCGTGCAGTCGCCAGCGCTTCATCGAAACGCCGCTCGAGCAGCCGCACGTTGCCCAGAACGGTATGCGCCTGACCATCGGCATCCTCCATCGACACCGCGCGCTCCGCCCACTCGCCTGCCTGTCTGCGCGTTTCAACCGGATCATTGGTCCAACCGCGCGTCGCCTGGAACCAGAGGCACATTGCGACGTTGGTCGGCCCAAGCGGGTTGTCGGGCACCAGTGCAGCGACCCGCTCGAAGGAGGCCTTGGCGTTTGCCATCGACTCGGCATCCAACTTGAAGAAGGCCTGCACGCCGCGATAGAAGTGCTCGCGCGCGCCCGGATGCGTGAGGCATTTGTGCCAGACCCGGGCCTGCTCTCCGGCTGCGAGCTTTACGTCCAGCGCGGTCACCACACGCTCGGCGATCTCGTCCTGCAACGCGAACGAAGCGTCGAGCGTGCGGTCGTACCGCTCCGACCAAGTCACTACGCCACTCGTCGTATCCGTGAGGGTCATGCTGACCCGCACCCGTTCGCCGAGGCGCTGGACAGTGCCTTCGAGCGCGTGCCGCACGCCAAGGCGCGGCGCGGCTGCGTTGCCCGGGACGCTACGATGAGCATTCGCGCTTCCCGCCGCGACGAGGAACAGCCCGGACATCTTGACCAGCGCATTCTGAATGTCGTACCGCAGGCCCTCGGCGAGCGCCTGGCCCTCGGCGTCCGCGCCCAAGCATGCAAAGGGTAGCAGCAAGATGGAGGGGCGCCCGGGGACCGGGAGGTCGAGCGATTCCAACTGAGCAGGGCCTGAATGTGCTGACGGCTCGCCGAATGCGACGCTGAAAACGTCGTCGGCATCCGAAGAGATTTCGAAACCGGTGTCCTGTGGCAGCAATGCACGAACTGCAGCGCTCAGCCGGACGCCATCAGTCGGCGCGCGCAGGCTAAGCTCGGCGGCGCGCTCTGCGGCAGAACCAACCAGCACGCCCGCGCGTAGCGCCACCTGACCGGCATCGATGCCGAAGCGGTAATGAACCCGATCCGATGCGGGCTGTTCCTGATTGAATCGCTTGAGCGTTGCGTGCGCCGCAATGGCGCCTTCAATGCAGCGCCTGGCATCGTCAAAGAGCGCCACAATTGCCTCGGCCGGGGTGGCAACAACCTGTCCGCCCGACTCGGAGAGGGCGCTCACCAGCGTCTCATGGGCGCGATCCAGAGCTGCGCGTGCGGCTGCCGAATCGTCGCCCATGAGTATTCCGAACGCTCGAGCCTCTGCGCGCAGCACGATCCGGCTGCGCAGTGCCGACTCCGCCTGCGACGACCGCTCGTTATGATCCGCGGCACGCGCGGTAACCGCCCGCTTGCGGTCCTGCCACTTGTCCCAGAAATACCAGGAGCCCGCGATGCCGCCGAGGATCGTCGCGATGGCGAGAACGATTTCCATATGAAGTCCGATAAGGTGAAAGCGGCGGCGTCCCGCGCAATTCTTTTCTCTTTTGCCCGCGCGAGCATGGGTTGCAGCTTGGCATTGTAGCCCGGGAGGCGAGGTTTCCGATATCGAACGGACTTGTCCTCCGTGGGAACTGATAGCGGCTTACGCGCGTGATTTTGGCAGAGAAAGTTACACGCTAGAGCCCAATAACATCGCGCTGTGTAAGAAAAGCCGTGAAATTGGAGATGCATGATGTGGTCCGACCCATCGTCGCGACTGGTGACTGGTGACTGGTGACCAGTGACCCGTAACCGGACACCAGTGATGAGTACTGGTGATGGGAAATGGTGATGCGAAATGGTGATGGGAAATGGTGATGAAGAATGGGCGAGCCGTTGTACATCACCAATAATCATCACCATCTCTCATCACCATCATTCATCACTTCCTTCCTAGGGTCGGCGGTTGCTGTGCGCCAGTAAATCGTGGAATCCCTCCCGCGTTCCCCCCAAATTGCTGCAAAGCACGGTTGCACCGTGGGAGTTAATTTAATAGCATCGAGGTGGACCGCGAGAATCAATGTCACAATGCGGAATCTCGCTTTTACCCCGTTTTGTTGCATAACCGGAAGAGAAGGTCCTACATGAAAGCTTCTTACAAAATTCTGATCCTCGGTGCCTCTTATGGTTCGCTGCTGGGAGCCAAGCTCGTGCTCGCGGGGCACTCGGTAAAGCTCGTTTGCCTGCCCGCCGAAGTGGAGTTGATCAACAAGGAGGGCGCCCGGGTGCGTATGCCGATCAAGGGCCGCGAAGGGCTGGTCGAGATCAATACGCAGAAAGCGCCGGGCAAGCTGTCCGCCGATGGCCCGGGAGCGGTCAATCCGGCCGACTATGATCTCGTCGGTCTTGCCATGCAGGAGCCGCAGTATCGGTCATCCGGCGTGCGCGAGCTGCTGGACGCGGTGGCGAAAGCCAAGGTGCCGTGCATGTCGATCATGAACATGCCGCCGCTCACCTACCTGAAGCGCATCAAGGGTCTCGATACCAACGCGCTGCGGGGTTGTTACACGGACCCGAGCGTCTGGGACCACCTTGATCCGAACCTTATGACGCTGTGCAGCCCGGATCCGCAGGCGTTCCGCCCGCCGGAGGAAAAGGTCAACGTGCTGCAGGTCAGGCTCCCGACCAACTTCAAGGCGGCCCGGTTCGATTCGGATGCCCACACGGCCATCCTGCGCCAGCTGGAATCGGATATCGACGCAATCCGCTTCGACACCGGTGACGGGAAGATCGAATTGCCGGTCAAGCTCAAGATCCACGACTCGATCTTCGTGCCGCTGGCGAAGTGGCCGATGCTCATCGCCGGCAACTATCGCTGCGTCACGAAAGAGGGAGCGCGGTCGATCAAGGACGCCGTGCATACCGACATCGAAGCCTCGCGGTCGGTCTACAACTGGACGGTCAAGGTATGCGTGTCGCTGGGCGCTGCCGAGAAAGACTTGGTGCCCTTCGATAAATACGCCGCTGCGGCGCAATCGCTCGGGAGCCCGTCATCGGCGGCGCGCGCCCTGTTCGCCGGCGCGCCCAATATCGAGCGGGTGGACCGCCTGGTGAAGACGGTCGCGGCGCAAAAGAACATGCAGTCAAATGTTGTCGATGAGACGGTCGCGTTGGTCGACGCGCGGCTGGAGGCGAATCGCAAGGCAGCCGCCTGACAAAGGTGATGCGTGATGGGTGACGAGTGACGAGTGACGGGTATAGGGAAGCGGTTTAGTCCATTCACCATTCACCATTCACGCCTTTCACCCAGGTCAAATGAGAAGGGGCCAGAACCGGATTACCCGGGTCTGACCCCTTTGTTCTTGACGGAAATGGTGATGAAAAGTGGTGATGAATAATGGTGATGAAAGATGGTGATGGAAAGGCGCGTCGCCCAGTTCATCACCAGTACACATCACCAGCATCTCCATCACCAGTTCCCATCACTAGTTTTCCGGCAGCGCGCCGCGTTTAGAGCTCCCTGATTTCCACCTTGCGGAACTTCACGATGCCTTTGCCGTACTGAAGGGCAATCGGCCCCTTCTTGTACTTCTTGTTGTTGAGCTCGACCGTCTTGACGCCATTCAGGACCAAGGTGAGGTTCGGGCCGTCGGCTGTGATCTCATAGGTGTTCCATTTTCCGCCGGCCTTGGGCATGGGGTCTACACCGGCGAACTTGACAATCGCCCCGGTGCCGAAATACGGGTCTCCACGCTGATCGAAAATGTTGGCCTCATAGCAAAGCGAATCGGCGATTTTCTTGCCATCCTTGCAGCGCATGAAGATGCCGCTGTTGGCGTCATGACTCACCCAGAATTCGACCTTGAGCTGAAAATTGCTGTAATTCTTTCTCGTAACCAGGTAGCCATTGTCCTTCCCGATTTTCCTGTCGGCCATCACCAGCCCATTCTCGAGCTTCCAGTCGGCATCGCCGATGATGTACCAGTGGTCAAGGTCCTTGCCGTCGAATAGCGTGACCCAGTCCCCACCCGACATCGTTGCGCAGCCGAACACGGTCGACGCGATAACGAGCAGCCCCATGGTAATGCGAGACAAGTGTTTCATTGCGACCTCCTCCCACGTTGATGATGAATGAGTCCTTGCGAAGGCCCCGAATTTTTTGCTGCCAGGCAATGGTATCAATAAATCCGCCGCGGTGGGCCGTTGCTGCTGCATCGACCGCCGATTCCGCGGCGCGTTCACTGCGGCTGGTTCAGCGGCAAGGGAACCGCGGCGGATTGACTGTCAAGGAATTGATTTTTTGATTTTCTTGGTCGGGCGTGTTCCCATCTAGCTTCGGCCATGACCCCCCGGATTGCCAACGATGGCAAGCGAACCGACCCGAATGCCTGTCGCCGTGCGCGCCGCCCTGTGGATGGGGGGCGCGCTCCTTTCCTTTGCCTTGATGGCCGTTTCCGTGCGCGAGCTGCTGCACACGATGGGAAGCTTCGAGGTTCTGTTCCTGCGCAGCGTCGTCTCGCTCCTCATCATGCTCGCCATACTGCCGCGATTCGGCGGGCGGGCGCTGCTCACGCAACGGTTCGGCCTGCACGTGGTACGCAACGTGCTGCACTTCGGCGGCCAGTATGCGTGGGTCTACGCGATCGGTGCACTGCCGCTCGCGACGGTCTTTGCGATCGAGTTCACCATGCCGGTGTGGACTGCTGTGCTCGCGACCTTCATTCTCGGGGAGCGCCTGAACCGCGGCCGGGTCGTCATGCTCGTCATGGGCCTGGTGGGGATACTCATCATCCTGAAACCGGGTTTCCAGCAGGTGCCGCCTGCGGCCCTGGTGATGCTCGCCGGATCGTTTGCTTATGCCTCGACCATGATCGCCACCAAGCGGCTCGCCGGGCATGAAACGGTGTTCGCGGTGCTCTTCTACATGGCGGCGATCCAGGTCCCGCTCGGCCTCGTCTTCGCGTTGCCCATATGGGTCACCCCCGGGCTAGACGAGCTGCCCTGGATCATCGCAGTCGGCGCGACCGGCCTCAGCGCACATATGTGCCTGACACGGGCGTTCCGCATTGCCGATGCGACGCTCGTCGTGCCGTTCGATTTCCTGCGGTTGCCGTTAATCGCTGTGGTGGGGATGCTGTTCTACGGCGAGGCGCCCGAAGCCGCGGTGTTTCTGGGGGCCGCGGCGATCTTTGCGGGCACCTACTACAGTATTCGAAGAGAGAGCCGACACCAAAGAACCGTGAATCGTGAAATGTGAATCGTGAGTTTAACTTATTAATCTTTGGTTGATTTCAACGGGGTCCGTCTCATTTTGAACGTTTCCTATCTTGGCGCTGAGTTGCCAGCGGCGGAACGGTCCGTGAGCGGCAATGGGGCTTCCAAGCTGCTCGGGATAGGGGTAGATTTATCATGCGCAAGGAGGAACCCGACGAGGAGGAACCCCATGAACACTAAAACAGCACTTACCATGCTTGCCGCCGCCGTTCTGCTCGCTGCCTGCCAGACGACGCCCGACGACCCGCTGCGCGCGAGCGCGCAGCTGAAGCCGACCAAGGGCAACAAAACCTTTGGCGAGGTGACCTTTGAGCAGATGGGCGACAAAGTTCGCGTCCAGGCTGTCGTCCAGGGCCTCAAGCCGGGAGGCGAGTACGGCTTCCATATTCACGAGGTCGGCGACTGCAGCTCGGGGGACGGGATGAGCGCCAAGGGCCACTTCAATCCCGTCGGCAAGCCGCACGGACATTACAGCAGCGCCGAGCGCCATGCAGGCGACTTGCCGGCGCTCAAAGCGCCGCTCAAGGGAAACAAGAGAGGACGCGCCAAACTCCTGGTCGATCTCGACACCATCAGCGTGGAGCCCGGGCCGGGGAATATCATCGGCCGCGGTGTCATCGTTCACGCCGGTCCCGACGACTACAGGACCCAGCCGACCGGCAATGCCGGCGCCCGCCTCGCCTGCGGCGTCATTCGGGCCGAATAAAAAATGGGGGCTCTGCCCCCATTTTGTTATGGGGGATGGCGGAAGGAGAAATGAAGACCGAGGGCGCTACCGGTATGCCATTCTTGGCGATGCCTCGGCGCCCTTAGGTTTTGCCTTTTTGACTATGTTTCCTTCGCGGCCTTTGCGCCCTCCGCGGTAAAGCTTTTCTTTTCCTCCGTGTCCTTGGCGTCTTCGCGGTACGGCTTTAGCGAACTCCGCCCAGCGCATCACCCATCGCGCATCACCCATCACGAGGGTCAGGCAGCCGCCGCGCCGCGCACGTTGTCCGAGACGAACTTGGCCAGCCAGCGGCGGCGCAGGATCAGGTTCTCTTGCCACACCGCCTCGATGTTCGAGACGGTCGAGGCCTTCACCGCCGGTGTGGCGAGCAGCGCATCGCGCCAGGCGGAGAGGCGCGGAAAGCTTTCGATGATGCCCAGCGGGCGCAGCCGGTCCATGAAGGTATAGCGCTGCAGGAACGGCGCGTACGCCGCATCGACGAGAGACAGCTTTGGCCCATTGAAATACGGACCGGCGTTGCCTTGCTTGGCCAGAGCCTCTTCGAGCTTGCCGAATGGGCCGGAGATCTTGGCCGCCCGCGCGGTGAATTCTTCCTCCGAGTCGGCATACATCGTGGTTGATATTGCGCTGGCGAAAGTCGGCACGTAATCGGTCCAGGCGCGGTTACGCGCCCGCGCGATCGGATCTGCGGGGTGCAGCCGCGGCGTCGTGGCCTCTTCCAGGTACTCGGCGATGGCGTTCGACTCGAAAATCGAGTCCTTGCCGTCGATCTGCAGCACCGGCACCTTGGAATGCGGGGAAATCGCCAAGAACCATGCTGGCCGGTTGTCGCGGTCGATATAGGAGATGTCGTAGGGGATCTTCTTCTCCTGCAGCACGATCGCCGCGCGCTGAACCCAGGGGCAGGTCTTGAAGCTGCAGAGCAGGAACGTCGACGGCATGTGTCCTCCGGTGATGATTGCGTGCTCTTCGAACGGGGTGATGCTCGGTTTGAGAGGCGTGAGTGTATCGTTTTTCCGCTTCAAGATCTGCGGTTCGCCCGAGAAAATGAGGTTGGACTCCGTTTTAGACCCCATTTTTCTCTTCGCGGGCCTTCCCTCCGGGAAGACCGCTGTAAATGGGGGGTAGGCGCTCGATCGGGCATGGGATCGGCTTTAGGGCTTGGTCGTCTTGAGGAAACGGCCGTTCCGACCCCATTTGCGGCGCCTGGGCCTTCCGGGAGTGTATGATCGTGCTCAAGGCATACCCACTTATGGAATCCGTGCTCGGTGCAGAGGACACGTCGGGGAGAACTGAGGAACATTGGCCGCACCAGCGCCCGGGACGGACCCAGGTGAATCGGATCGGCGCAGTGGCCGGGCCGGTATATACGCCTCTCGATGACGAGCGCTTCCGTGCGCTCGTTCAGAACCTCGCCGACATGATCACCATTCATCGCGAGGACGGCACGACCATCTTCGAATCCGCGTCCGCCGCGCGGATTCTGGGCTATGGGCCGGAAGGCTTGATCAACCGCAACCCCTTCGAGGCCATCCACCCCCGCGACCGGCCAGCGGTGGAGGCCGGCTTCCGGGCGCTCGTGGCGGGGCTGCCGGTAACGGACCCGATCGAGTTCCGGTTTCGTCACGCCGAGGGCCGCTGGATCCATCTCGAGGGCGTCGGCACCAACCTCCTGCACGAATCGGGCATCGGTGGCATCGTGCTGACCTCGCGCGACGTCACCCAGCGTAAGCTTGCCGAGCAGCGCATCCGCCACGTCGCGCACCACGACACGCTGACGGGGTTGCCCAACCGCTCGCTGCTGCGCGACCGGCTGGCGCAGGCGTTGACCCGCGTGCGCCGGCGCAGCGAGCTGGTCGCCGTGCTCTTCATCAACCTGGACCGCTTCAAGAACATCAACGAGTCGCTCGGGCACCACGGCGGCGACGAGCTGCTGAAACAGGTGGCCGATCGGTTGCGCGGCTGCGTGCGCGATACCGACACCCTGGCCCGCTTCGGCGGCGACGAGTTTGTGGCCGTGCTAGCGGGCGCCGACGACCTGCCCGTCGCGGTGGCCGTGCAGAGGATTCTGCAGGTCTGCGCCGAGCCGTACGACGTCGACGGACAAGCGGTCGTCGTGGGGGCAAGCATCGGCGTTGCGATGCATCCGGGGGACGGACTCGATCCGGACGCGCTCCTGCGTAATGCCGACGCAGCAATGTCTGCCTCCAAGTCCACGGGCCGGGGGACCTTCCGGTTCTTCACCCACGACCTCAACGCCCGCGCTCACGAGAGTTTGCAGATCGAAGCCGGATTGCGCGCAGCGATCCAGAATGCGGGCTTCGAGCTCGTCTATCAGCCCAAGGTCGACCTCGCGACGCACGCGATACGCGGCGCCGAGGCGCTCCTGCGCTGGACCCATGGCGGGCGCGCCGTGGCGCCGAGCACATTCATCCCGATCGCGGAGGAGGCCGGCCTCATCGTGCAGATCGGGGAACAGGTGCTGGAGATGGCCTGCCGGCAATGCGCCGAGTGGCGCAGAATAGGCCTCGAGTTTCCGGTCGCGGTCAATCTCTCCCCGACCCAGTTCCGGCAGCAGGACCTGCCCGCCACGATTGCCAGGGTGCTCGAGCAAACGGGGCTGCCGCCGCGCTGCCTCGAGCTCGAGATCACCGAGAGCAC
>JAOTTL010000317.1:0-2553 GCA_029864385.1 Betaproteobacteria bacterium | reverse complement strand
TGGCGCCACGAGCCACAAATACACGAATGCCGGAACGCTGGCCGCGAGGACGGGCAATGCGAAGTCGAACATTTCGAAGCGCTTCACCCCGAGGTCCGCTGCCACCGAGACCACGAGAAGGTTGGTCGAGGTGCCGATCGTGGTGGCCATGCCGCCGACCAGGGTCGCGAAGCCCATGGGCATCAACACAGCGGAAGCCCGTGTCTCGCTGCGCAGCGAGACGCCGACGAGAATGGGCAGCAGCAGCACGACGATCGGCGTGTTATTGACGAAAGCACTGAAGAATGCGGCACACACCAAAGTGGCCAGGAACGAAAATGCGGGAGAGCGTGTCCAAAGGCGCGCAAGGCCCGTTGCGAGTGGTTGCAACGCACCGGTCGACTCGAGCCCGCGGCCAAGAATCATCAGCGCGCACACCGCGACCAAGGCCTCATGACCGAAGCCGTAAAAGAATTCGCTCGAGTGGAGTGTTGCACCATCAACGGTATAGGGGAAGAGCTCGAATCCGACCACCAACAGGCCGACGATCACCAGCGAAGAGGTTTCGAGGGGGATCCGGCCGGACGCGAACATGACGAGGGCGATAACGACAAGCGCCATCACGGCCACGCCATGGGGATCCGGAATTGGAGGAAATGACATTGGGCACCAGAACCGTATGGGCTACATGATAAAGCAACGAGACCGACGCTATTCGCGGGCCGGCATAGGCCCGCACAGGCGCTCGGCGCAACTCGTGTCGCGCCCCGCTATAATTGGAAAAGGTGTTCCGCATGGCCAATCGGCTTACCAAAATCTATACGCGCACCGGCGACAGCGGCACGACCGGCCTCGCCGACGGCTCGCGAGTTGCGAAGGACGCGCCGCGCATCGAGGCAATCGGTGCGGTGGACGAGCTGAACAGTGCCCTCGGCGTGCTACTCGCGGAAATCCTGCCTGATAGGGTCAGCGCCGGCCTGCACGATGCGCAACACGACCTTTTCGACTTGGGTGGCGAACTCAGCATCCCGGGTCATGCCCTGATGAGCGAAAGCCACGTTGCCCGGCTGGAGCAGCTGCTCGAGCAGTTCAATGCCGGGCTGCCGCCGCTAAGGGACTTCGTGCTGCCCGGTGGCGCACGCTCCGCCGCCCTCGCCCACGTTGCGCGGGCCGTCTGTCGCCGGGCCGAAACCCGGGTAGTCGCGCTGGCCGCAAGGGAAACCGTGCCGGCGTTCGCGGTGCACTATCTGAACCGCCTCTCCGACCTCTTGTTCGTCGTTGCCCGAGTGCTCAATCGCGAAGCGGGGCGCCCGGACGTACTGTGGCAGCAGGGGAAGAATCGATGAGCGAGCCGCTCCGTGATGCCCAGGCCAGCCGGCTGGCCGAGCTCCTGTCCCAGTCCGCGCTTAGAAATCAGAGCGCATTCAGTGAGTTATATTCACTCACCGCGCCGAAACTGTTTGGCGTTGCGCTACGTATATTGAGAAGACAGGACTGGGCTGAAGAGGTGCTGCAGGAGTGCTATATGAACATCTGGAACCACGCCGCCGACTACGCCGTCGCCAAGAGCGCGCCGCTCACTTGGATGACTAGTATCGTGCGCAACCGGTGTCTGGACTGGCTGCGCCGGCCGCAGCAGGAAGCGACCGGCGATGAGTACGAGATCGCCGTGGAAGCGTGGCAGGACGAGAATCCCGGGCCGGTCGAACAGCTGATGGCGGCCGGCGATGCAGCAGCGCTGGGGCATTGCCTCGAGGGCCTCGAAGCCCGGCAGCGCCAGAGCATCATGCTTGCCTTCTTTCACGGGATGAGTCATTCGGAAGTGGCGGGTCACATGAAACAGCCCCTGGGCACCGTGAAGACCTGGGTGCGGCGCGGCCTGGAGCGTCTGAAGGGCTGCCTCGAGAAGGGTGAGAATCCATGAGATACCGCAATCCTGAACTGGGCGAGAAGCTCGCCGCGGAATACGTGCTCGGAACGCTCCGCGGCCGGGCACGGGCGCGCTTCGAGGCGCTCATGCGCTACGACCCCGCGCTGCGCAGCCGGGTCACGGATTGGGAAGCTAAACTCACCCCGCTGGCGCGCGCCGGTACCGATATCGCGCCCCCGACACGCGTATGGAACGCGCTCTCGCAACGCATCGCCGGCGAAGCACGCAAGCCGCGCTGGTGGCAGAGCCTTGCCCTGTGGCGTGGGCTCGCCGCCTCCGGGGCCGCCTTCGCGCTCGTGCTCGCCATCGTCATCGGCGTAGCCCCCGAAGCCCAGCCGCCCATGTCGATGGTCGCGGTCATGAACGACACGCAGGGACAACCGGCAATGACCGTGTCCTGGCCCTCGATGCAGGCAGTGCGCGAGCCTTACATCCGGATCAAGGTGACGCAGCAACATCCGACCATGGCCCCCGGCACGGAATGGGAGCTGTGGATGCTGCCGCCTGGCAAGGATAATCCGGTCTCCCTCGGGCTGATCACGACCGATGTCGACCAGGTGATGAAACTGACCCCGGAGCTGGCCTCGCGCATCGAAGGCGCGTGGGGCATTGCCATGAGTATCGAACCCAAGGGCGGTTCGCCG
>JAOTTL010000316.1:0-2580 GCA_029864385.1 Betaproteobacteria bacterium | reverse complement strand
AGGAGCACCGCACCACGCCTCACGCTGTCGAGGGGATGGCCCCGGAAGGGTAGGCGTCCGGCCGTCCCATTCCGGAGCAGCGTTGCTCTGGCAGTCCCGGAGTGATCTCAGCGCGTTGCGGGCGTACGCGCCGCCCAGCCCCAGGGCGTGAGAGTGGCGATCTGGCTGGCCGGCGTCGTCGAGATGGCACCGAGCACGGCCTCGATGTAGGCCTCTGGGTCGACGCCCGACTGCCGGCACGACAGCACCAGCGAGTACAGCCGGCAGGCCACCTCGCCTCCGCGCGGGCTGGCAAACACGACCCAGTTCTTCCGGCCCACGGCCACGTGCCGCAGGTCACGCTCCGAGTCGTTGTTGTGGATCGGCAGGCGCGGGTCATCCAGGAAAGTCGCCAGCGGCTCGCGTTGGCGCTCGAGGTACCTCAGCGCCTTGCCCAGCGCCGACTTCGGCAGCGTCGAGCGCTGGCTGGCAAGCTGGAAGGCCCGATCATGGATCACCGCCACCAGGTCACGCGACCTGCGCGCGCGCACCGCTCGCCGCAGCTCGACCAGCTCTTCGAAGGACCAGCCCTTGCGTTCGGCCCGCTGCGTCATGGCCCGCTCCAGCGCAAATAGTCGTTGCACCGGTGCCAGCACCCAGGCCGCGCTCGTCGAGCCCGTGTCCAGGGCGTCCTTCAGCTTGCGCCGTGCATGCGCCCAGCAGCCCGCGCGCACGATGTCGTTGCGGGCCACGACTTTGTCGAAGCCTGAGTAAGCGTCGATGATCAGCGTTCCCGACCAGTCTCCCAGGAATGCCAGCGGCCCGTCCCGACTGCGGCTGGTCCTGAATTCGACCAGCGCCTTGGGTGGCCCCCGACCGCGCAGGCTGCGCCAGTTCCAGGCGTAGCCCGTACGGCTGCCCTTGCCGTCTTCCAGGCACACCGTCACCGGCGTCTCGTCGGAGTGCAGGACCGGCTCGGCCAGCAGCTCGCGCCGCATCTGCGCCAGCACCGGCTGGGCCACCAGCTCGTCGACCCGCGAGAGCATGTCCCACATGGTCTGCTTGGGCAGGTGCACCCCGCGGCGCTTGAGCATGCCCTCCAAGCGGTGCAGCGGGAGGTGATTGCTGTACTTCGAGGCCACCACGTGGGCGTAGACCGAGGCCTCGTACTTGCCGCCATCGATCACCCCGTCGGGTAGCGCGGCCGTCTTCACGGCGTGCCCGTCTGGGCAAGCGTACTTGGGCCGCACGTAGCGGCGCACCACCACCCGCGCCGGCACGATGTGCCCGCGCTCTGTGATCTCCTCGCCGATGCGTCGCAGGCCCTTGCCACAGTGCTGGCACGACCGCTCGTCCTCGGAGAGATCGAGCTCGATCACCTCGCGCGGCAGGTCGGCAGCGAAGGGAGCGCGGCCGTGGCCGCGCTTGTCCTTGCGGGGCGCAGCCTCCGCGGGCGCGGCGGGCTCGGGGATGGCGGCCTGCCCCGTCTCGTACAGGGCGAGCTGGCTGGGATCGATGCGCTCGGTGCCGCGGCCGAACAGGCCGCGCTTGAGCAGCGCGTTCTCCTCACGCAGGATCCGATTCTCGCGCTCGAGCACTTCGAGTCGTTCGCGCAGCTTCTCGAATTCCTCGAGCAAGGACTGCAGCCTGCCACCGCTTTCCATCCTCGTGCCCACCACATTCTACATCGGCGGCGCACGTGCAATCGCGTCCGGGATTCAGGCGGAAACGCGCGTCGTCAGCTCGTCGTGGGAAACTCGTCGTCGCGCACGTCGAAGGTCGATGCCATCGAGCAGAAGAAGCAGATCACTCGACGACATCTCGTAGTGCGAGATACCGCCGCCGGCCTGGTCATAGATGCGAAACCGCCCGTGCTCGAGGCGCTTGGCCAGCAGGCAATAGCCGAACCGGTCCCACCACAGGATCTTCACGCGGTTGCGTCGGCCGTTGACGAAGACAAACAGGTGGCCCGACTGCGGATCCTGGTCGATCACGTCGCACACCAGCGAGGCCAGCGTGTCGAACGATTTGCGCATGTCCGTCGCCCCGCGCGCCAAGAAGATGCGCACCGAGGGCGGCAGGCTCAGCATCCCGAGAGCACCCCGACCAGCCGCTGCAACTCGCCCTCGTCGAAGCCGGCCGGCACCTCGACCGAGACGCCGTTCGAGAGCCAGACCTCGAAGCCCTTGCGCTCGGCGGGCGGTGCCGCGTCGGGGACGACGCGGACGGGACTCAGGACGACGGTCTTCTGCCTGTCGGCGGTCTTCTTGCGCCCTCCGCCCAGGCGCCGGCGCCAGTACTGCATCGTCGTGTACGAAATGCCCTCGCGCGCCGCGAAGGCCTTCATGCTCAGTCCGGTTCTCTCCAGGCGACTGAACACCTCACGCATCTGCTCGAGCTTCGTCATCGATGACCTCCTTGGTGGAGGCCATCGTCACGCACCTGCGCGCGTGAGCAAGAGCTCGCGGCCATGGGCGGACCGGACGCCTACTCCCCGGCAGCGTGATAGGCGATTGGGGACAGCGGTGGTTACCAGGGGCTTCCAAAGGGCCAGATAGACGGCTCTCGCCCGGTCCACCTCTTCGCCGGCCTCGTTGACTA
>JAOTTL010000134.1:0-10366 GCA_029864385.1 Betaproteobacteria bacterium | reverse complement strand
CTCATGGCAGGTACTTCACTAAATGATCGATCAGCTCTTCGCCCAGGCGTTCCGCGGAGCCGGCAATGCCGAGATCGCGCGCCTGGGTGACCGCAAGCCCGGGGTAACCGCACGGGTCGACAGCGTAAAATGGCGAGAGGTCCATATCGACGTTGAACGCGATGCCGTGATAGCAACAGCCGTTCTTCACGCGCAGCCCGAGTGCTGCGATCTTGGCCCCGCTTACGTAGACTCCAGGCGCCTCGGTGCGCCCCTCGGCACCAATGCCGTACGCGGCGAGCAAGTCTATCACGGCCCGCTCCATGATCCGGACGAGCGGCCGCACCGTGAGGCCGCGGCGCCGCATGTCGAGCAGCAGATACACCACGACCTGCCCGGGCCCGTGAAAAGTGATCTGGCCGCCGCGATCGACCTTGATCACGGGGATCGTGTTGGCGCCGCGCGGGAGATGTCCGCTGCGACCGGCCACGCCGAGCGTGTATACCGGTGGATGCTCGAGCATCCAGATCTCGTCGGGCGTCTCCGGCGTCCGCGCGGCGGTCAGTTCCCGCATCGCATGCCAGGTCCGCTCGTAATCCACCAAGCCGAGGCGGCGCACGCGGGTTTGGGGTGCGTGCGCACCCGGGCCGGTGGTTACTTCGGCTGCGATCGTTTTCACTGTCGTTATCCCGGGCCCACCGCGTGTTGAACGGCAATCCATTCGTCCGTTCGAACGCGCGGAGTTAAACCGGCGCGCCGCGTCCAGTTTAACGATTGTTAGATGATAAGAACCGTAGGACAATGCCGCAACCGAGGAGTTTGTCGGGCGTTGATCCGACAAACTCCTTATTACTGCACCTCCCGGACGGGAGGCACTTATACGGCGGCCGTGGACGGCGTTTCGAAAAGGAGTTCCTCGCGGAGCTGAAGCGCCGCGTGACGACCATGATCCGCCTGGCCGCGAGCGACGACCGGGAAGATGGACGTAACCTCGGGGAGTAGTGGGGGCGATTCTGCGCATCCGGGAAGAGTGCAAGGCATCCTTACTCGGGCTGGGCGCCGACAAGTTGCACGCACAGTGCCAGCGCATGCCTGATCTGCTCACAGGTCCAGAAGGAGACTTGAGGGTGATTCTTGCGAGCGAGTTGATAACGATCCGGAAACACGAATGAGGTACACGGCATGAACGTGCCGGAAGGCGTCGCGGCCCGCAGCGTTGCTATCATCACCCTTATCTGGGTGCTTGCGCTGGTCGCCTCGGGCATCGCGCCGTACGACCGCATCACGTGGCTGATGGAGGTGGCGCCGGTGCTCGTCGCGCTTCCGGTCATGCTTGCGACGAGGTACACGTTCCCGCTCACCGGGCTGACGTATGCCCTCATCTGCATTCATGGCCTGATTTTGATCGTGGGCGGCGCCTATACCTATGCTCGTGTGCCCGCAGGCTTCTGGGTCCAGGAATGGCTCGAACTCGCGCGCAATCCCTACGACCGGCTCGGACATCTCGCGCAGGGTTTCATGCCGGCGATCGTGGTGCGGGAACTGTTGATACGGGTATTCACGCTTCCAAGGGGCAAGTTCCTGTTTTTCGTGACGCTTTGCATCTGTCTTGCCGTCAGTGCCTTCTATGAACTCATCGAATGGTGGGCAGCGCTGGCGTTGGGCCAAGGGGCCCACGAGTTCCTCGGAACGCAAGGCGATGAGTGGGATACCCAGTGGGACATGTTTCTCGCGTTGACCGCGGCCGTTGCATCGCTTCTGCTGCTCGCGCGCGTTCACGACCGTCAACTGGACCGACTTGCTCGATGAGCCGCGCGAGGAATCCAAGCTAACACGACGGCAGGCAACCCATACCCGAGCGCCCGGGGTGGCTTCCCCGCCGCGACCTCGGCCGGATTTTGGGGGTAGAATTGCCCCGGCGACCGCATACGCAGACTCGGGGAGACCAGAAATGGGCAAAGGTGATCAACGTACGCTCCGTGGCAAGTTATTCCGTGGCAGCCATGGCAAGACTCGACGGCGCAAACAGAAGAAGAAAAAGCCCGCCGCGCGGTGACAGTAAGAAAGGAGAGGAAACGACATGACGCAAGCGAGCAGCATTAAACTCGACTCGGGCACCCGCTTTCCGGACATCGAGTTCCCATTGCTCGATGGGACGAAGCTGTCCTTGCCGGGGGCATGGTCGGGCCGTTGGGGTTCGTTGCTCTTTTATCGCGGCCACTGGTGACCGTACTGCCGTCAGCAGTTTGCTGACTTCCAGCAAAAATTGGCCGAGCTCAAGAAACTCGGCGTCGAAGTGCTTGCGGCGTCCGTGGACAACGAGCAGGACGCGCGGCGCATGGTCGAGGAGACCGGCGTGACGTTTCCGGTCGCCTACGGCCTGGATCCGGAACGCATCAGTGAACTCACCGGCGCATTCTGGGAAACCAAGCGCCGGATCCTGCACGCGACGGGATTTCTCATAAAGCCCGATGGCACCCTGGCGCACGCGGTCTACGCGACCGGGCCGATTGGCCGCTATACCGCGTCGGACGTGATCAAGAACGTCCAGTTCATGACCCAGCCGAAGAGCTGACGGCGCAGCGCTAGTCTAGAAGCTGTCTCGAAGAACCGAAACGCAGCCGCCCATCCCTTATCCCTTCCCCTGCTCCCGAATGGAAAAGGGAAGGCTCAAGCCTCCCCTTTCCCTCGTCTAGGGAGAGGAGAGGGGCTGAGGGACGGGACGCCGATAAATGCCCACCGGGATCGAAAGACGGCGTTTTTCCTGGGTTTTTGATCGGCGTTTATCTGCGTTTATCTGCGGCTAATAATGTTTTTTTGATTCTGGCGATAGCCTCTAGAGAACCATGACTACCATCGGGTGGTCGCAGAGCTCGCGATAGAGGCCGTCGAGCTGGTCGCGCGAGGTCGCGCGGATCACGCAGGTGACGCTGAGGTAGCGGCCGCGCTTGCTCGTTTTCATCCCCATGCTGGCGCCGTCGAACTCGGGGGCGTGCCGTTGAATGATATCGAGCACGGCCTGCGCGAAGCCCGCCTGCGTGTTGCCGAGGATCTTGATCGGGAAGTCGCAGGGATATTGGAGCGGCGAGGATTCCATCGGTGCGGCGCGAGATCAGGCCGCCTGACGCATGATCTTGCGCTTGAACTCCTGGAATGCCTGGTAGATCCGCTTGAAAACCGGGCCCGGTTTACCATCGCCGACCGGTCGCCCATCCAGGGTGCTGACGGCGAGCACTTCCTTTGACGACGAGGAGAGCCACAACTCGTCGGCGCTGCGGACCTCGTCTTCGGCAACCTCGCGCGCCTCGATCGGCACCCCATTCGCAGCCGCGAGTTCGAGCACCACGTCATAGGTGATGCCCGGCAGCACGAGATGGTTTTTCGGGGGCGCGAGGAGTACGCCGCCCCTCACCGCGAAGACGTTGCTTGACGAGCCCTCCGTAAGATAACCGTCGCGGAACATCACGACTTCATCGGCGCCAGCATCGACCGAACGCTGCCGCAGCAAGCAGTTTGCCAGCAGCGAGGTGACCTTCACGTCACAGCGAAGCCACCGAAAGTCGGTGGTCGTGATGGCGGAGCCTCCGCGCTCGACCAGCTCGCGCGACGGTGTGACCAGAGGATTGCTCATCATGAACACAGTGGGCGCGACGCCGTTCGGGAACGCGTGGTCCCGCTTGGCGACGCCGCGCGTGACCTGCAGGTAGACCCCCTGGTCCTCGGCTGCGTTGCGCTCGATCAGTTGGTGCACCAGCCGGGTCCATTCCGCCTCCGCCAAAGGAGGGTCGAGGCGTGCCGCGTCCAGACTGCGCTGGAGGCGTGCCAGATGTTCGGGCAGGCGGAACGGGTGCCGCGAATAAACGGGAATCACCTCGTAAACGCCATCGCCAAAAATGAACCCGCGGTCGAGCACCGGAATGCGGGCGCTTTCGAGCGGCATGAATTCGCCGTTGAGATAGACAATCTCGTTCATCCTGCCCTCGCGAAGCTGGAGAAATGCGGCATGTTGCCGTCGAAGAGTCGAAAACGGAAAGTCTACACCGACGGGACGCCCGCCCGCGGCTAATGGAACAGCAATCGAAGGGAATCCCAGCTGCGTCCCAGGATGCCCGCGAGAGGCACGTTCTCCAGCGCAACCACCGCCAGCTTGCGGTACGGTTTTCCGTCGAGCATGACTTTCATCGTGCCGACCTGTTGACCGACATTGATCGGCGCCAGCAGCGGCTGCAGGCTTTCGACCGCGGCCGTGAGCTTGCTCCGCTGGCCCTTGGGCAGCGTCACGTAGAGGTCGGTGAGGAAGCCGGCTTTCACCGTGTCCGCCGCGCCCTTGAACACCTTCAAAGTCGCCACGGGCTGTTGCTTGGCGTGGACGCGGAAGCTGTCGTAGAACTGGAACCCGTAATTGAGCAGCTTCCGGCTCTCGGCGGCGCGGCGCGCCTCGCTCGCCGCGCCCAGCACGACAGAGAGCAGGCGATGCTCGCCGCGCTTTGCTGATGTGATGAGGCAGTAGCCGGCGTTCTTCGTGTAGCCTGTCTTCATGCCGTCCACGGTGGGATCGGTCCACAACAGGCGGTTGCGGTTGGCCTGCTTGATCTTGTTGTAGGTGAATTCCTTCTGGGAGTAGAGCGGATAGTACTGCGGAAAATCACGGATGATGGCGGCCGCCAGCAGCGCGAGATCCTCGGTCGTCGAGTAGTGCTCGGCGTGCGGCAGCCCGGTTGCGTTCACGAAGTGAGTGTTCTTCAGGCCAAGGCGCTGCGCCTCCCGGTTCATCAGCTGGACGAACACCTCTTCGCTGCCTGCGACGGCCTCGGCGAGCGCGATGCTGGCATCATTGCCGGACTGCACGATCATGCCGTTCATCAGCTGTTTCACGGTGACTGGATTGCGTGGCTCGATAAACATGCGGGAACCGATGGTCCGCCATGCTTTGACCGAGACCGGGACCTGCTGATGGGGACGGATTCGCTCCTGCTTGAGCGCTGCGAAGGTGAGGTACGCGGTCATCAGCTTGGTGAGCGACGCCGGGTCGATCCGCATTTGGGGATTTTGCTCGGCAAGGCGCTTCCCGCTGTTGAAATCGAGTAGCAGGTAAGCTTTGGCCGCGATCGCCGGGATGGGCGGGACCGGAAGCGGAGCTGTCTGGGCGTGGGACGAGGCGAGTGCCAGCAGCAGTGAGGCGATGATCAGGTGCATGATGTCTCGCGAGGGGAAATTATAGCAAAACGGAGTTGCTTCTCCGGTGATCTTGAACGGAGGCGACGGCTTCCGCGCCGGTAACGCCGTTCCCGCAGCCGATCCCGTGAGGCACCGCGCGACGCGCCAAGACACGCGTGCGCCCGCTCGGCCTTACCAATGCGCCGGGGTGATCTCGGTCTGTCATGACCGCACTCGGCACCGCGGCGCCTGGCCCTAGGTGGCAGCGGACCGCCTTCGGCAAGCGACGTAAAATCAATTGGTTGCGCCGGCCGGCCGCGTTCCCGGCTGCGGCACCCTTGAAAACCGCGCGGCGGCTCCTATATGGCTTCTGTCGGCGCAACGCGCCATCCTTTTTTTTAACGGAGAATGGTTATGGCTAATCTCACCCGTTTCAGCCCTTTTGACGACACGCTGGATGATCTGTTCCGTGGTTTTTTCGTGCGCCCGGTGAGCTTCGAGGGTCATCCGAGCGGCACCGGAACATTTCGCGTTGACGTATCCGAGAACGACAAGGCTTATACGCTGCGCGCGGAGCTTCCCGGCGTGAAAAAGGAAGATATCAACGTTACGATCGACGGCGATACCGTCGCGGTCGGCGCCGAAGTGAAGCACGAAAGGGACGTGAAGAACGATGAGCGTGTCCTGCGTTCCGAGCGTTATGCGGGCAAGCTGTATCGTGCATTTACCCTCGGGCAGACGATGGATGAAGCTTCGGCGACGGCGAAATACGCCGATGGCGTGCTCGAGTTGACACTGCCGAAGAAGGCGGCGGTTCAGGCGAAGCGAATCACCATCCAATAAGAAAACGGCGGCGTTAGCCGCCGTTTTCTCTACCGTACGATTCGTTACGAAACAAATTCGGACGTTTTAAAAAATGCGGCAGGCTGGAAGGCCTGCCGCATTTTTTTGCCGTAGAATAGGCAGCCGCCGCCAAACCAACCACCACGTGCTGCCCGCCACCCATGGCCCTGACCGGTACCTCTGCCGCAGACAGAGCGAAGATCCTCGCCGAAGCGCTGCCGTACATCCAGCGCTTCCACGGCAGGACCATCGTCATCAAGTACGGCGGCAACGCGATGACCGACGAGACGCTCAAGCACAGCTTCGCGCGCGATGTTGTCCTGCTGAAGCTCGTCGGCATGAACCCGGTAGTCGTGCACGGTGGCGGCCCGCAGATCGACGACCTGCTCAAGCGCGTCGGCAAGAAGGGCGAGTTCGTCCAGGGCATGCGGGTGACCGATGCGGAGACGATGGACGTCGTCGAAATGGTGCTGGGCGGCCAGGTCAACAAGGAAATCGTCAATCTGATGAACCAGCACGGGGGGCGCGCGGTGGGCCTCACCGGGAAAGATGGCGGGTTGATCCGCGCGAAGAAAATGCTGGTGCGGGGTGGCGCCGATACCGACGCCCTGCTCGACATCGGCCAGGTCGGCGAGGTCGAGAGCATCGACCCCGCGATCGTGCATCAGCTCTACGCTCACAACTTCATCCCGGTGATCGCGCCGCTCGGCTTCGGTGCGAAGGGCGAGACCTACAATATCAACGCCGATCTCGTCGCCGGCAAGATCGCCGAAGTGCTCAAGGCCGAGAAGCTGATCGTTCTCACCAACACGCCGGGCGTACTCGACAAGAACGGCAAGCTGCTCACCGGGTTGAGCGCGCGCAAGATCGACGAACTGTTCGCTAACGGCACGATCTCCGGCGGCATGCTCCCCAAGATCGGCTCCGCGCTCGAGGCCGTGAAGAACGGCGTCAACAGCTGCCACATCATCGACGGACGGGTCGAGCACGCGCTGCTGCTTGAGGTTCTTACCGACGAGGGCGTCGGCACGCTGATCCGCCGCCGCTAGGATTGTGCGGCGAAGAAGCGCCGCAAAATCCTTATTGACGACTAGATTCATAAGGTCAGACATCGAAGAAACGAGCCGCACGACAGGTCGGCGTGTTATGCGCGCCGCCCTCGAGGCCGTTCTTAGGGGGTAACCGATGTGGCGGCGCGCTTGGATCTTCGATCTCGACAACACGCTGCACAACGCCGTACCGCACATCTTTCCGCACATCAACCGCGCGATGACCGCCTATCTGCAGGCGCACCTCGGGCTCGACGAGGCCGCCGCGGGTGAGTTGCGGCGCCATTACTGGCACCGCTACGGGGCCACACTTCTCGGGCTGATGCGCCATCACGCCACCGATCCGAAGCACTTTCTCTGGCACACGCACCAGTTCCCGGCGCTCGAGCGCATGCTGGTGCGCGAGCCGCAGCTGCGCACAATCGTCCGGAGGCTGCCGGGGCGCAAGTATGTCTTCTCGAATTCTCCGGTGCATTATTCGCGCGCCGTGCTGCGGGCGCTCTCGATCGCCGACCTGTTTCACGACGTGTTCTCGATCGAACACACGCGCTACCGCCCCAAGCCGGACAGCTACGGTTTCCTGCGCCTGTGCCGCACCAACCACCTCAAGCCGCATCGCTGTATCATGGTGGAGGATTCAATCGAGAACCTGCGTACAGCAAGCCGGCTCGGCATGAAAACGGTGTGGGTCACGCGGTCGGCCAAGGCACGGGATTTCGTGGACGTGAGCGTGCCGAGCCTCATGCAGTTGCCCCGTAGACTGGCCTGTTTACAATAGGTGTCCGGACACCGGCGCGGACGGGAACATGGCGGCGAGAACGGGCGAGCGCAAGGACCAGATCCTACAGACGCTGGCGGAGATGCTGGAGCGTCCCGCGGGCGAGAAGGTCACCACGGCGGCGCTGGCGGCGCGGCTGCGCGTGTCGGAGGCGGCGCTCTACCGGCACTTCAAGGGCAAGGCCCAGATGTTCGAGGGACTGATCGAGTTCGTCGAACAGACGTTGTTTGCGCTGGTGAACAAGATCACGGCGGAGGAAAAGAGCGGACTGCGTCAGCTGGAAGCGATCATCGCGGTGCTGCTCGGGTTTGCGCAGAAGAACCGCGGCATGACACGCGTGCTGATTGGCGATGCTCTGGTCAACGAGGACGAGCGTCTGCAGGCGCGCATCAACCAGCTGCACGATCGCCTTGAGGCGGTGCTCAAGCAGGCGCTGCGCTTTGGCGTCACCCAGAACGAGATCGCGGCCGAGGTGGACATCGCCGCACAGGCGAACCTCCTCATGTGCTTCGTCATTGGTCGCTGGCATCAGTTTGCCAAGAGCGGCTTTAAACGCGACCCCGCCGAGCTGTGGGCGAAGCAGTGGCGGCAGATCATGGAAGGCGTGATCGCCTAGTGTTTTTCGCCGCTGCCAGTGCCAGGCCGCGGCACGGCTAATCAACCAAGGGGACAACGCGATGGCGAATATCACCTCCACGCAACTGGCCGAACTGCTGATCGGCATCGCGCGCGCGCAGCAGGCGATCGCCGACGCGGCGGAAAGCCAGCGGGTGGGCTTCAAGGGACATCTGGCGTCGGCATTACAGACGGCCGCCCGCAATCGCAACACCGGCCATACGCCCACCCTCATGGATTTCCCGTCACGGGTTCTGCTTGCTCACCAGGGGCGCAGCGGCCCGGATCTGGAACAGATCACGCGGGATCTGGAGGCGCTGCTCAATCAGCCGTCGTGAGCGCCGCGTCGAATACGGCTGTCGCGATCGCGACGCGGCCGGCGTGAGGCTTGCCGGCGGAGAGTCACCTGCCGGGTGAGTTTCAACCGCGGGCTGAAACCTTGGGGGCGGCCGTCGCCGTTCCGCAAACCGGGCAAGCCGGGTCTTTCGCGAGCTTGATCGTGCGCACCCGCATTGTCAGCGCATCGAGGAGCATGAGCCTTCCCGCGAGCGTCTCGCCCGTGTTCGCCAGCAGCTTGAGTGCCTCGGCTGCCTGGATTGAGCCGATGATTCCGGTCAGTGGGGCGAAGACGCCCATGACGGCACAGCGCACGTCTTCCGACTCGCCGTGCTCCGGAAAGAGGCAGGCATAGCAAGGTGTATCCGCGGCCCGCAGGTCGAACACCGCAACCTGCCCGTCGAATCGCACCGCCGCGCCGGACACCAGCGGCTTGCGCAGTCGCACGCAGGCCCGGTTTACCGCGTGCCGGGTGACGAAGTTGTCGCTCCCGTCGATAACGACATCCGCCTGCGCGGCGAGCGTTCGCAGGCGCTGTTCGTCCACCCGTTCCGCGAGCGTGACCACCTGGACTTCCGGGTTGATTGCCGCCAACGTGACGCGGGCCGATTCCACCTTCTTCAGCCCGATCGACTCCGTGCGGTGGACGATCTGGCGCTGCAGATTGGTGAGGTCGACGTCCTCGTCGTCGCACAGGACGATGTGCCCGACACCTGCTGATGCGAGGTAGAGCGCGACGGGCGAGCCGAGTCCGCCCGCTCCGATCACGAGGGCGCGCGCGGCGAGTAGCTTTTCCTGACCCTCGACGCCGATCTGCGGCAACAGGATGTGCCGGCTGTAGCGCAGCAGTTGACGGTCATCCATTGCGCTCACACGGCGCTGCGCGCGGCGAACGCCCAAAAACAAACGCCCGGCTGGCGCCGGGCGTTGCAGAGCGGCGCGGCACTCGCGCCGCAACGCTAGTTGGTTTTCGTTCCACTGCGGCTTTTCAGAAACGCGATGGCCTGGTTAAGCTCGTAATCGTGCTTGGACACGATCTGGCCCGGCTCCGGCCTGAGCAGCTTCTCATCGACGTCCGTTGGCCGCGGCTCCGGTAGGAAGTCATAGTGTTTCGCGGCGGCCTCCGTTGCCGTCGGCTTTTCCGTGGCGGCCTCTTCCAGATGCTTCGTGAGATCGGCCTCGCGCAGCTTGAGCGCGCTGGTCCGTCCGGCCGATCCATCGTCCAGAGGAATGTCGGGCTCGATGCCCTTGGCCTGGATCGAGCGCCCATTCGGCGTGTAATAGCGCGCGGTCGTGAGTTTGATGGCCGTGTTGTTCCCGAGCGGCAGGATCGTTTGCACCGAGCCCTTCCCGAACGTGCGCTGGCCCATGATGACTGCGCGCTCGTGATCCTGCAGCGCTCCGGCGACGATCTCGGAGGCAGAGGCGGAACCCCCGTTCACGAGCACGACCATGGGAACCGTCTTCGAATCTTCTGGCAGCCGGCCGATGTAGTCCCGCTCCAGGCGACCGCGCAGATAATGCTCCGGCGTGGCGCTCAGGCGCATTCTCGAGTCGTCGGTGCGCCCGTCCGTATAGACCACGAGCGATCCTTTCGGCAGGAATGCGA
>JAOTTL010000008.1:0-39298 GCA_029864385.1 Betaproteobacteria bacterium | reverse complement strand
GCCGGGTTGGCGGACGCCGGTTCCAGTATGTGTAGCAGCGTACGTCCCAGGAACGGGGTGGACAGGGCGTAGAGCACGACGAAACCGAGCAGGAGCGGCTTCCAGGCCGCGAGCGGCCGGCGCCACGCCAGCACCAATGCAACCAGCAGAACGAGCAAGACGATCCCTGGTGGCAGGAGCAGGGCCGCGATCGCGTTAGTCGTCAGCCAATCCATGATGCTTCAAGCCCTCCGTAAACGGTCGATGGGAAGCAGGGGGCGGAGACAATACTAGGGTGCGAAAGGGTTTTTTTCTCCGCTCCGCTCGCGCCGCCCGCGGCTCGCCGTTCACTAGCGCCTAAAATTTGACACAGGCGTCTGATTTGCAATAGAATTCGCCCTTTTCCGCAAAACGCGCAAGCGCGCAAGAAACCCAATGAAGACGTTTTCCGCAAAACCGCACGAAGTCTCGCGCGGCTGGTATGTCGTGGATGCGTCCGGCAAAGTGCTGGGCAGGCTGGCGGCCGAGATTGCGCGGCGGCTGCGCGGCAAGCACAAGCCCGAGTTCACGCCGCATGTCGACACAGGGGATTATATCGTGGTGGTCAATGCCGACAAACTGCGCGTGACCGGCAAGAAAGCGGATCAAAAGATCTATTACCGGCACAGTTCGTATCCGGGAGGCATCTACAGCGCCAGTTTTGCCAAGCTTCACGCACGCCATCCCGACCGGGTGCTGCGCCTGGCGGTGAAGGGCATGCTGCCCAAGGGGCCGCTCGGTTACGCCATGCTGCGCAAGATGAAGGTATACGCCGGCGAGGGCCATCCGCACAGCGCGCAGCAGCCCAAACAACTGGACATCTAGAGGTACCATGGCAATCCAACGACAGCACAACTACGGCACGGGCCGCCGCAAAAGCGCGGTGGCGCGCGTTTTTATCCGGCCGGGCAAGGGCGACATCACGGTGAATGGCAAGCCGGTGGACGAGTTCTTCTCACGCGAGACCGGCCGCATGATCGTGCGCCAGCCGCTCGAGTTGACGAACACCACCACGAGCTTCGATATCAAGGTCAACGTCAACGGTGGCGGCGAAAACGGGCAGGCCGGTGCCGTGCGCCATGGCATCACCCGGGCATTGATCGACTACGACGCCGCGCTCAAGCCGCCGCTCAAAAAGGCGGGCCTGGTGACGCGGGATGCCCGCGAGGTGGAGCGCAAGAAAGTGGGCTTGCGCAAGGCGCGCCGCCGCAAGCAGTTTTCGAAGCGGTAACAGACATGGTCCGCGACCAAGCCGCCTGCGGGCGGCTTTGTCGTCTCTGGAGCCGGAAAGCAGCAAGATGGCGAAGAACGGCATCACAGTCGGCATCGTCGGCGGTACCGGTTATACCGGTGTCGAGCTGCTGCGCCTGCTCGCCCAGCATCCGAAATGCGAGCTGAAGGCCATCACCTCGCGCAAAGAGGCGGGTATGGGCGTGGCCGAACTGTTCCCGAATCTGCGGGGACGGATCGGAATGAAATTTTCGGATCCCGCGCAGGCCGAGCTGGCGTCCTGCGACCTGGTGTTCTTCGCGACGCCCAACGGCGTGGCAATGGAGCAGGCGCGCGCGCTGGTGGACGCCGGCGTACGCATCATCGACATTGCGGCCGATTTCCGCATCAAGGATGTCGCGCTGTGGGAACAATGGTACGGCGTCAAGCACGCCTGCCCCGAGCTGGTGGCCGAGGCGGTTTATGGCTTGCCGGAGCTTCACCGCGAGCGCATCCGGGAGGCACGTCTCGTCGCGAACCCCGGTTGTTATCCAACTGCGGTCCAATTGGGCTTCCTGCCATTGCTCGAGGCCGGTATCGTCGATGTGGACCATCTCATTGCCGATGCGAAATCCGGCGTTTCCGGCGCCGGTCGCAAAGCCGAGGTGCACACGCTGCTTGCGGAGGCCTCCGACAACTTCAGGGCGTACGGTGTTGCCGGCCATCGCCACCAGCCCGAGATCACGCAGGTTTTGTCTGGCATAGCGGGGCGCGCGGTCGGCCTCGTCTTCGTGCCGCACCTCACGCCGATGATCCGCGGCATCCACGCCACGCTGTACGCGCGCCTGACGGCAAAAGCGGAATTGCAGGCGCTGTACGAAAGCCGCTTCGCGAAGGAGACCTTTGTGGACGTCATGCCCGCGGGCAGCCATCCCGATACGCGCTCGGTGCGCGGTGCGAATTTCTGCCGTATTGCCGTGCATCAGCCGCGCGGTGGCGACATCGTCGTCGTCCTGTCGGTGATCGACAACCTGGTGAAAGGCGCCGCGGGCCAGGCGGTGCAGAACATGAACATCATGTTTGGTTTTCCTGAAAGCACGGGACTCGAGCAGCTCGCGCTGTTGCCCTGAGGCCGCGCGCGATGTCACGTCTGGGCACACTACGACGCAAGTTCGGGATCACCGCGCGGCGCGTGGCCGTACGCGCGCACATGCCGTGGTACTGGCGCGCGCTGACGTTCACGGGGTTCTGCGTTGTTATGGTCGGCGCGGGGTGGGTGACCTATCAGTACGGGATGGAATTGGCCGGGTTCCGCCAGAGCGAGGCGGCGCGCGATCTCGCGCAGCTGCGCGAGGAGATCCGGCAGCGCGACGCTACGCTTGCCGAGATGAGCAGCAAGGTCGCGACGTCCAGGCGCGAGCTCCAGATCGAGCGCGCGACCTATAGCGATCTGGAGCGGCAGGTCAAAACGCTCTCGGCAGAAAATGCCGCCCTCAGGGAGGACCTCGCGTTCTTCCAGTCGCTCATGGCGGCGGAGAGCAAGGCCGCCGCGCTAACCGTCAATCGCTTTCGCGTGCGGCGCGACGCCGTGCCCGGGGAATATCGCTATCGGCTGCTGCTGGTTCAGACGGGCCAGCGCGTCCGCGAATTCAAGGGCAAATTGCAGTTTGTCCTCAAGCTCGAGCAGGGGGACCGAAAATACGTGCTCATGCTGCCCGCCGAGAACGAGAAAAAGGTCACGGATTACGAGCTGAGATTCAAGTTTTTTCAGCGTGTCGAGGGAACGTTCAGGATTTCGCCTGAAGCGGTCGTGAAAAGCATGCAAGTTCGGGTCTTTGAAAAAGGCGCGACTCAGCCTAAACTAACGGAAACCGTAACGGTTTCCTGAGGACTGGGACATGTTCGGGAACAAGGGAAACAGCAAGCCGCAAAACCGCATCGATTGTCTGATCGGGGCCGGCACCATGGTCGAGGGCAACATCCTTTTCACCGGCGGCCTACGCGTGGACGGAAGGGTGCGCGGGAACGTGTCTTCGGCGGATGGCAAGCCCGGCACGCTGGTGCTGTCCGAGCAGGCGCAGATCGAAGGCGAAATCCACGTATCGCACGTGGTTATCAACGGCACGATTGTCGGCCCGGTCTACGCCGCCGAATATGTTGAACTGCAGGCCAAGGCCAATGTCACAGGTGATGTACACTACAAGAAGCTGGAAATGCAGCTTGGCGCCGTGGTTCAGGGGCGGCTGGTCTTCGAGACCGATGGCAAGGCCGAAAAAGTCGTGCCGTTCAAGCCCGCCGCTGCCGAGTAGAGTTGGGCAAGAATTCATTCAGGAGTAGACGATGAACGCTGTAACCGAACAGATTCCGGAACCGCTGGTGTTTAGCGCCGCCGCGGCGGCGAAAGTGAAGCAGTTGATCGACGAGGAAGGTAATGCCGAGCTCAAACTCCGCGTGTTCGTGACCGGCGGCGGCTGCTCCGGATTCCAGTACGGGTTCACATTCGACGAGACCGTGAACGAGGACGACACTTCGTTGCAGCGCGGCGGCGTGACGCTGCTCATCGATCCGATGAGCCTGCAATACCTGACGGGGGCGGAGATCGACTACCAGGAGAACGTCGAGGGGGCGCAGTTCGTGATCAAGAACCCGAACGCGACTTCGACCTGCGGCTGCGGCTCTTCGTTTTCCGCATAAGCCGAAAAATCAGGGTGCGAGAAAGGCGGCTATGCCGCCTTTTTTTGTAAATGGCTTCAAGCGACATTCACCCCACCGCGATCGTCGAGCCCGGCGCCGAGATTGGCGCGGGCTGTCAGATCGGGCCCTACTGCCACATCGGGGAAACCGTCAGGCTGGGCCGGAACAACGTTCTGCACGCGCACGTCGTGGTCGCTGGCAACACGATCGTGGGCGAGGGCAACGAGATCTATCCCTTCTGCTGCTTCGGCACGCTGGCGGAGGATTTCAGATTCCGACGTGAGTGGGCGAGCTATGTCCGAATCGGTGACGGCAACATCTTCCGCGAGTACACGACGGTCAACGCCTCGGCATCGGACGGTGGCTCGACCGTCATCGGCAGTAACTGTTTCCTGCTCTCCTACAGCCACGTGGCGCACGACTGTGTGCTGGGGGAGAAGGTGACGCTCAGCTGTGATGCGAAGATTTCCGGGCACGTCCATATCGGCGACCATGCGATCGTTAGCGCGAAAACGGGCGTCGTCCAGTTCGTGCGGATCGGCGCGTTTGCCTTCGTCGGTGGTTTCAACAAGGTCACGAAGGACATCCTGCCTTACTGCATCGCAGACGGCTACCCTTCGGTCATGCGAGGAGTGAACAAGGTTGGTCTAGAGAGAAATGGCCTCTCCGCTGAGCGTATCCGGATCGTCCGCGACGCTTTCCGCACGATGTTAAAACTTGGTCTCCCGCTGACAGAGGCCGTGGCGCGCCTGAGTGAGCGCTACCCGGACAACAATGAGGTTCGTGAAATGATTGCGTTTGCGACCGCAAGCAAAACGGGGCTTGCCAGGCCGCGCAACCGCGACTCCGCCCAAGCGCCGTGAAACGTGAATCGTGAATCGTAAGTCGTAATACAAAAGACATCTAACCGCAGATAAACGCTGATCAACATATTCAAGAAGCAGAAAGCCAAGAGCGGATCTTTTAGCGGCCGATGAACGCCGATACACGCCGATTACTGATCACAAAATACGAATAGAATTCTTGGCGTGCTTGGCGCCATGGCGGTTCCGTTTTGATTCTGTTTCTCTCCGCGTCTCCGCGGTTCAGTAGATCTCAGGCGGGATAGATCGCGCCAAGCACGCGCGGACCGCGCGCGCCGGTGACCGCCGGCAAATTGCCTGGCTTGTGGCGCAGCGCTTGGCGGGCGAGCCAGGCGAAGGCGAGCGCTTCGACGTGCTCCGCGGCGACGCCTACGGCGTCGGTGATGACAACGCGCCGATTCGGCAGCAGCGCGGCGAGCCGGGCGAAGAGAGCGCGGTTACGCGCGCCTCCACCGCAGACCAGCACTTCACGCGCATCACGGCAATGAGTCTGCACCGCACGCGCGATCGTGCGTGCGGTCAGCTCCAGTAGGGTTGCTTGCACGTCAGGGGCGCGATCCTTTGGATTGAGCCGGCGCCGGAGCCAATCCAGATTGAATGTTTCGCGCCCGGCGCTTTTGGGCGGGCGGCGCCGAAAGTACGGGTCGGCGAGCAGCTTGTCGAGGAGGTGTGGCGCCACACGACCGCGCGCCGCCCAGGCGCCTCCGCGGTCGTACGGCAGGTGCCGGCGCGCGCTGATCCAGGCGTCGAGCAGGCAGTTGCCGGGCCCGCAGTCGAACCCGGTCACCCCGCCCCGCGCGGGAAGACTCGTCACGTTGGCAATGCCACCGATGTTGACCACGGCACGGCTGCGACTCGGGGTGCGGAACATCGCGCTGTGGAACGCTGGTACCAGCGGCGCGCCCTCGCCGTCCGCGGCGATATCGCGGCTGCGAAAGTCGCATACGACGTTGATCCCGGTGAGCTCGGCGAGCAAGGCGCCATTGACAAGTTGAACGCTGTAGCCGGCGGCGGGCTGGTGCCTTACCGTCTGTCCATGACAGCCGATAGCGGTCACTGCGCCTGCAGAAACCCGCGCCCGTAAGAGCAACGAGCGTACGGCAGCCGCGTAGGCCCGCGTCAATTCGTTAGCGGCGAGCGATGCACGGCGCAGCTCGTCCGGACCGGATGCCTGCAGCGCGAGGAGCTGTCTGTGCAGCTGCGGCGAAAAGAGGCGATGAAGCGCGGTCCGCAGATGGAACTGCTGTCCGTGCGGCGCGGCGAGAATGGCGTCGATGCCGTCGAGGCTCGTACCCGACATCAAGCCGATGTAAAGGCCGGCCATTCAGTTTCGCTGAAAGCAGTGGCCGGAAGCTGTCCCACAAACCCGGAATGCAGCCGCCGATGAACGCCAATAATACGAGAGAAGTGATGAGTAACAGTGACGAAAAATGGTGACGTGAAATGGTGATGAAGAACGCCTGCAACTTCGTACATCACCACCAATCATCACCACCTCCCATTACCAGTACTCATCACCCGTTCCTGGTCGCCGGTCACGGCGCTCAGTCGAGCCGCGCGAGGTTGGTGCCGCGCAAGAGGTTCAGCATGTCCACCAGAGGTGCCGCCGCAGCGTCGAAAGCCGGCCGTTGCGCGGCCTGGATCGGCGGCGCCGGGGGCAGCACGACCCGCAGCGGGTTCCGGTGCACACCGTTGACGCGGAATTCATAATGCAGGTGTGGCCCGGTGGCGAGACCCGTCATTCCGACATAGCCGATTGCTTGGCCCTGCAGCACACGCGCGCCGGAACGCAGTCCGCTGGCAAACCGCGACAGGTGTCCATACCAAGTGGTGTACTTGGACTGGTGGCGCAAGACCACGAGGTTGCCATAGCCGCCTTTGCGGCCGGCGAACTTGACGACGCCGTCGCCGGTTGCCCGCACGCGGATACCGACTGGCGCACCGTAGTCCACGCCGCGGTGTGCACGCCATTTCCGCAGGATCGGATGGTAGCGCCGGTTGGTGTAGCCCGACGTAACGCGCGAGAACTCGAGCGGTGAGCGCAGAAATGCCTTCCGGATGTTCGTGCCATACGGTGTGTAATATCCGCCCCGTCCCTTGGCGTACTCGAACCAGAGCGCGCGGTAGGCTTTCCCGTCGTTGATGAACTCGGCGGCCAGGATCCGGCCCGGCCGGACCGGCTCGCCTTGGTCGTAGTGCATCTCGTAGGCGACGGCGAAGCGATCGCCCCGGCGCAGATCCCGGTGGAAGTCGATGTCGGTCGCAAAGACATCAGCGATCTGGATTGCCACCATCTCGGGAAGATGGGCAGCATCGGTGGCGCCGAACAGAGAGCCATCGATCTCCCCTGAGGCGACCAGCACGCGCCGCTCGAGCTCGATCGTGCTTTCGCTCACGCGGAAACCGTCGCCGTCGCGCTCGACATGGAGGACGTCGCCATCGTTCTGATATCGCAGGGCGAGCAGCTTTCCGTCCGCGCTCTGGTAGGCGCGCACCGATCGCCCGGGAATGAGCTGGCGCAGCATTTTCGCCGCGTGCGTCGCGCGCAGGAACGCCCGCGTGTCCGCGTCGTCCGTCCCCAGTCGCTTGAGGAGCGACGCGGCCCGGTCGCCGCGTACGATGCGCGCTTCGCGCCAGTAACCGGCGTCCGTCGCTACGCCTGTCGGCGGCAGCGGCAACTCCAATTCCTGGATGACCCGTGTCGTGGCAACCGGCCCGGGGAGCGTGTTGGGCGCGATGCCGAATGCGGCGACCACACCCAGGAAAGGCAGGACCAAGGCAACCAGCCAGCGCCGCCACCTAGATTTGCCGGTGAGGCGCGTCGCCATTTGCGCTAGAATCGCGCTAGTCCCTGGTTCTTGCTGCATGATTTGCCTGAATTTTTTCCAAATGCGGCAAGCTTAGCAGAATTGCACGTGAGGGCAAACCGGATTTATCGCATCGTGAAATCGCGCGCACTTTGACTGGCGGGCTAGCGTGACATCGGTTGACCAACAGCTTGAGGTCATCAGACGCGGCTGCGACGAGTTGCTCGTCGAGGCGGAGCTGAAAGACAAGCTTCGAACCGGGCGGCCGCTGCGCGTCAAAGCCGGATTCGATCCCACGGCGCCGGATCTGCACCTGGGGCACACGGTGCTGCTCAACAAGCTCAAGCACCTGCAAGACCTCGGGCATCACATCATCTTCCTGATCGGCGATTTCACGGGAATGATCGGCGATCCCTCCGGGCGCAACACGACTCGCCCGCCGCTCACGCGCCCGGAAGTGCAGGCCAACGCTGGGACCTATGCCGATCAGGTTTTCAAGATCCTGGATCGCACCCGCACGGAGGTGACTTTCAACTCGGCCTGGATGGAAAAGCTCGGCGCTGCGGACATGATCCGCCTCGCGTCGACCTATACGGTCGCGCGCATGCTCGAGCGAGATGACTTTCACAAGCGTTACCAGGCGCGGCACCCGATCGCCGTGCACGAGTTCCTGTATCCGTTCGTGCAGGGCTACGACTCGGTGGCGCTGAAGGCCGATCTCGAGTTGGGTGGCACCGACCAGAAGTTCAATCTCCTCATGGGGCGTGAGATGCAGAAGCATTTCGGCCAACCGCCGCAATGCATTCTCACCATGCCGCTGCTCGAGGGCCTGGACGGGACGAACAAGATGTCGAAATCGCTCGGCAACTACGTCGGGGTTACCGAGCCGCCGGGCGAAATCTTCGGCAAGCTCATGTCGGTCTCGGACGAACTCATGTGGCGTTACATCGAGCTGCTATCTTTTGAGTCGCCTCAAAAGATAAACGCATGGAAGCAGGCTGTTGCGCAAGGCGGTAATCCCCGGGACGTGAAACTTGATTTCGCTCAAGAGATTGTTGCGCGTTTCCATGGCAACAACGCCGCTCAACTTGCCGCCAAGAATTTTATTGCGCGTTTTGCCCGTCACGAAATCCCGGACGATATCCCCGAAGTGAACATTGCAGCGAAAGGCGACGAACTGCTGATCACGCAGGTGTTGAAGCGGGCCGGGCTTACCGCCAGCACCTCCGAGGCGCTGCGCATGATCGAGCAGGGCGGCGTCAAGGTCAACGGAGAAAAAGTGAGCGACAAGGCGCTGATGCTTGCGCGCGGGGAACGCTGCGTCGTGCAGGTCGGTAAGCGAAAATTTGCGCGGGTTACGATCGGCTGAATAAAGGCGGGATCGCGCGCACCCGTTGCGCCCTTGCCACCAAGCATTCTTGTGGGGTGAGCGATCCACAACTTACCTGATTCACGCAGACTCGCGCCGGTACCTTGCCATGAAGCGACAATCGATGCGATCTTTCCAGTGCCAGACCCAGTCGCCTTCGAAAACGATTCCGTTCCACGACGCAACGGCGTGCTTGCCGCCCGTGCTGATCAGAGTCAACGCGGTTCTTTGCGGTAAGTAGCGGCGCAACGCTTCGCCGCGGAGCGCGCGACGCAAATTCCCGTCCAGGATCGGACCCTGGCGCACGGCGTAAACCCCCATCTTGGGACGCGGGTTGTCGACCATCGTCGCGATGTCTCCTGCTGCGAACACATTGGGGTGCGACAGGGACTGCAAATGACCGTTTACGGCGATGAAACCGCGCGCGTCGGGTCTCAGTCCGCTTTCTGTAATCCACCCGGGCGCGCCCGCTCCTGTCGCGATGATCGCATGGTCCGCACTCAGTGAAGATCCGTCGGCACATTCGACCCGACCCGGCGAAATACCCACCACCTTCGCTCCAAATCGGACCTCGATGCCGCGCTCGCGGAGCAGACGTTCGAAGATACGCTGCACGCGCGCGGGATGCGTAGGCAGTATGGACGCCGCGTCTGTTAGCAGGGAAATGCGGCCGGCCGCCGCGGATACCTCTGCAACCAATCGGTGGTGCATGGCTGCGGCGAGCTCAACTGCGCCGGCGCCGCCTCCGACGAAGGCCAACGAGAGCCGGCGCCCGTCGCGCAGCGCAGCGTGGATGTTTTCCCATGCGCTCAAAAACTGCGCGACCGGCTTGACCGGAATGCCGTGCTCGAGCGCGCCAGGGATCGCGCGCATGTCGGGCGTGGACCCGACGTCGATCGAGAGCACGTCATAGGCGGCGACGCTTCCATCCGAGCACACCACGCGGCCAGCGTCGGGGTCGAATGCGCTCGCCTCCGCGCGGTGGAGCAGGATGCCCGCGGCTGCGCACAGCGGCTCGAGGTCGATGTGGCAGTCGTCGTAGTCGTAGTGACCCGCGACGAAGCCTGGCAGCATGCCGGAGTAGGGCGTATGGCGGTCCGGGCTCACCAGCGTAATGGCAGTGCCGCGCAGGGGCCGCGCGCCAAAGCGGCGGATGACCTCGACGTGGCTGTGCCCGCCTCCCAGGAGAAGTAAACGTTCCAAGTCTGCCGAGCGCCTGTGCTTTGGCGACCTTACCAGCTGCCGGAGGCTCCGCCGCCGCCGGAGCTGCCGCCGCCGCCCGAGAACCCGCCGCCCGAGTTCCACGAGCCGCGCGAACTCCACCCGCCGCCGCCGCCGATCGTGAAGCCTCCGACGCGCGCAACCCCTTTCTTCTTGAGTTTTTCAGCCGCGCGCCGGTAGGCGCCGGACCGTGAGACCAGGATCTTTGCGATCGGGAAGCCGACCAGGTAAGCGAGGAGGATGTAGAACGTGATGCCGCTGCCGAAGATCACGACCGGGAACATCGCCCAGAACGGAATCAGGAAAAAATACAGGAACCACCCCATGCCAGGCGTCACCACGCCGATGAAGGTGAAGAGACCGATGATGCCGAAGATGAAGGTGCCGAAGAGCACCTTTTCATGGAGCGCCATCGTGGGCGCCTTGATGAATTCCGATTTCTTGCCGCCAGCTGAGCGCGCGGCGGGGCGCTCCTGGCCTGCCATCGCCGGCTGGCCCTCGAGTTGCGCGATGACCGCATTCACGCCGCGCGCGACCCCTCCGCTGAAGTCGCCTTCGCGGAAACGGGGCGTCATCAGGTTGCGGATAATCCGGCTCGCGTACGCGTCCGTCAGCACCCCTTCAAGGCCGTAGCCGACCTCGATTCGCATGCGCCGGTCCTGCGGCACGATGACCACCAGTACGCCATTGTCCTTGCCTTTTTGCCCCAGTTTCCATTGTTCGAAGACCCGCACCGCGTACTCCTCGACGCTCTCGCCATGTATCGTCGGTACGGACAGCACGACGACCTGGTTGCTGGTCTTCTGCTCGTGCCGCCGGAGGGTTTCGGTGAGGTGCTGCCGTGTGTCGGCGCTCAGAATTTCGGCGTTGTCCACGACGCGGCCGGTCAGGTACGGCACCTCGGTGGGCTGCGCCGCGACCGCGGAGGCGAACGCAAGGAGCGCGGCAAATACGCTGGAAGCCGGACGCATCACGCCGGTCCCCGCTGCTGTATCACGGTGTCGGGAAATTCGTTCGTGTCCCCAGCCTGTGCACGGATGCCGTGACGGGCAAGGATCCCGTCCAGTCCGTCAAGGCCAGCCAGAAGCGCGTCGGCAAGGCTCGCGCGGGAGAGCGCGCCGGTTACGGTGGCGATGACCGAGTCGAGCTCTGAGCGGGCGACCTTCTCGCTCACGCCGCGATCCGCGAGTACGACGACCCGATGCTCGAGCAAACTCACCAGAATGAGAATGCCGTCGCGGTGGCGGGTGCGATGGAGCTCATGCTCGAGAAAAAGCGCCTGGGCGTACTGCCTGACCTCCGCCTCGCGGCGCTCGGCCGGGATGAGAATGCGAGCAAACGGCGTGATCCAAGCCGACGCGAGCGCCAGCGCGCCCCCCGCCGCCAGCACCGCAACGGCGGTTTCCAAAACCGCCTCGAACGCTTCCCAGCCGGGTTCGAACAGCGCGATGACGGTCGCCGCGAGCGCGGCGAGGGAGGCGCCCAGCGCGAATGCCTTCCAGGGTACTTCGGGGTAGGAATCGGCGCGCGCGATCACGGCCGTCACCACTTCGACGCCGCTCGCGGCCTCGAGCCCGGCGACACGCGCGCTGACGGCGTCTGCGGCCGCCGGATCGAGAAACATGTTCGGTTTAAACGTCCTCGCCAACACGAAACGAATCAAGAGGCATCAGTGGCAGATAGACGCCGGCGCGTCGAGAGCGGTGAACGGGATCGTATAGCGGTAAGCAGTAAGCGGAAAGCGGTAAGCGGTAAAACGGCGATCCTCACTGCATGCTCCTCTCCCATCCGCCTTTTTCGTTCCCCCTTCACCGTTCACCTATTACGGGTCACCGGTAGCTCGCGCTTGAGCACATCCACCATCGAATCGCTCTGTGGCATGGTGCTTACCGCTCTCTCTGGATTCCAGGCACGGTATCACCTAATGCGACCGCCGGGCAAACCGGTCGCAACCCACGGAATCTGCTTGGTCGCGCCGATCGCGGCGTGGATGATGCGCCCACGCCACCAAGTTCGACTGGGCCGCCGCCTAGGAGTTTGTCGCACTTGGGTCTGACAAATTCCTTCAGCAGCCTGTCGGGGCGCGAAGTCCGGCAGGCGGCTGGCTCGGATGAAGCAGGGCGGCGCGCCGCGAATCCGATACACTAGCAATTTGTCGAATTCTGATCCGACAAACTCCTGTGACATTGCCGACGCCGACAGGCTGCTAGACGGACCGTATCAGCATTCCCAACACACTCACGAGGACTTACAGGCTTGAATTCCACGACTGTGGTGCCGGACGGCAAAGAAGTCGCCACGCTCGCCGGCGGCTGTTTCTGGTGCCTGGAAGCGGTGTACGACGAGATGAGGGGCGTTGAGTCGGTCGAGTCCGGGTACATGGGCGGCCACACGCCCAATCCGACCTATCGGGAAGTGTGCGCTGGCGAAACCGGTCACGCCGAGGTCGTGAGAATCACCTTCGACCCGGCGACGGTCTCGTTCAGGGAACTGCTGGAGGTGTTCTTCGTGATCCATGATCCGACGACGCTCAACCGCCAGGGCAATGACGCCGGCACCCAGTATCGCTCGGCGATCTTCTATCACTCGCCGGAGCAGAAAGCGGCGGCCGAAGAGGTGATCGCGAGCATGAATGCCGCAAAACTGTGGGACGGTCCGATCGTGACCGAGGTGGCGCCCGCGTCCACGTATTACGTTGCCGAGGATTACCACCAGGAGTACTTTGCGCGTAATCCCGCGCAGCCGTACTGCATGTTCGTGGTGGCGCCCAAGGTGATCAAGTTCCGCAAGGAATTCCTGGGAAAGCGCAAGAAGGGGTAGGAATTTGCGGGGCTGATGCCCGGCAAATTCCTACGGAAGACCACTGTCTCAGGAACGGAACAAGAATAAAAGCCGGTCCGCTGAATTACATGTTATGCGGCCTTGTGGCGTGCACATCATTAGCATGCGCTTGCTCGCGACCCTGCCTTGCCGTTGGCTGCGACGCCACCACTCGGTCAATACCTTGTCTGCCCATTCAACCAATCATCTGGGTTATCCTTCCACTCCATTACGATGGCATGGACGCCTCCCGAAGGGGCGGGAGGCGTCCATGCCATCTTGGCGGTTAAATCTGGTCTTGTGGCGAGCCCGCCGGGTAGATCGCAACTTCCGGCTCGCCGTCGCCGCGAATGGTTCCGCGATACATGCCCTCGGTGTTGAAGACCATGGCGAGATTGCCACGGCGGTCGAGCACGATCGCGCCGCCGCGTCCGCCCGCCCGGGGAACCTTGCGGAGGATCACTTCCTCCGCCGCCTCGCGCACGCTCCACCCCTGATAGCGCACAATCGCGGCGATATCGTGCGCCACGACCGCGCGCATGAAAACCTCGCCGACGCCGGTTGCGGACACGGCGACCGAGGCGTTCTCAGCGTAGGTGCCTGCTCCGATGATCGGCGAGTCGCCCACCCGCCCGAGCGGCTGGTTGGTAAGGCCGCCGGTCGAAGTTGCTGCCGCGAGATTACCCGTCGCGTCGAGGGCGATCGCGCCCACGGTGCCGTAGACCGTCCCATCCCCCGCGTCGCTTGGTGGCGCGCGCGCTGCACCATCGTGGTCGAGTTCGACGCTGCGACGCTTGCGAGCCTGCTCGAGTTGCTCGTGGCGAGCGCGGGTAAAGAAATAGGCGGGATCGACCATGTCGGCGCCGTGGTCGGCCGCGAAACGCTCAGCGCCGGCGCCGCACAGCATGACCCAGGGCGAGTGCCGCATTACGAGAGCTGCTGCGGCGACTGGATTCCGGATGCGAGTCACGGCGGCGACCGAACCGGCACGTCCGGTAGCGCCGTCCATCACCGCGGCGTCGAGCTCGTGCGTTCCCGCTGCGGTGAAGACGGAGCCGTGGCCGGCGTTAAAAAGCGGCGAATCCTCGAGGGCCGCGACGGCTGCGATCACGGCGTCGACGGCCGACCCACCGCCGGCCAACAGGGCATGGCCGGCGCGCAGCGCAGCGGCAAGAGCGGCGCGGTGGGCGGCGTGCCGGTCCCGACGCGGGCCCCGCGCCAGGGCGCCTGCACCGCCGTGCACCGCAAGATTGAACGGTACGGCGCTCATAGCCCCGCGCCGCGATCGAGCGAACCAGGCAGACCCATAGACTCGAGCTTCTTCGGATAAGTCCTTGACTTCATGCCGTGGCCGGATTGCAGCTTGCCGATCCGCGGGCTGCGCCGGATGTAACAATGACCAATCAGTCGAGCATCGCGCGGCGTGGCGCGATCGCCTCGCGGTAAGGCCCCGACGCTTGCGTGGGGTTTCGCCCGTGTGTCAACCCCCAAAAATCTCTTGCAAGGTCGCGTGGACATTGGCATCCTTCGCTCTTAATTTATCGTTTGCTGTAGTTTCCAACCACACGCGCCGTACGGCGCCACACTGGGAGATAGTAATGGCGAAGAGCAAGAAGAGAAAGAGCAGCAAGAAGGCGAAGAAGGTTCGCAAGGTCGCGCGCAAGCCGGCGAAGAAGAAGAAGAGCGCGCGCAAGCCGAACCCGTCGTTCATGAAGCCGGTGAACCCGAGCTCGACACTTGCCGCGGTGATCGGCAGCAGCGCGATGCCACGCACCGAGGTTACGAAGAAGCTGTGGGCCTACATCAAGCGCAACGGGTTGCAGGACCGGACCAACCGGCGCATGATCAACGCCGACGAGAAACTGCGCCCCATTTTCGGCCGTAGCCAGGTCTCGATGTTCGAAATGACCCGCTTGGTGAGCAAACACCTGGGCTAAGCTGGAAAACGACAGGTAGAATGGGACGGGGCTGCGGATTCGCAGCCCCGTTTTCTTTGCTGCGCCAGTCTCAGCGCGCGCGGGTCACCGCTTAACCCGCGGCGAGCAGGCCCGCGCCCATGGCCCAGAACACGGGCACCATGCCGAGTACCGCGCCGAGCGTGCCGAACGCAAGCGGCACACTGCTCAAGGGACACGCGGGCCAGGAAAAGTCAGCATTCTACCCGCCTGCGAACCGGCGGCTCACCTTGTGGATCCGGCCGCGGTGAAAAGGGCGCTAGCGCACCAGGAGCACCGGGATTTCCGCGAGGTGCACAACCTTCGTCGCGACAGAACCGAGCAACAGTCCCGAGCCGGCGTTGAGTCCCCGCGTTGCCATCACGATCATCTCGCAGTGATAGGACTGCGCAAACCGAGCGATGATCTCGGCGGCGTGACCGATCTCGACGTGGCAGGCATGAGCGATTTTCGCGCGCTCAAGCAGAGCGCGCGCCGGCTGCAATGTCTCTTCACCGGCCTGACGCAGCGGCTCCTCGAGCTTGCGCTTGTCTGATGGCGTGCCTTCTCCGAGCAACAGGAACTTGGCGGGCACCGCAGGCTGCACGTTGAGCAGAAGCACTTCGACCGGTTGAGCGAGTTGCGACGCGAGCCGGATTACTTCCTCGACCGCAACCAACGCGTGTTCCGAGCCGTCGGTGGGGACCAGAAATCTCAACATGGCGTAGCGTTCGAGTTCTTTTGAATCACCGCGACGATCATGCGCGGTGGCCGGTGCAGCCGTTTTGATCTCGATCAAGCCAACGCGTTTCTGCCGGTCGGGGGCCGCCACGCGACCAGGGCGACGCCAAAACAGGTGACTACGATACCCACGATGGACAGCACGCTGGGGACTTCCCCGAACATAACCAGCTCGAGCCCAATGGCGAAGATTGGCGTGAGAAAGACGAGGCTTGTGACACGAGTCGCCTGGCCGCGCCGCATGAGCGTATGCAACGCGCTTACCGCCAGGATCGACGCGCCGATCACGAGAAAGGCGATGGAGCCCGCCAGCGCCCACGACCACCTCACCACGAACCCCTCCACAAGCCACGCGAGCGGTGAGAGCACGGCAATGGTAACGGCGAACTGCAGCAAAGTGGCGCTGCGCAAATCGACTATCGGACAGAAAACGCGATGGTAGAGCGTTCCCGCGGTGACACCGGCGAGCGCAATCATTACCGCAACCAGGCTGCCGATACTCGCCTCACGCACGTCCACCTTGTGCCAGACGATGAGGGCAACGCCCGCCAGGCCAGCGCCGATGCCCCACCATTGACGCGGTGAGAGCCGCTCGCTCATCCAACGCGCCGCGATCAGCGCGGTCATGAGCGGCTGCAACGAAAGAATCAGCGCGGTAATCCCGGCGGACAGGCCGAGGTACTGCGTGTAGTGACTGCCGGAGAGGTGCACCGCGTGCATGAGCAGGCCACCGGCGATCACATGCCCGAGCTCCTGCCGCGAGGCCGGCCAGCGCGGCCGCGTGATCAGGACGATGGGGATGAGGCATGCAAGGCCAAACGCGAACCGCAATGTCAGGAACGTGAACGGCGCCGCGTGCTGCAGGCCAATCTTGGTTGCGACAAAACCAGAGCCCCAGACCGAGACGAAGTACCACGCAAGCAGCGTCTCGAACGCACGGCTTTGCACGAAAGATGGCGGCGGCATGGCCCGCGCGAGGTAGCGCAAAGTGCAGGATTGTAACCGGGGGGACGCGCAGTGGCCGGTGGCGCGCCGCGTCAGTACGGTCGCGCGCCGAAGATCACGGAATGGAGAAAGATGAGCGCAACGTAGAGCGCGATCCCGACGGCCGGTTTACTCCAGCCGATCTCCGCGGGCTTCAATGTGTTGCGTCCGGCCGCGATCGCCGCAAAAGGCACGTGCGAGGTAACGGCCGAGAAGCGCTGCCAACGCTCGCCCAGCGAGCGCGCCTTGCGGCGGTCGCTCAGCGCCGTGCCCGCCAGCGCGAGCACGAGAAACGTCCCGAAAAACGCGGCGGCCGCCGCATCCCCGCGCGCGAGCATGTGCACCGCTGCCCACAGCGCAACGCCCCACATCAAGGGATGGCGCGTCACGCGCAGGATGCCGCGAGCCGGCTCGTCGGCCTCGAGCAGGCGCTCCTGGCCGACCATCGTCGGGTTGCGCGCGAGCAGGCCGCAGACGATGAGGATCAGCGCGAACGGCATGAAAAAAAGCGGCGCATAGCGCAGGCTTAGCACCGGCCAGAGACCGGCGTACGGCGCCCGGATATAGGTAAAGATCATCCAGCCCAGCGTCGCGAAAGCGGCAGCGCTGTAGAGCGCGAGGTAGGCTTTTTCCCCGATGGAACGGATGAGCCCTGCGCGCAGGGGCGTGCTCGATACGAAATGCGTTGCGAGGAACGCGCCGCAGGCGAGCAGAAGCTGGGTAAGTGGGTTCACGACAATGCCGATTGTAGCGCAGCGCCGGGTGCGCCGTGTCCCGAGGAGTTTGTCGGACTATGGTCCGCCAAACTCCTAAGGCAAAACCGCCTGCACAATATAAGGACAAAACACGGCAAAGAACTCTCATTTCGACCGCACTCGCAGACGCCATTACAGTTCGGAAGCGGTCGTTATCGCCAGTTCGATCCGAAATCCGCAGGCGGTTTTGCTGTTAGCAGCCTGTCAGAGCGCCAAGTCCGACAGGCTGCTAGCGGCTCACCTGGTTACGGCCCTTCTCTTTCGCCCGATAGAGCGCGCGGTCGGCTGCCTGGGTTACTTCCTCCGGCGTTTCGAGCCGGTCGTTACGTTCGGCGACGCCGATGCTGATCGTCACCGAAACCGAGCGTTTGTCGCGCCAACCGCCGCGCTGCCGCTTCGCACCCTTCGATTTCTTCGGCCGGTCCGAGGCGCGCAGCGCGAGCTGATAGGCTTGCACGTTCTCGCGCAGCGCTTCGAGAAAGGGAACGGCCTCGCCGATGCTTTTCCCCGGGAACAGCACCGTGAACTCCTCGCCGCCATAACGGAACGCCGTGCCGCCGCCGCTGATGCGGGCGATGCGCGCAGCGATCATCTTGAGGACGTGGTCGCCGAGATCGTGCCCGTAGGTGTCGTTGAACTTCTTGAAATGGTCGATGTCGAGCATCGCGATGGTGTAAGCGCGCGGGAGCGTCATCAGCCGCTCGTTGAGCGCGCGGCGGCTCGGCAAGCCCGTCAACTCGTCGCGGAATGCCATGCGGAAGCTGGCCTGGAGCACGCCAATTGTCACCATCAGCTCAGCGGCCGTGATAAAGACCGAGAATATGGTCGAAGCGGTCACGACATGCGCTGCGACGGCGAAGGCGATGATTGCTCCCGCCAGGCTCGCGTTGATGGCCGAGCGCGTCAGAAAAGTGGCGGCGAGGGCGGCGAGTGCGCCGAGCGCGATGAAAAGAATCGCGAGCTGCGGCAAGTGCCCGGCACTAATAGGGGCCGGATCGATGAATTTGAGGTACGCCGCGTCAATAATGCCCGTGCCGCCGCTCTGGATGATCCACGCCGCGAGCGCGGCCTCGGCAGCCAACACCGCCAGTCGCAGCGCGCCGTAGCGGTTCAACGTGCCGCGCTCGGGCCGGAAGGCGAGGACGCCGAGGTTGAGCGGCACGAAGAGGCCCAGCGCCAGAAAGATCGTTCGGGCGCTAAGGTCGACAAGGCCGTGTTGGAGCCACAGTTGTTGCGCTATGTAGGCGATGATCAGGACGGCGAGAGCCGCCAGCACCCGCCCGCGCTTGAATGTCAAGGCGAGCGCGGATCCTATCGCGAAGAGAATGTACGGCCCGTAGAGCTCGAGTCCCGCCAGCGATCGCGGCAAGGCGGGGCTGTAGACGACGAAGAGGAAGGCCGCCACCAGGACCGCGGCGGGAACCGTGAGAAGGGCGAGACCCCCGAGCAGGGCGGGCATTAGAACACGGCGCGCCGCAACGCAGTCGGGCCATCGAGTCCGGGGCGCATACAGCGATTATAGCGGGGTGCCGGCAGTTTGATGGAGGTGTCGCTGATGTGCGACGATCCACGGCGTTGATCGGCGGTATCCGCGGAATGTCCCGAATCGTCCCAAGGTTGGAGAATTCTTATGCCCAAGTACGACTACGATCTTTTCACCATTGGCGCAGGATCTGGCGGCGTGCGGGCCAGCCGCTTCGCCGCCGGCTTTGGCGCGCGCGTGGCCATTGCGGAGGATCGCTACCTCGGCGGCACCTGCGTCAATGTCGGCTGCATCCCGAAAAAGCTTTTCTCCTATGCTGCGCATTTCCATGAAGATTTCGAGGATGCCGTGGCGTACGGTTGGCGGCCCGGTGAGCCTGCCTTCGACTGGAAGACGCTGGTCGCGCATAAGGATCGCGAGATCGAGCGCCTGAATGATGTCTACGAGCGGCTTCTCAAGAGCTCGGGTGTCCAACTATTCCAGGGGCGTGCGAGCGTCCTCGATCCCCACACCGTCGACTTGAACGGCAAACATGCCACCGCAGAGCACATTCTAGTGGCGACCGGGGGCTGGCCGGTGAAGCCGGACATCCCAGGTGCCGACCTGGCATTTACCTCGAACGAAGCGTTTCACCTGGCCGAGCTGCCGCGGCACGTGGCGGTGGTCGGTGGCGGCTACATCGCGGTGGAGTTCGCGTCGATCTTCAACGGTCTCGGCGTAGAGACCACGCTCATCTACCGCCGCAAACCCCTGTTACGGTCTTTTGACGCCGACCTTGGCCGTTTCCTGGGCGAACAGATGGCGGCGAAAGGTATAACGGTCCGCTACGATTGCAACATTACGGCGATCACGCGCAACGGGTCGCTTCACAGCACACTCACCGACGGCACCGTCCTCGAAAGCGACGGAGTCATGCTTGCGACCGGTCGCGCGCCGAATATCGCAGGGCTGGGGCTCGAAGACGCCGGCGTGACGCTCGGTGCGAACGGCGCTGTCGTTGTCGATGAGCGCTACCAGAGCAGCGTGCCGTCGATCCACGCCATTGGCGACGTGACCGACCGCGTGCTGCTCACGCCGGTGGCGCTGGCAGAGGGCATGGTCGTGGCCGACCGGCTCTTCAACCAGGGCCGGCGCCGGATGAGCTACGAGAACGTCGCCACGGCGATCTTCTCCCATCCCAACGTCGGGACCGTGGGCTTGTCCGAGGAGGAGGCGCGCACGAAGGGCCTCGATATCGTGATCTACCGCTCGACTTTCACGCCGCTCAAGCACACGCTTACGGGACGCAGCGAGAAATCGCTAATGAAGCTCGTGGTGGACCGCAAGAACGACCGGGTGCTGGGAGTGCACATGGTGGGACCCGAAGCGGGCGAGGTGATGCAGGGGTTCGCGGTTGCGCTCAACTGCGGCGCCACCAAGTCACAGCTCGACGCCACCATCGGCATCCATCCCACTCTGGCCGAGGAATTCGTGACGATGCGCGAACCGGTCGAGAACTAGTGATGGAAACTGGTGATGAAAGATGGTGATGAGGTACTGGTGATAGGTTTTAGGAGAGGTTTTTCATCACCATTTCTCATCGCCCTCAATCATCACCATTATTCTTCACCTCTTGCCGAAGTGATGAGGCATCCCGACCTAAGGGCGGCTGGTCACGGGTCACCGGTCACGCGGGGTCAGGGAGCAAGGCGCTGGATCGTCCAGCGGCCGCCGCGGGTGCGGCGGTAGAGAATGCGGTCGTGCAGCCGGTCCTCGCGCCCCTGCCAGAATTCGATCGCCTCTGGCGTCAGCCGATAGCCGCCCCAGTGGGCGGGACGCGGCACCTGGTCCGGGTAGCGGCGTGCCAGCGCGCTCATGCGCTGCTCGAGCATGCCTCGGTCGGGAACGGTGTCGCTCTGCGGCGATGCCCACGCCGAGAGCTGGCTGCCGCGCGGGCGCGTCGCGAAATAGTCGTCGGACTCGCGCCGGGAAACTTTCGTGACGCGTCCGTCGATGCGGACCTGGCGCTCGAGGCTGCCCCAATAGAAGAGCAGCGTTCCGCGCCCGTTGCGCGCGAGCTCCTGCCCCTTGCGGCTGCGGTAATTCGTAAAGAAAATGAAGCCCCGCGCGTCGAAGCTCTTTAATAGCACCATGCGGGCCGAGGGGCGGCCGCCGCGGGTCGCGGTGGCCAGTGCGACAACGTGGGGCAGCGGTTTTTCGACTGCTAGCGCGCGCTCGTACCACTCTCCGAATTGCGCGATCGGATCGTGCGCGACGTCTGCTTCGGTCAAGGATTGACGGTTGTCCGGCACGCGCGGAATTTTACCGCGTTAGCGCGCCGGGCGTCGCCCGGCGCACGAGCGAGTTGGTAGAATCACCGCTTCATCATCGCTTACCCACGCCATCAGGAGGTCACGTGCCGCGTCTCGCCCCTTTACCCCTTGTACCGGAGCTGAAGGACCTGGAAGCCAACTTCGCCCGGTCGCTCGGTTTTTTCCCGAACAGCGCTCTTATCATGCAGCGCAAGCCCAAGCTCCTGCGCGCGTTTACCCAGCTCACTGCCGCGGTATGGGACCCGGCGGGCGAGGTGCCCACCGGCTTCCGGCGGATCGTGGCACACGTCGCGAGCCGTGCTCACGGCTGCCATTACTGAATGGCGCACACGGCCGGAGCGTCGCTCCGGCACGGCGTAGAAGAGAAGAAGCTGGACGCGGTCTGGGAGTATCAAACGAGCCCGCTCTTCACGGAGGCCGAGCGCGTGGCACTCGATTTCACGATCGCGGCAGCCTCGCAGCCCAACGATGTCACGGACGAACTCTTCGCGAAGTTGCGGGAGCACTGGAGCGACAACCAGGTTGTCGAAATCGTTGGTGTGATCGCGCTTTTCGGCTTCCTCAACCGCTGGAACGACACCATGGCGACGCCGCTCGAGGAGGAGCCCAAGGCAGTGGGCGAGAAGCACCTGGCGGCTCACGGCTGGAATGTGGGCAGACACGCCGGCTAGACGCTGTGACCGGTGACTGGAAAAACCCCCCTTCAGCCACGGAAACACACGGAAACATACGGACAGGACTGTAGACCACAAACGGCGTAGTGAGCGAATGGAATTCTGTGTGATTCCGTGCGTGGAACGTATCTCAAGAAACGAAAACTCTCATTAACCGCAGATAAACGCGGGCGGAAAACCGGGGTAAATAAATGTATGTCTTCTTCATCGGCGTGTATCGGCGTTCATCGGCGGCTGCAATTCGGTTTTCGAGATTACTTCTAATTATCTGCGGCTAAAGAATGTTTTTCGATTGGCGAAGCGCGACGTAGCGAACCGAAGAAACGGACAACATGTACAAGATTGCGGTGCTTCCCGGCGACGGGATCGGTGTCGAGGTCATGGCGGCGGCGAAGGAAGTTCTTACGGCCGTATGCAACCAGGTCGGTTCAGTACGCCTGGCGTTTACCGACTATCCCGCGGGGGCGACGGCTTACCAAGAGACGGGAACCGCGCTATCGGATGAAACGATCCGGGCGTGCGAGCAGGCGGACGCGATCCTGCTCGGCGCGATGGGGCTGCCGCACATCCGCTACAAGGACGGAACCGAGATCTCCCCCCAGCTCGACCTGCGAGAGCATCTCGAGCTCTACGCTGGCGTGCGCCCGATCCGGCCGCTCAAGGGGCTTTCGCCCCGCCTCGCTGATCCGCGTGCAGCGAAAATCGATTTCGTGCTGGTGCGCGAGCAAACGGAGGGGCTCTTTTCCGAGCGCGGCAAGACGCAGGTCAAGGATGACGCCGAAGCACGTGATGCATTGGTGATCACCCGCAAGCGCAGCGAGCGCGTTTTCGACTTCGCGTTTCGGCTGGCGCAACGCAGGAGGGAGCGCGGCCGGGCGGGGCGGGTGACCTGCGTGGACAAAGCCAACGTCCTGGGCTCGATGGCGTTCTTCCGGCGGATATTCGAGGAGCGCACGAAGCGCTTCGCCGGGATCATGGCCGACAGCGCTTACGTGGACGCGATGGCGCTGAATCTTGTCATGAAGCCCTGGGACTATGATGTGCTGGTGACGGAAAACATGTTCGGCGACATTCTCTCGGACTTGAGCGCGGCGCTGGTCGGCGGTATGGGAATGGCGCCGTCGGGTGACATTGGGGACCAACACGCGCTGTTCCAACCGGCGCACGGCTCAGCGCCGGATATCGCCGGCACCGGGCACGCCAATCCGACGGCAATGTTGCTATCGGCGGCGATGATGCTGGAGTGGCTCGGCGATCGCAATGGCGACGCGGCAGCGCACGAAGCGGCCGGACGACTGGACAGTGCGGTCGAGCGGGCGTTTGCCGGGGGAAGGGTGGTGCCTTACGAGTTTGGCGGGACAAGCGGCACGGCGGACATCACGCGTGCCGTCGTTGCGTCATTGACTACTGGCGGCGCAACGTCTGGCAGCCCTTCAAAATGGTGATGAGGAGATAGTGATGAGTAATGGTGATGAATAATGGTGATGAATCAGAGTGATGGAAAAACGCTCTAGCGATCTTGCGGCGGTCGTTGCCGGCACGTATCACCATTCCACATCACCAGTTCTCATCACCAGTAATCATCACCATTTTTTCTAACCAATGAGCTGCCAGGTTCCGTCACCCGTCTGGCACGCCCGGCCTTTCCCGGTTTCGCTGCGGCCGCTGTGCGTAGCTCTCAGGTTGAATTCCCGGCACGGGTGTCCGACGCGCGCAAAGCCTCTGACCGGCGTGAGGAGATAAGTCGTGCCGGTGTCCGGGTTCGACCACCTGACGCGCCGGTTGTCGCCGGCGAGTTCGAGCGCGTGGCCCATGCAGGCGCGGTCGGCGTTGTCGAGATCGCGCCCGATCTGGGTACCGATTACCGCGCCGGCGACCGTTCCCAACACGATCGCGACCTGGCGGCCGCTGCCCTTGCCGACTTGCGAGCCGACGGCGCCGCCCACGACGCCGCCTACCACGGCGCCCACAGCCTCACGATTGCAGCTGCCCTGCACCACGCCGTAGTCTCTGTTCCACCTCTTGCCGCTATAGCCGGTGTAGTACGGGTCATTTTTCTTGCGCCAGCCGTGCGCAGGTGCCCAAGGCGGCGGATCACCGTAGACGTTGACCGGCAGCGACAAAGCCAGCGCAGCCGCAGCCAATGCTGCTGCGGCCAAAATCTTCTTAAACGATATCGGTGCGCTCATGCCTGACGTCCGGAACGTACTTCGCTGATGCAAGGATAACGCATTGAAGTGGCGGTTTTTCCCGTCGTTCAGAGAAGGTTTCGTCGCCTGTGACAACTCGCACATTTCGAGTGTTGCAGGAACGCCGCAAGATGGTCCACCACCGTGGCATTTTTCGCGTTCTGCGTCATTTTGTATCGACCCGGGAAGAGCATGACGTAGGAAAATAATGAACCGGTAAGACAGCCGCGAATTTCGCCTCAAGCAATATCGCGGGCTGGCGGTTGCCGACGCGTGGAGCTGGTGGCGAGAACGAATTGAAACGCCGGGAACGGGGGAAGCGAATGACATCCAGGCGGTCTGATCGAACAATCGGGTATAACAACCCGCGTGCCCCCGTGCTTGCGGACGGATGTCAACGCGAACGTCGGCAACGCAAACGGTGGCGTCGCACCCTGTTTGCTTTGGTGGTGCTGATGGGCGTCGTCATTCCCGCCGAGCTGCTTCATGCGCGGAGCCGGGCCGAGCGTGCGAAGACGGATGAATCCCCTGCTCCAAAGGTGGATCCCGCGATGGAACGTGCGTTCAGCAGGGCGCGCGCGAGGCTCGATGAGTTCCTCGAGCTCGCGCGGATTCCGCCGCCTCATCTGCGGGGTTTCGCGCTCAAGGTGGGCATCAAGGAGGAACCCGAAGTCGTCGAATACTTCTGGATCAACGATTTTATCCAGAGTGGCGACTCGTTCGAGGGGAAAATCAATAACCGTCCGCTGCTCGTAAAGCACGTGCGCGCGGGGCAGGCCTACGAGTTTCAGCGAGCGGACGTCGTCGACTGGACTTACATCGATTCGGAAATGCGCAGAATACACGGCAACTTCACCGCGTGCGTTCTACTCCACCGCAAGCCGCCCGATCTGGCCGTCGAGTTGCGTCAGAAATTCGGACTGGACTGCGAGATCTGATCCACGGCCACAGGGCGGAACATCAGAACGCCTGTACCGGTCGAGCCAGAAACCGGTCATCGTCACTTCAACACGGATTCTTCGTCACCTGCCTCCCTGGCTGCGCACGCCGTATTTCGTGCGATAGTGCTTCGAAAGGACTTTGCGCGTCTGCGCGGAGAGCCGGGGATTGGAGGGCTGCCTCGGCTGCGCCGATTCAGGGCGTGAGAGCCCGCCAGGTTTCCTGGCGCGACGCTTGCTCATGAGCGGGCTCGCCGAAGATCGGCTCTAGAAAACCGCTGAGACCCGCAAATCTCTGGCCACGGAATCACACGGAAACACACAGACATTACATTCGCCAGCCGCGCTGTTTGCGGTTTATGTCCTTGTCCGTGTACTTCCGTGTGTTTCCGTGGCCGAAGGGGTTTTCCAGTCACCGGTTACTGTTGTATTAGCCGCACGCGCCGATCGCCCCGCACGCCGTGCAGAACTCGCAGCCATCCTTATGGATGACGGCCGCGTTGCCGCATTCCTTGCAGCGCTTGCCGTAGAGCACGCGGAACGTCGGTCGGGCGCGGGCTTCGCCGCGGTCGTCCTCGGGGATCTCCAGCACGCCCATCTCGTTCACCGGATAGCCGCGCTCGTCGAGCACGCCGAGCATCGCGTAGCGGTGGATGATGAGCCTTGCGACGTAGGCGACGGTGCTTGGAAAGTTCTGCTGCTTTTGCTCCCCCGGGACGCGAGCCATGAAATCGCCAAGCGGCTCGGAGTAGTTGAGGAGCTTTCTCAACTTCATGCCGATCCACGCCGGGTCGATCACGCGCATGTCGAGCGAGAGCAGCTTGCACACACCGTCGAGCGCGCGCGGGTATTCGCCCGCCATCCACACGGAATAGGGCCGGCGCTGCTCGCCCTTGAGCATCAGCTCCTTGAGTATGAGCACGAAGTCGTCACCCGCGCTGGGATTGTGCACGTCCACCGTCCACGACATCGTGCCGTCGGTGCCGGTCTTGGGCTCTTTGCGTGCGAAAAGCGCGTCGAGTACAGGGGATTTGCCGTCCTGCTGGGTAAGTGCGCCCAGCTGATCGACGCGGTAGCGCACGATGCGCGCGAAGGCTGCCACCATGCTCGGCACCGGCCGCACGTCGCCGTCGGGCGGCATCGGGCAATCGAACGCGTCGTCGCCGGCAGTTCGCGCCAGCATGTCGAGCTTCATGCGCAGCCACGCCTTGTCCTGCGCGCGCATGTCCATCGAAAGCGTTTTTGCCACGGCTCCTAACCCGCGCGGCTGCTCGGCGCCGTTGACCCAGACTTCGAACGGGTGCGGTTCGCCGTTGTCGACGTGGCCGACGAAGATCGCGAACTCGCCGAAGGGCGATTCCACCATGTAGGTCCACGACAGATTGCCACCCGGGAGCTTCGGCCGTCCCGGCCAGCGCAGGCTCGACAATGCCGGCTGCGGTGCGGCTTCCAGCCGGATACGCCGGTCTGCGGTCATGTCGAGGTCGCTCGGCTGTTCGGCTTCGGCCGAGGGCGCAAGCGACAGGACCGATCCCAGCACCGCGTTCGGCCGGTAGGTGGTAATTCCCTTGAGCCCCGCCTTCCAGGCCTCGAAATAGAGGTCCTTGAACTGGTCGTACGGGTAGTCCTCGGGGACGTTCACCGTTTTGCTGATGGCGGAATCTACGTAGGGCGCGACCGCCGCGACCATGCGCATGTGGTCGAACGCGGCGATATCCATCGCGGTTACGAACGCGGCCGGAAGCTGCTGCATATCGCCGCCGAGGTGCCGATAGAGCCGCCACGCGTGGTCCTCGACATCGTAGGTCTTCATCGAGCCGTCAGGCATGCGCTTCTTGCGCTGGTAGGTCCAGGAGTACGGGGGCTCGACGCCGTTCGAGGCATTGTCGGCGAAGGCGAGTGATATCGTGCCCGTGGGGGCAATCGAGAGCAGGTGACTATTGCGGATGCCGTGCCTGAGGATCTCGCCCTTCAGCTGCTCTGGCAGCCGCGAGGCGAAATGCGGGGCACCAAGGTAGTGCTTCGCATCAAACAACGGAAAGGCTCCCTTTTCGCGGGCAAGGTCTACCGAGGCCGAATAGGCCTCGTTACGCATTGCCTCGGCAATGCGTGCCGCCATGCGGCGCGCCTCATCGGTGTCGTAGCGCAGGCCGAGCATGACGAGCGCATCGCCGAGGCCGGTGAAGCCCAGGCCCACGCGTCGCTTCGCGCGCGCTTCCGCGTGCTGCTGCTCGAGCGGCCAGACCGTCGCGTCGAGCACATTGTCCAGCATGCGCACCGAGGGCTTTACGACCTTTGCGAACGCGCTGAAATCGAAGCGCGCCTTGGCGCCGAACGGCTCGCGCACGAAGGGCGCCAGATTGATCGAACCAAGGCAGCAGCAGCCGTAGGACGGAAGAGGCTGCTCACCACAAGGATTCGTTGATTCAATCGCCTCGCAGTAGGAAAGATTGTTATCGGCATTTGCGCGGTCCACGAAGAACACCCCTGGCTCCGCGTGGTCGTAGGTGGACTCCATGATCTGCTGCCATAGCTCACGCGCCGGGATCCTGCGGTAGACCCAGAGGCCGTCCTCGCGCTGGTACGCTTCTGTATCGGCGCCGGGTGACGACTTGTGCACGAGCTCCCATCCGGCATCCTCAACGACCGCTTGCATGAAAGCGTCGGTGACCGCGACGCTCACGTTGAAGTTCTTGAGCTCGCCTTCGTCCTTGGCGTGGATGAAGTCCTCAATATCGGGGTGGTCGCAGCGCAGGATGCCCATCTGTGCACCGCGTCGCGCACCTGCCGACTCGACCGTCTCGCAGCTCTTGTCGAAAACACGCATGTAAGAGACCGGGCCGCTCGCCGTGCTGTCCGTGCCGCGTACTCTCGCGCCACGCGGGCGAATCGCCGAGAAGTCATAGCCCACGCCGCCACCGCGGCGCATCGTTTCCGCCGCTTCTGTTAGCGCGACGTAGATCCCCGGCTTGCCGTCCACCGTTTCCGAGACCGAATCGCCCACCGGCTCCACGAAGCAATTGATGAGCGTCGCCTGCAACTGCGTGCCCGCCGCCGAGTTGACGCGGCCGCCGGGGATGAAGCCATTCTCCAGCGCCTCGAAGTAGACCGGCTCCCAGCGCGCGGGGTCTTTCTCGACCGCGGCGAGCGCACGCGCGACACGTCGGCGCACCTCCGCCACTTCGTGCTCGTCGCCTTTGGCGTATTTTTCGAGCAGCACGTCGAGCGTGACCTGCTGCGGGGGCAGTGCAATATTGGTGTCGTTGAGCTTCATGTTCTTCCTGGCAGCGGTTTTTGTGAACGGCCGGGTTCCCGTTCAAAAATGATACACCCTCCCGAGCGAAAGAAGTTTCTCAGGTATTCCCCGTAATAGTTTGACCAAAGTAAAAAAACAGGTTCAACAGAAGCAGGACTGCCTGGCGAGCGTACCATGCCTGGCCCCCGCGGCGCGAGCGGCGTGCGCTCGGGCCCCGAAGCGGCGGCAAGCAGAGAAGGGTGGGGGCCGGGCGGCGGCCCCGCGGGATCAGGTTGCCTTGCGGCCCACGGACCCGAACAACGCCAGCAGCTGCCGGGCTGCGCTGGGGCGCGGCTCAGGCTGGGCAGTGGCATGGGCTGCCACCTTATGCCGGGCGGGTGCTGTCCTGCCGTGGTCCGGCGAAGACTCGTGCTGCCGCTGGTCCGGCTGGCCTTGCCGATGGTGAGGCTTCTTTGCACGGTGCCCGGGCTGAGCGCTGTCTTGCCGCCTCGGCTGTTGCTGGCCGCGGTTCGCCCTCGAATCGCGGGCTGCCGGCGCGTCGCCGCGTTGTCGGCCCGGTTGCTGGTGCTGCCCGCCATGCCGTCGCGAATCGCGGCCCGCCGGCTCATCACCGTGTTGTCGGCGTGGTTGCTGCTGTCCCTGGCGCGGTCTGGAGTCACGCGCGGCCGGAGCGCGATGCGGCTGTCCCGGCTCGAAACCCGCTACGACCTGTTGCTCGATGCGCCGGCCAATCAAGCGCTCGATCGCAGCGAGGAGCGGCTGGTCCTCGCCACATACCAGCGACACCGCCTGGCCCGACAAACCTGCGCGGCCGGTGCGGCCGATGCGGTGCACGTAATCCTCCGGAACGTTCGGCAGGTCGTAGTTCACCACGTGCGGCAGTTCTTCGATGTCCAGCCCCCGCGACGCGATGTCGGTGGCGACCAGCACCTGCAGCTCGTTGTCCTTGAAGCGCTTCAGTGCCCGGGTGCGCGCGCCCTGGCTCTTGTTGCCGTGGATCGCGTCGGATTCGATACCGTCGCGCTCGAGTTGCTGCGCCAGACGGTTCGCGCCGTGCTTGGTCTTGGTAAACACCAGCACCTGTTGCCAGTTGCCTGTCTTGACCAGGTGCGCGAGTAGCTCGCGCTTGCGGTCCTTGTCCACCGGATGCACGACCTGCGACACGAGCTCGATGGGACGGTTCCGCGGGGCGACTTCGACGGTCACCGGATTGCGCATGAAGGAGCCGGCGAGCTTGCGGATCTCCTCGGGAAACGTTGCCGAGAACAGCAGGTTCTGGCGCGTCGCCGGGAGCAGCGCGAGGATACGCCGGATGTCGGGAATGAATCCCATGTCGAGCATGCGGTCGGCCTCGTCCAGCACCAGGATCTGAACCTGGCGCAGGTCGATCGTGCGTTGCTGGACGTGGTCGAGCAAGCGCCCGGGCGTCGCGACGACGATGTCCGTGCCGCGCCGCAGCTCGGCGAATTGGGGATTGATGCCCACGCCGCCGAAAATGACCGTCGAGCGCAGTTTGAGATGCCTGCCGTAGGCGCGCACGCTTTCCTGCACCTGTGCCGCGAGCTCGCGGGTCGGCACCACGATGAGTGCGCGCACGGGGTGGCGCGCGGGTGAATGACTGGCGTTGGCCTGCGCCGCGAGCCGCTGCAGCAGAGGCAGCGCGAAGCCCGCAGTCTTGCCCGTGCCGGTCTGGGCAGCGCCCAGCAGGTCGCTTCCCGCGAGTACGACGGGTATGGCCTGCGCCTGGATTGGGGTGGGGGTGGTGTAACCCTGCTCGGTGACAGCACGGAGCAGCTCGGCCGACAGGCCGAGATTGGCAAATGAGGTATTAATGATGATCTCCTGAATATCGGCCCGGGAAGACACAAGCCTTCCAAACCGGTTCAGGCAGATTCGATTTTAGGTTGGGTGATTCGACGATCCAGGATGGACCGTGAAACGACTGAGACGCTAACCGGGTGACGCGAAACAGAAACCTTGGCGCGCACTATACACGAAGCTGCCGCGCCGCGCTAGAGAAGCTTCGTAACGAGAAACGAGACGACATCGGCGTTCATCGGCGTTCATCGGCGGCTAATTCGTTGTTGACGCTGCGCTCGCGCAGGAATTCCCCGAGGATGCGTCCCGTATGGCTCCCGGCGTGCCTGAGGGCCACCGATTCCGGTGGCCCTTGCGCGACGATGCGGCCGCCGGCTTCGCCGCCTTCCGGACCGAGATCGATGACCCAGTTGGCCTCCGCGATGACGTCGAGGTTGTGCTCGATCACGACCACGGAATTGCCGGCGTCCACGAGCCGGTGCAGGACCCTCAGGAGCTTTTCCACGTCGGCCATGTGCAGGCCGACGGTCGGTTCGTCCAAAACATAGAGCGTGTGAATCCCCCCACGCTTCGCGTCATCCCCCTTTGTCACAGTGGGGTAGGGTGGATTCGCGTCACCCCCCTTTATCAAAGGGGGGTAGGGTGGATTTGCCCCCCCTTTAGCAAAGGGGGGTTGGGGGGATTTAGCAAGCTCGGTCACTAATTTGATGCGCTGCGCCTCGCCGCCGGATAGGGTGGGGCTTTGCTGGCCGAGCGTGAGGTAGCCGAGACCCACGTCTTGCAGGAGCGTGAGCGCATGATGGATCGAGGAATGGGCGGCGAAGAATTCCACCGCTTCGGCGACGCTCATCGCCAGCACCTCGCCGATGCTCTTGTCCTTGAAACGCACCGCGAGCGTCTCGGGATTGAAGCGCGCACCGCGGCATGCTTCGCAGGTCACCTTCACATCGGGCAGGAAACTCATCTCGATGCGTTTCAGGCCCTGTCCTTCGCACGCCGCGCAGCGCCCGCCGGCCGTGTTGAACGAGAACCGGCTTGCGGTGTAGCCGCGCATGCGCGCGTCCGTCAACTCGGCGTAGAGCCGGCGCACCTGGTCCCAGAAACCGACGTAGGTAGCCGGGCACGAGCGCGGTGTCTTGCCGATCGGCGTCTGATCGACTTCCAGAACGCGACCCACGGCGTCCCAGCCGCGGATGGCACGGCAGCCGGCTAAAGACGGTGACGAGTGACGAGTGACGACTGACGAGTTGGTCCGCTGCCCCTTGCCGGCCGTCTTTCGGTGCCGGGAGTGGTTGCGGCGCTGGGCGAGGAGGCGCTGCAGACTGGAATAGAGAACATCGCGCGCGAGCGTGGATTTGCCTGAGCCTGAAACGCCGGTCACGACCGTGAGGCGGCCGAGTGGCACGCGGAACCGCAAATCCTTAAGATTGTGCAGGTCGGCGCCTTCCACGGTGATGGCGGGCGTCGCGGTCGAGACAGGACGCCGCGCATGCAGGGGGTGGAGCAGAGGCCGCGCGAGAAACCGTCCTGTCACCGACGCGGGCGCCTTGACCAGGTCCTCGGCGCTGCCCGCAGCGACCACCTCGCCGCCGCGATTGCCGGCGCCCGGTCCCAGGTCGATCACGTGCCCCGCTCGCCGGATCGTTTCCTCGTCATGCTCGACCACGATCAGCGTGTTGCCCTTGCGCTCGAGGCGGTCCAGCGTATCGAGCAGAATACGGTTATCGCGTGGATGCAGCCCGATTGTCGGCTCGTCCAGCACGTAGCACACGCCGCGCAGGTTGGAGCCGAGCTGCGCGGCGAGCCGGATCCGTTGCGCTTCGCCGCCCGAGAGCGTGGGCGCGGCGCGATCGAGCGCGAGGTAGGAAAGCCCGACCTCACGCAGGAAGGCGAGCCGGCTCCGCAGTTCGGCCACGATGTCGCGCGCAATCTCCGCCTGTCGTCCGTCCAGGCGGAGATTAATGAAGAAATTTTCAGTAACCGATATCGACAGCTTGCTTAGATCGGCGATCGACTGCCCGCGAAACTTGACCGCCAATGCAGTGGAATTGAGCCGATTCCCGTTGCACGAAGTGCAGGGAATCGGCTCCCCTTCGTACCATTCGTTCCACCAGATTTCCTCGCCGCTCTGCTCCTCGTCGAAACCGGAGAGCTTCGCCCCCGTGCCGTAGCAGCCCGGGCACCAGCCGTGCTTCGAGTTATAGGAGAAGAGCCGGGGATCGAGCTCGGGGAAACTCGCGCCGCACGAGGGACAGGCGCGCTTTGCGGAAAACACTGTTTCGGTCATTACGGCGAGCGCGGGATCGCATTTCGCCATCGCGCGCTCGAGCGCCTCCAGCGGCGCGAGCACGTGCACCGCGCCTTTGCCGTGTTCGAGCGCTCGCGCGAGCGCTTCGCGCAGGGCGGCCTCGTTCTCCGGTGCCGCGCGCACGTCGGCAACCGGCAGCTCGATCGTGTGTTCCTGAAAACGCGGCAGCCGCGGCCACGCGTCGGTCGGGATAAACGCGCCGTCGACGCGGAGATGCGTGTAGTCCTTGGCGCGCGCCCACCTGGCGAGGTCGGTGTAATAGCCCTTGCGATTCACGACCAGCGGCGCCAGCAGGCCCACCCGCGAGCCGCGGTGCTCGCGCACGACGCGGGCCGTAATGGAATCGAGGCTTTGCGGCTCGATCGGCACGTTGCAATTCGGGCAGTACTGCGTGCCGAGCTTCATGAACAGCAGGCGCAGGAAATGGTGGATTTCCGTGAGGGTGCCGACGGTCGATTTGCGCCCACCGCGGCTCGTGCGCTGCTCGATGGCGACCGTAGGCGGAATCCCGTAGATCGCGTCCACGTCGGGACGCGCGGCGGGCTCGACGAACTGGCGTGCGTAGGCATTGAGCGACTCGAGGTAGCGGCGCTGGCCTTCCGCGAACACGATGTCGAAGGCGAGCGTGGACTTGCCCGAGCCCGAAACGCCGGTCACCACGGTGAAGCGGTTGCGCGGGATCGTGACGTCGATGTTCTTCAGATTGTGTTCACGTGCGCCGTGCACTTGAATACAGTGATGGGTGACGGGTGATGAGTGATGGGTGGTTGGCGTATCCACGCAGGGTCCACCTGCTGCCACGACAGATGGGGCCGCGAGGGCCGCTTGGTATTCGCGCAGGGCTTTTCCTGTATGCGAGGTAAGGCACGCCGCAACTTGTTGCGGCGTGCCTGTGGCGACGATCTCGCCGCCGGCGTCGCCGCCCTCCGGCCCGAGGTCGATGATCCAGTCGGCAGCGGCGATGACATCTAGGTTATGCTCGATCACTACGAGCGAATTGCCCGCCGCCAGCAGCTTGCGAAAGGCGCGCAGCAGCTTCGCGACGTCGTCGAAGTGCAGTCCCGTCGTAGGTTCGTCGAACAGGAACAAAATCCCCCCACGCTGCGCGTCACCCCCCTTTGGCAAAGGGGGGTAGGGGGGTTTGCGCCCCCCTTTAGCGAAGGGGCGTTGGGGGGATTCAGCCCCTTCTTTAGCGAAGGGGCGTTGGGGGGATTCAGCCCCCCCTTTAGCAAAGGGGGGTTGGGGGGATTTGGCAGCGGCGAGGTGGCCGGCGAGTTTCAGGCGCTGGGCTTCGCCGCCCGAGAGGGTGGGAACAGGCTGGCCGAGCCGGAGGTAGTCGAGGCCGACGTCGACGAGTGGTTTCAGCGCGCGGCAAACCTCCGCGCGCGCGCTGAAAAACTGGATCGCCTCGGATACCGTCATGTCCAGCACATCCGCGATGGACTTGCCCTCGCCCTGCGATCCGGAACCTTGAACCTTGAACTTTGAACCTTGAACATGAAACTCCGCCTGCGGATGGAGTTTCACCTCGAGAACTTCGGGGCGATAACGCTTGCCGTCGCAATCCGGGCAGCGTAGGTAGACGTCGGAGAGGAACTGCATCTCGATGTGCTCGAAGCCGTTGCCGCCGCACGTCGGGCAGCGCCCGTTGCCGGAGTTGAAGCTGAACGTGCCAGCGGTGTAGTCGCGCTCCTGCGCGAGTGGCAGCTCGGTATAGATCTTGCGGATTGCATCAAAAGCGCCGACATAACTCGCCGGATTTGAGCGCGTCGTGCGTCCGATCCGTGATTGATCGACCATCACCACCTCGGCGATGCGCTCGTGACCCTTCAACGCGCGATGCTTCCCGGGCGCGTCGGTGGGCTTCCCCTTGGCCCTCAGGAGCGCCGCGTAGAGCACGTCCTGCACCAGGGTGGACTTGCCGGAGCCCGACACGCCGGTGATGCATACGAGTCGCTCGAGCGGAATTGTCACGTCGAGGTTCTTCAGGTTGTGCTCGGAGGCGCCGCGGATTACCATCCGCGGCGCCTTAGTGAAGTCGAACTGACGCGATGCGGTGCGCCCCGCAGCGGCCCTGCGACCGGACAGGTACTCGCCGGTAAGGGAGCCGGCCGTGTTGCACAGCGCCTTAGGCGTGCCGAAGAAGACGATCTCGCCGCCGCGCTCGCCAGGTCCGGGGCCGAGGTCGAGAATACGGTCAGCCGCAAACATGATTTGGGGATCGTGCTCGACCACCAGTAGTGTGTTGCCCGCATCGCGCAGGCGTTGCATCACGCCGATGACGCGCCCCATGTCGCGCGGATGCAAACCGATGGACGGCTCGTCTAGGACAAAGAGCGTGTTCACGAGGGACGTGCCGAGCGCGGTGGTGAGGTTGATGCGTTGCACCTCGCCGCCCGAGAGCGTGCGCGACTGCCGGTCGAGCGTTAGATAGCCGAGCCCCACCTCGACGAGATAACCGAACCGCGCGCGGATCTCGTCGAGCAGCAGCTCGGCGGCCTCATCCAGCGGGGACGGGAGGGTGACGCGATCGAAGAACGCGCGGCAACGCTGGATCGGCAGTAGAACGAGATCGTGCAGCGACAGGCCGGGTAGAACAGCAAGCCGGTCTGCATCCCAATTTACGCCCTGCGGCTTGAAGCGCGCCGAAGCACCAAGCACGGCATCCGCCTCGTCCTTGCTGCCCACACGCCACAGCAGGGCGTCGGTTTTCAGCCGCGCGCCGTTGCATGCCTCGCACGCCGTGTAGGCCCGGTAGCGCGAAAGGAGCACACGGATGTGCATCTTGTAGGCCTTGGTCTCGAGCCACTTGAAGAAGCGCCCGACGCCGTACCACTTGCCGGGCCACGATTTCCGCCAGCTCACCCAGCCCTCATCGCCCTCGAGCACCCAGCGGCGCTGAGTGTCCGTCAGCTCGCGCCAAGGTGTGTCGAGCGGCACCCCGCGCTTGCGCGCGTATTGAATGAGGTCATCGTTCCAGCCGCGATACGACTCGGTTTGCCACGGCCGGATAGCGCCACCGCGTAGCGTCTTTCCCTCGTCCGGGATAACGAGGCCGTAATCGACGCCGATCACGCGCCCGAATCCACGGCAGGCTTCGCACGCGCCGACCGGCGAGTTGAATGAAAACAGGCTGGGCGTCGGGTCCTGGCAGTGAATGTCGCAATCCGCGCAGTGCAGGTTCGTGGAGTACCTCCACGGCGAGGGACGAGAGATGAAGGATGTGGGATGATCCCCGTCGCCATTAGCGACGGCATACACATTGACGCGGCCGTGGCCGATGCGCAGCGCGGCTTCCAGCGCTTCCATGATCCGGGCACGCTCGTCCGAGCCCAGACGCACGCGATCCTGCACGACCTCGAGCAGATCCTTCTGCTCCGAATGAAGGCGGGTGTAGCCCTGGCGCTCGAGGAGCTGCTTAACCTCGGCGACAGAGAAGTTCTTCGGTACCGGCACGGGAAATGTGATGATGACGCGCGGGTTGCCGGCATCGCGCGCACGCGCCAAAAGATCGGCGTAGATCGTATCCGGCGTGTCGCGCGCGACGCGCCGCCCGCAACCGCTGCAGTGCAGATACGCCGCCCGTGCAAACAGGAGCTTCAAGTGGTCGTTCAGCTCCGTCATCGTGCCGACGGTGGAGCGCGAAGTGCGCACGGGGTTGGTCTGATCGATGGCGATCGCGGGAGGAATACCCTCGACCGCGTCCACCTGTGGCTTGTCCATGCGGTCCAGAAACTGCCTCGCGTAGGGCGAGAACGTCTCGACGTAGCGGCGCTGCCCCTCGGCGTAGAGCGTGTCAAAGACGAGCGAGGACTTGCCCGAGCCCGAGACCCCGGTCACCACGATCAGCTCGTTCGTGGGCAGCTCGAACGTCAGGTTCTTCAGGTTGTTCTGGCGGGCGCCGCGGACGACGATGGCGCGTCGGGAGTTCGATTCGTGCATGCCGCTGCAGCAGGGCGAACGTCGCGAAAGGCGGCTATTCTAGCAGTGCCGGGAGGATGCCCCGTATCAGGGCTTCGCCGTGCGGGGCTTTCGGACGAAATCGAGCGTGACGCCGGTCTCGCGCACAATCGTTCCCGTCAGGCCGTGGAGAATCATCCCTGCATCCTCGAGGCGGCCAATGCCCGCCAGCTTACCGCCGGCGTCGATGAAGCGGCACGCTGCTTTGACCTTGGGGGCCATCGACCACGGCGCGAAAACGTGTCTCCGCAGCTCGCTCGGCGTCGTCTCGCGGATCGGCCGAGCGTCCGCCGCGCCCCAATTCCGGAATACCGCCTCGACGTCGGTGAGCAGGAGCAGCGCATCGGCCTCGATTTTCCGGGCGAGCAGCGATGCCACCAGATCCTTTTCAATCACCGCCTCCACCCCGCGCACCTCGTTCTTGGCGTTGGCCATCACGGGAATGCCGCCGCCGCCGGCGCATATCACCACCGCGCCCGCCTTGAGCAGCAGGCGGATCGCGTTGAGCTCGAGGATGCGGACCGGCTCAGGCGAAGGCACCACGCGCCGCCATCTCAAGCCCTCAAGCACCATCGTCCAGCCATGGGCTTTCTCCATGCGTTCCGCTTGCTCGCCACTGTAGTTGGCGCCAATCGGCTTGGCGGGAAGCTTGAAGGCGGGGTCGTTCTCTTTCACGAGAACTCGTGTAAGGAGTGCCACGATCGTATGCTTCGGCAGCAGGTTCGCCAGCTCCTGCTGGATCATGGAGCCGATCAGGCCCTCTGCCTCGGCAGTCAGCACGTCCAGCGGGTACTGGTAGGAGTCCGCGTAGGCCTCGGATTTCAGCGCGACCAGACCCGCTTGCGGACCGGTGCTGTGGATCACGACGAGCCGGTGCGCACGCGCGATCGTGGCGAGCGCCGCCGCGGACTGTGCCACGTTCTTCTGCATTACTTTTGCATCCATCGGCTCGCCGCGTTTGACGAGCGCGTCGCTGCCGAGTGTCACCACCACTTTCATTGCGTTTGTCCGTTCACGGCGCTCCCGCCACTCGCCCACGCCGGCGCGGGGAGCGCTGGCGTCTCGGCGGTGGAAATTATCTTATATCCTGCCGCCATTTGGGGTTATCCGGCTGGAAGAATCAGAGTGGCGCTTCGGTGTAGAGCCAGATCAGTTGCCCACGCGGGCTGACTCGCGCCGCGGGAAAGCGGGCTGCAGCCGGATTGTTCCCGGTCGCGATCGCGTCCATCACCTGCCGTTTGTCCGGACCAGCGCCGAGAAACATCACCCGACGCGCATGATTGAACACCGGCAGGGTAAGCGTCAGGCGCGCGACGGGGGGCGTGCCGGAGGGCGCCACTGCGGCGACCCAGCGCTCGGAGATCTCGAGCGCGGGATCGCCGGGAAAGAGCGACGCCGTGTGCCCGTCGGCGCCGATACCGAGCACGACGAGATCGAATTCCGGAAAGAGCGGGGCATGGGCCCCCGCGCCGAAGAATTCGCGCAGGGCGTGCTCCCACGCCGCCGCGGCCTGGTTTGCGGCGCTGATCTCGGTGGGGGCGCGGTGGACATGGCCCGCGGGGATCGAAACGCGCGTGAGCAGCTCGCGCCGCGCCAGCCCGTAGTTGCTGTCGGGGTGGTCGGCCGGCAGGCAGCGCTCGTCGCTCCAGAAAAAATGGCTGTCGTGCCACGGCACCTTGCCGGCCCACGGTGCTTCGCGCAGCGCTGCGAAGAGCAGCGTCGGCGTTCTGCCCCCGGGCAACACGACGCAGAAACGCCCGCGCGCCTCAACCGCCTCGCACGCTGCTTCGCTAAAGAGCGCGGCGGCGGCGCTGGCGAGTGCGCTGGCCGTCTCAAAGCGCCGGAGAGTTCTTGTCATCACCGCTTCTGCCACGAAAAGATCAGGCGTGGCTCCCCGCCAGCGGCGCACGCCAGTGCCGGCCATCCGCCGCGAGCAGCGCGTCCGCCACGGGCGGGCCCCACGACCCTGCGTCGTACGCGTCGAGCTGGCAGCGGGCGCATGCCGCGCCACGGTCCCAGGCTTCGAGCACGCTCGTCACCAGCGACCAGGAAGCTTCAACGCCGTCCGTGCGCACGAACAGCATCTGGTCGCCCAGCATGCAATCGTGGAGCAGCCGCTCGTACGCCTCCGGCGGGTCGCCGCCGAAGATGCTGCGGTAGTCGAAGTGCAGCGTGAGCGAGCCGAGATCGGCCTTGGTGCCCGGGCGCTTTGCATCGACCGTGAGCGAGATGCCTTCCTCGGGCTGGACATTGATCACGAGCGCGTTCATCGCCGCGCCTTCCATCACGGAGGAGGGGAACATGCGGTGGGGCACGGGCTTGAAGTAGACCGCGATCTCGCTTACGCGGCGCGCGAGACGCTTGCCCGAGCGCAGATAAAAAGGAACGCCTGACCAGCGCCAGTTGTCGATCATGAGCTTCGCGGCCACATAGGTCTCGGTCCATGAATCGGGTGCCACCCCAGGTTCCTGGCGATAGCCCGGCACCGGTTTGCCTTCTATTCTTCCAGGACCGTACTGCGCGCGGACAATGAAGCGTTCGAGCTCTTCGGGCTCAGCAGGCAGCGGGCGCAGCGAGCGCAGCACCTTCACCTTCTCGTCGCGGTAGCGATTGGCCTCGAACACGGCCGGCGGCTCCATTGCCACGAGCGCCAGCATCTGCAGCATGTGGTTCTGGAAGATGTCTCGCAGGCACCCGGCCCGCTCGTAATAGGCCGCGCGTTGCTCGACGCCGAGGGCCTCGGCCACGGTGATCTGCACGTGGTCCACGTGCTCATGGTTCCACAGCGGCTCGAACAGCCGGTTGGCAAAGCGGAACATGACGATGTTCTGCACCGTGTCTTTCCCGAGGTAGTGATCGATGCGGAAGATCTGGTGCTCCCGCAGCACGGACTTGAGGCGCCGGTCGAGCTCGCGCGCGGTGGCGAGGTCTCGTCCGAACGGCTT
>JAOTTL010000133.1:0-10458 GCA_029864385.1 Betaproteobacteria bacterium | reverse complement strand
CATCCGTGCAATGACCGAAGGCGTTGCACCGGACGGGAGCCATTACTACCCTGCGTTTCCATACACCTCCTACACGCGAATGACGCGGCAGGACCTGCTCGACCTGAAAGCCTATCTCGACACGGTCAGGCCGGTACGTAACGCGGTGCCGCCGCACGACATGCGCTTTCCCTACAATTTCCGCTTTGCACTCGGGGTATGGAAATGGTTGTTCTTCCGCCCGGGTCCGTTCAAACCCGACCCGGAGAAGAGTGCTCCCTGGAATCGCGGCGCCTATATCGTGACAGGCCCCGGCCATTGCGGCGAATGTCACACGGCGCGGAATTTCCTCGGCGCGACCAGCCAGAATCATGCGCTCGCCGGCGCCAGGAAAGGCCCGGACGGCAAATCGGTGCCGAATATTACCCCGCAATCCAAAGAGGGCATCGGCCTCTGGTCCGCAGAGGACGCGGTGGATTTTCTGAAAACCGGCACACCGCCCTACGGCGAGCCGGTGGACTTTCCCATGGACGAGGTGATCGCCAACAGCACGTCACATTGGACGGATAACGACCTAAAGGCGACCGCCCAGTACCTTTTGTCGCTGCCGGAACGGACAACCCCTTAAAGATTCACGGCTTGTCGTTCCTGATCTTGTTACGGGCGATTGGCCCGACGGCTTCCCTGTATGCAGCGCGGATCACGTGCCGGAGCCTACCGCGACCGTGTGAGTGACAAGCTCCGCCCCGTTCCAGCAATGCAGCTGGTAGGCCGGCGGTTCGTCCGGTGAGGGTTTCAGCCCCGGACCATCCAGATTCAGACCGTACTGAAACGCCGTGCTCGGGCACACGGACGCTGTCGTTCCACGCCAGCGCACCTGGATGCCGCGATGCACGTGCCCGCACGTGATCAACTCGACCTGCGTATGGCGTGAGACCGCTGCGCCGAAACGTTCAGCACTCGTTACATCAAGGCTTATCTCGTCCATTGTTGCGATTCCGGTCTTGAAGGGCGGGTGGTGCATAAAGATCAGCGTCGGCTCACGCGGCGCGGCAGCGAGCTGGAGTTCGAGCCAGTCGATCTGCGCGACATCCAGCGCGCCACCCGTTTCTCCCCGCACGGTCGTGTCGAGCGCGATCAGTCGTACCGGGTATTGTTCCACGCAAAAGCGCGCGGGCTCACCAATGGGCCCAAGGTAAGCGTGCTCGGTGAATGCTGTCTTCAACGCGTCCCGGTCGTCGTGATTCCCAGGAATGAAATAGACAGGCATGGGCAAGGGCGCCAGCAGCCCTCGTAGCCGCTGGTATTCCTCGTCGCTGCCCCCATCGACAAGATCGCCGGTTGCAAGCACGACGTCGGGCGCGGGCCGCTGCCGCATCAGATGCTCGACACAGCGCGACAGGGCCAGAGCCGTGTCGTAGCGGCCGTAGGCGAGGCTTCCTTCCGTGCCGATGTGCAGATCCGAGATCTGGGCGATGATCATCAGTGACAAAAGCCTGGCGCGAACGGGGTTTCCGCCCCGTCCTGCCAGGCTTCGTACTACCAGTGATTACTTCTCGTACTTGAACGACACCGCCACGCGGGCGCGGAAGGCCACGACCTTGCCGTTGTCGATCACCACGTCGGTCTTGGTCACTTCCGCCACGCGCAGGTCACGCAGGCTGTGCGCCGCCGTTTCGACGACATTGCGCGCGGCGTCTTCCCAGGAGTTCCTGCTGGTGCCGACCAGCTCGGTGATGCGGTACACGCTGCCTTTACCCTTACCCTTGCCCTTTGCCATATCCCCCTCCTTGAATGAATGCCCACGCCACCCACGCGTGTGCATTCATAATATCTTAAGGCGTGCCGGCCTGCCGATGCGACTCGGCCATGGCCTTGAGTCCGACGTAGTCGGTCTTGCCGCTGCCGAGGACGGGCAGCTCGGCCATATGAACGATGCGCTTGGCCACGGCCAGCTCCGGCGCCCCGAGCTCCCGCGCGGCCTTGAGCAGGGTAATCCGGTCGAGCGCAGGGTCAGTCGTAAACAGCACCGTGCTCTCGCCGCCCGCAGCCACGTGCTCAATCGTTGCCGCATGGCGTTGGCCTGGAGCCGCGAGCGCGGCGATACGCTCGACCACCTCGAGCGAGATCATCTCTCCGGCAATCTTGGCAAAGCGTTTCACGCGCCCGAGAATCGTGACGTAGCCATCCTCATCCACCTCGACCACGTCCCCGGTCGTGTACCAGCCCGGACCGAGGTCCGACTTCATCGGCTGCAGCACGCCCGGCTCCTCATAGAGGTAATAGCCGCGCATGAGGTTGGGGCTACGCACGTGAAGCGCGCCGCCACGATCGATGCCCGGGACCGGCAGGAGTCGATATTCGAGACCGGGCAGGAAGCGGCCGACCGTTCCCTTGCGATAGGACAGCGGCGTGTTGAGGGCCATCGCAGGACCACACTCGGTCGCGCCGTAGCCCTCCATGATCCTCAGCCCGAACTTCTCCATCCACAACTGCGCGACATCCGCGTCGAGTTTTTCCCCGCCCGAAACCACGACGCGGGCACGATAGAAGTCGTAGGGATGAGCCTGGCGCCCGTAGTGCCCTAAGAATGTGCTCGTGCCAAAAATATAGGTGCAGTCGCGCGTATACGCGATTTCCGGAATAACGCGGTAGTGCAGCGGTGATGTGTAAAGAAATAGCCGCGTGCCACTCATGAGCGGCATGAGCGTGCAGGCGATGAGCCCGTAGATGTGGTAGAGCGGCAGCGCATTGAGATACTTGTCGTTCGGGCCGAAATCGATCACCGCACGCATCTGCGCCATGTTGGCAAGCATGGCCTCGTGACTCAGGACCACGCCTTTGGAACGCCCCTCGGACCCGGACGTGAAGAGTACCGTCGCGGAGTCGCCGGGGTCGCTTGCCGGGACCGCGGCGCGCGGCCACCACAGTGCAAAACCGATGAGCCACAGCTTATCGGCCACGGTGAGCTGCCCGCGCAGGTCCTCGACGTATAAGAACTCGAAACCCTCCAGTGCCTTTGCCGCGCGCTCGAGGCGGGCCATCTGCAGGAAACGACGCGAGGTGATGATCCGCTTGACGCCGGCCGCTGTACAGGCAGCGCGCATCGCTTCGCCTCCGGCCGTGTAGTTGATGATGGCTGGAATGCGCCGCATCGCCGTCATGCCGAGCAGCAGGGACACGGTCGTGCTGATGTTCGGCATCATGACGCCGAGCACCTCCTCCTCTTTCGCGAGGCGGGTGGCCAGCCGCCCCAGCGCCAGGCTGACCTTCAGCAGCTCGCCGTAGGTCTCCGGGATCTTGCGCGCGTCCTCGATGATGCAGGTATGCCGCCCGTGCAGCTCAACCGCCTCGAGGAAGGCCTCGAACAGCGTGCGACGCGGCCGTGCTACCAACTGGGCGCGCTGCATGATTCTCAGCATCTCGTCGGCCAGACGCCTGCGCCGGGCACGTCCCCGCAACTCAGGAATTTCCGGAAGCTTGGTCGCAGGCAGGATCCGAAGCGTAATCCGCGGCAGCCAGCGCTTGGGGAAGTTGCCCCCGGTCCCTGCGAAGCGGCTGTATATCGATCCCTCGATGACGATTGGGACGAGGTCCGCGTCGCAGCGCGCCGCGATGACACCCGGCGCGTCGTAGACCTTCATCAGGGTCCCGGTTGTGGTTGGCCGGCCCTCGGGAAGCACAACGACGGCTTCACCGCGCTGGACCATGCGCACCAGCCGCTTCAGCTCGAGCGGTCGCGCGGGCTCCACCGTGATATGCCGCAAGCGGCCGATGAGCCAGCGCACAACCGGCCGCCGGAGGTCATCGGGCGATACCGCCACGGTCACCGGCACCGGGAGAAACAGCGCCAGCAAGGCCCCGTCCAGAGCGGAGCCCTGGTTCGCGATGATCAGCGGCCGGGCGGCCCTTAGGGCCTGGACATCGCCCTCAACGGTAATCCGGAGCAGCCCCCGCAGCAGCCACTTAAAAACTACTTTTAGCACAAAGAGTTAACGCCTAAACGGGGTTTTTAACTGCTTATCGCAACCGCGTCAAGCAGGGTTCCCCGCCCCCGCTCCCGAACCAGGTCGCCCCCGTGAAACTTATATCACACTATGTTAGATTTTGACTTAACCCTGCCAGGAAGTATGATATTTGATCTATGTTTTTACAACGAAAATATAGAATCTATCGAATTGTTAGATTTGCTTTTTTGGAAGATTTCGCCTTAAATCTACTTCGAGCAGCTAAAGAGCACCAGACCGTTCCGCTTTTTCTCTGGGGGAGAAAATCATGGAAATGCACCTGCCTGCCGCACTACTTGAAGCGCGTCAATATCCAGTACCTCAACAAATCGACAGCGGCCTCGAGTTCAGCTTCTCGCCGCAGCTGCGCGTCAGCTTTGACAAGCAGACGCACGCGATGTGGTCACGCTGGGCGCCCGAGCCGCGCGCCTGCTTCAACCCGGCGCTGCTCGCGAGCATCCGCAGTTACTACGATTTTCTCGCGGCAGGCAACGGGCAGATCCGCTGCTACGACGAAGATCATCCCATTGAGTACGTGGTGCTGGCCTCGGGCACGCCCGGAGTCTTCAATCTTGGCGGGGACCTCGACCTTTTCCGTCAGCTCATCGAGCAGCGCGACCGGGCGGGCCTGACGCGCTATGGCCGCGCGTGCATTGACGTGCTCTACCGCAACTACGTAGCCCATGACCTTCCCCTCACCACCATCTCGTTGGTGCAGGGAGAATGCCTCGGAGGCGGGTTCGAGGCCGCCCTCTCGAGCGATGTCATCATCGCCGAGAAAAATGCGCACTTCGGCTTTCCCGAGATCCTGTTCAACATGTTCCCGGGAATGGGCTCGTACTCCTTCCTGGAACGGCGCATCGGCCAGCGGCAGGCGGAAGAAGTGCTGACCAACGGCAAGATCTACAGCGCGGACGAGATGCTCTCTCTGGGCGTGATCGATGCAGCGGTCGATGACGGCCAGGGCGAGGCCGAGGTGGCCAACCTGATCAAGCGCCGGGCCCGCAGCCGTAACGGCCTCGCGGCGCTGGCAGCTGCGCGCCGGCGCGTGCACCGCATCGACTTTGACGAGCTGCTCGATATCGTGCGGATCTGGGTCGACACCGCCCTGCGGCTCAACCCGCGTGATCTCAAGTTGATGCAACGTCTGATCACCCGCCAAAATGGCCTCGGCGAATCGCAACAGGTTCACTGACTCGGCTGCCCGGCGACGACGGCGGCGGGACGCAGATGATGTGCGTCGCGTATCTTTCTCGTACTTCGGCGCGGGCTCTGATAAACTTCAGCCGACGCCCACATCGTTGGCGCAGCGACAAGCGGAAACCGAAACAACAAAGTCGCGGCAAGGAGACATCGTGAGCGATTCATCGACGCATTGCAGCATTCAGCAAGTTTCTGAAATGCTCGGCATTCCGATACAGAAACTGCGGCGTTGGGACGAGCAGGGAGTATTGATCGCCTCGCGGACGGACGGCGGACACCGACGCTACTCGCGGGAACTCATCAACCGGCTCACGGTTTCGGGACTCGGCACCAACAGCGACAAAACCAATGCCGAGCTCGCAACCATTCGGAAATCACTGGCGGAAAAGCGCCGGGTCATCCAGCTGCTGCTCGACAGCGAAAACCGCTACCGCGACGTGGTCGAGACCTCGCATGACCTCATCTGGACAACGGACGCCCAGGGACGCTTTACCTATCTCAACAACGCCGCGTATGAAATCTTCGGACTGACGCCCAAGGACCTGATCGGGAGGTGTTTCTTCGATTTCGAGTCCGGTGCCTCGCATGTTTCCAACCGGCGGTTCCTTGCCGTGCTCAAGCGCGACGGCGAGGTTAGGAACTACGTGAGCCACCTGGTCACCAGCAAGGACCAGGATCGCTGGATCGGCATCAACGCGCGCGTTGCGCTCGACGACAACGGCGCGATACTTGGCATTCGGGGCACCGCGCGCGACATAACGGAACAGCATCTTGCGACCCTGCGCATCGAGCATCTGGCGCTGCACGATGCGCTTACCGACCTTCCCAACCGGCACAGCCTGCAGCGCCGCATCGAGGAAGCCCTGGCGGCAGGCGGCATGGGCGCCCTGCTCTTCCTGGACGTCGATCATTTCAAATACGTCAACGACAACTTCGGGCATCGCACCGGCGATCACCTGATCATCGGCGTTGGCAGCGTGCTGCGCGACCTTATGCGCAGCCTCAACGGCGAGCTCTATCGCCTCGGGGGCGACGAGTTCGCGATCCATTTGCCAGCCGTGCTGCGCAAGGAGGCCATCGAGGTGGCCGAGAGCGCGCTCGACGCCGTGCGCCATTACCGTTTCCAGGCGGCCGAGGACAAGGTCATATCCAACCTGACCGCCTCGGCTGGCATCGCGCTCTATCCCTTCCACGGCAACGACGTGCTCGCGGTCCTGTCGAACGTGGACATTGCGATGTATCAGGCGAAGGACCTCGGCCGCAACCGTCACATGTTGTTCGACCAGGATTCCGACAGCCTGCGCAGCACGCACAAGCGCATCCACTGGGCGAAAACGCTCCGTGACGCGCTGGATGATGACCGCGTGGTCCTGTTCTCGCAGCCGGTCGTCCGCCTCAAGGATCGCAAGACGATGCACTACGAGATCCTCGCTCGCATTCGTGACGAGGACGGGCGCCACATCCCGCCAGCAAGTTTCCTTGAATTCGCCGAATCCCTCGGCCTTATCAAAGAAATTGATCTGCGCGTGGTGGAAAAGCTTCTTGCCTTCATGCGCGAAAACCATCAAATCGGCAAGCGCGTGCGCTACTTCGTCAATATTTCGCGTATCTCGATGTCGGACCCGGACTGGATGCGGCGCTTCCTCACCCTGCTGCGGGATAGCGACGTAAACCCGAGCCAGCTCGTTTTCGAGATCACGGAAACGGCCGCAATGGCAGAAATCGACGTGACGCTGACCTTCATCCACCAGCTCAAGGACTTGGGTTGCCGGATCGCCCTTGACGATTTTGGAGCCGGTTTCAGCTCGTTCTACTATCTCAAGCGGTTCGACGTCGACTACCTCAAGATCGACGGCAGCTTCATCCGCGACCTTGCCGGCGACGAGGGCAGCCGCATTTTCGTGCGGGCGCTGAACGATCTTGCCCACGGTCTCGACAAACAGGTGATCGCGGAAGGCGCTGAAACGCAGGACGTGCTGAAGCTGCTGGCCGAGATGGGCACCCAGTTCGCGCAAGGTAACCAGTTCCAGCGCCCAGTGCCGCTGGAAAGTCAGCCCGTGGCCGAACTCGCAAGCAGCGCCAGTGTGGCTAGGTGACGAGTGATGGGTGATGAAAAGCAGTAAAGCTTCACCGCCAAGACGTTAAGGCCGCGAAGGACCAGAAAAGCTCTACCGCCAAGGCCGCGGAGGGCGCCAAGAAAGAGAAAAGCCTCACCGCGAAGGCCGCAAAGAACGCGAAGAGTGGCATACCGGGAAAGCCCCTGGTTATCCTTCATCCTTCTGCTTTCTGCTGTCTGCGTCGGGCGAACCCCATAACTCATCACTCATCACGCATCACCTAACACCGCCATCGCAGGTGGCATTAGCCGGGGTTTGGCGCGATACTTTTCGTGAAATACTGGCTAGACCATGATCGCTTGCCACGCAGACCATATCGGCAGCCTGCTCCGCCCATCTGAACTTATTTCGGCGCGGGAAGACGCCGCCTCGGGCCGCATCTCGCGTGCCCGGTTCAAGGCCCTCGAAGACCGGGCCGTGGAAGACGCCATCAGGCTCCAGGAGAGCGTGGGCTTGCCGGTGGTCACCGACGGGGAGCAGCGGCGGCTCTCCTTTCAGAGCCAGTTCGCCGAATCAGTAAGCGGCCTGGGCGACTGGGACCTGAACGCGTTTCTGTGGGGCAATTGGCGCGGAGATTCTTCTACCGTCGGCGATCGGACGATTGAGCGCCCCGCAGGGCTCGGGGTCGTGGAGAAGCTCCAACGCAGGCGGCATTTGTCGGTGGAGGAGTTCGTGTTTCTGCGCGCGCGCACGACACGCATTCGGAAGATTACGCTGCCTAGCCCCAGCCTTTGGGCGAACTTCTGGTCTCCGCAGCGCTCCCGCGCAGCCTATCCCACCTTGGAAAACTTCCTCGCCGATGTGGTGGACATCCTGCGCGAGGAAGTCGTGGAGCTGGTGCGGCTCGGCGCGACCTACATCCAGCTCGACGCGCCCCACTATGCGCTGCTGCTGGATCCGGCGACGTGCAGCTTTTACGAATCCCAGGGCTGGAGTGCGGAGCGCTACCTGGAACGCGGCATCGAGATGGACAATGCAATCATCGGGGATATTCCTGGTGTCACATTCGGTTTTCACTTGTGCCGGGGAAACCAGGGCAGCCGCTGGCTTGCGAGCGGCGGCTACGAGCGGATCGCGCGGACCGCCTTTCGGCGCGCCCGGGCGCAGCGGTTCCTGCTCGAATATGACGACGCGCGCTCGGGATCGTTCGAGCCTCTCAGGGAAGTGCCCGAAGACAAGTTGGTGGTGCTTGGGCTCATCACCACCAAGCGTCCTCACCTTGAGGCGATGGACGAGCTCGTAAGCCGCATCCGAGAAGCGAGCCGCTTCGTGCCCCTGGAGCGTTTGGCGGTAAGCCCGCAATGCGGCTTTTCCAACTCGGTGATTGGAAACGCCGTCACCCCGGCAGACCAGGAACGAAAGCTCAGACTGGTCGTGGAGACCGCGCGGCGGGTTTGGGGCGAAGACACACCATTGCTTTGCTCATCGTGAGGCGCCCGACATGCGCCCCCGCGCGCCGCCGCGTACTCTTGATCTGTCTTAAAAGGCCGCAGATATTTAACTGAAGAGTGGTGTAAATGGGATCAGTGTAACTTTTCCGGAATGCAGGAATGTGAATCTGACTCCATTTGTTTCCCATTTGTTTTCTGCCGACTGAGACTGCCGTGGCATGCATTGCGGTGGAGGTCCCATTGCCACGGCCTGTTCCAGTTGCCCTCTGCGGCATAGTCTTAGATTTCGCTTACTACACCCCGCTGCGGCGGGCTGCCCGTGTTGGTGCTAATGTAGTTATAAATGGCTGAACCAGAAACAGCCGAAAAGCATCACTAAAGGACTATGTGTTATGCAAAACAGGCACAACAAGGCTGCGGCGGTTGTTATATACATCATAGTCGTATTGATCATTCCGGCGGCGTTAACACTGCAGACAGTGATCGTCCCTGGCCAGCTTGTTGTAACATCGGACAATCCCACACCGCTTGGCTATACCATAAGTCTGAGCCTGTTCATTATTCCCATGTTAGCCATTGGGTGGTGGTTTTTCCGACATCCTGAAATTCGTTTTCAAAAGAAAGCGTTCATATTGACAGTGTCGCTGCTATTCCCATTAGGCGTGATATTGGATGTGTTGTTCGGGAATGCGTTTTTTCTCTTTCAAAATCACAATGCTGTCTTAGACATTTCGCTGCCCGCTGTCAATGGCAGCATCCCCATAGAAGAGTTTATTTTTTATCTCAGCGGCTTTATTGTGGTGTTGCTTATTTATGCTTGGGGTGATGAGTATTGGTTTTTGAGATACAACATTCCTGATTACCAAAGTGAGTCACAAAAATTAGAGAAAATCCTCTGCTTCCACCCCTTTTCATTGATCATCGCGACTTTGTTAATAGCGTGTTCGGTGACCTACAAACTTTGGTTTTCCGGCGAACCTGGATTCCCCTGGTACTTTATCTATTTAACCATTGTGGCCTTGCTGCCCTCACTTGGCTTCTACCATTGCGCCAAGCATTTTATTAACTGGCGTGCGTTTAGTTTTACAGTTCTCATAATTGTTTTGATTAGCCTATTATGGGAGGTAACCTTGGCTTTGCCATATCAGTGGTGGGGATTTCAACATAGCGCAATGACGGGAATATATATTCAGGCGTGGCATGAATTGCCTATAGAAGAAATAGTGCTCTGGTTTTCTGTGAGTTATGCAACTGTCATTCTCTACGAAGTGATCAAGATCTGGTTGGCTTCAAACAAGACAATCAAACAGGCATTTCTAGGCGAGCATTAGCTTCATTTTTTTTGATTCGACGGCAATTAAATGGGGCAGGCTCGATTTATTCATTGCCGCATAAATCGAGCCTGGCCCCTTTAATCCTCAGAAAGCACGATACGCAAACAAACACCCCGCCGAAGCGGGGTGTTTAATCATGGAAGCATGTAACTAGAGAAAAACCGCTTGGCCCGCAACTTACGTTCATGGGGTCAACGCTTTACCTTATACGCGCGTTCATGGGGTCAACGCTTTACCTTATAGAGCTCCAACAGCATCCGCATCGGTCCCTGCGGCTTGGCGCTTTCCGCCTGGGCCTGGATTTGCGACACCCGTGGGGCGGATATTCCGGCGCGGCGCGCAACCTTGGCGATCGGTTCGTTCACCACGCGTCGCAGTAGAAAAACGGCACAGCGATACGCCTGCGCGTGGCGGCGGTCGAGCACCG
>JAOTTL010000315.1:0-2618 GCA_029864385.1 Betaproteobacteria bacterium | reverse complement strand
GTAGGCGACGGCACACCGGTGAGGCGGGTCGCGCGTTGAGATCCCCACAGAGAATGACCGGCCCCCGGCAGTCCGGATGCGCGAGCCACTCCGTGCCGAGCAACGCCTCTATTTGCACCGTGCGTTCCCTGGGCAGTAGCCCCAGGTGGGTGTTTATCACCTGAAACTCCCTACCGTATACATCAACCGCTACCCACAGCGCGCCGCGAGGCTCCAGATACCGCTTGCCCGGCAGGGTCGGTAGCGCCCCGGCATTGACCAGACGCATGGGCAGGTGGGTGAGGATCGCGTCGCCGTAGCGTTCTTCCTCCAGGTGCATGGCCGGGTGGAAGTGGAAATCCATCTCCAGATGCCGCGCGATGATGTGAGCCTGGTCCATAAACGCCGTGCGTTCCCGCCCCACATCGAGCTCCTGCAGGGCGGCAATGTCCGGAGCATAACGGTCGATGATCCGGGCAATTCGCTCCGGTAGAAGCTTGCCGTCCATGCCGACACAACTGTGCACGTTGTACGTCATGATGCGCAACGTGTCGCGGCTCGCCACATACCTCCTCGGCGCTCTGGAAGCCTTCGTCTCGGATCGGCCGAGAAAATGAAACGCGGCATGGCGCAGATCGGAGGGTCGGATGTAGTCGCAATCGTTGGATGGTAAGGGGGCGTCCGCCGGCAGCAACGCGAAGGCGTTGGTCTCTTCGGGTGCCGGGCCGCCATGGGCACCGTTCTCGATGGCGAAGCTCATCGCAGAGGTGGCTGCGCGCCAACCGCAGGCGATGAACTCGCCGGCGTCGGGGTGGTGACACAGCGCGATCAAATCGAATGTGACTTCCTCGAGGAAAGGGTGATCGGCACCCAGCAACCGGGCGCTGTCTTTCGGTAGCACGTACTCGCACGCGTCGGTCCACGCACGGGCGCGATCGGTGCCCTCCTTTGTCAGCACCAGAGGAATCTTCGCTCGATCCTGAAGTAAGCGGGCGAAAGCCGCGCGTTCGGTCCGGCCGAGCGCTCGGTCGTAGTAAACCATTGCCAGGGGCCCCAGCGGTGCCACGGCGAGCCGTGAATCATCTGGTTCGTCATGATCTAGATCGCCCGCCGGCAACAATCGCTGGATTCTCTTACCACCCAGGAGCCGCACTCGTTGCAGCTGAACACCCCTCGACCCGCTCGATCGAACTTCGATGGCACGGCCCTCGAAGTGGGTCAGCACGTCGGCCACGGCCCGAGCGAAGCTGCGGCCGTGGATCTTGTCGTAGGATTGCGTCTCCATCTGCCCGTGGTCCGAGTAGATCCAGACGTCGTAGTGACGGCGAGCCGAAAGATGTGCCGCATGCCAAACACGCTCGATGGCGTCGTCGATGCCTTGGAGCGTCCAGTGGGCAAAGCGCGACGCTGGTCCCCGCCGATGGGCCTGCTCGTCGTAACCGAGAAAGTTGATCTGTATGACGGGCACACCGCGGGCCACGTCAATCTTCGCCCCGATCGTAGCGAGCTCGCGCAGCAGGATGCCGATGACCACCCGGCTCGGCACCAGCTTCAATTCCTCGACGATGTTCCGACCCTCGATAATTCCGCCCACGCAGTCGGCGACTGCGAGTAGCAGTTCCACCACCAGGAGCACGGCCGCTCGAACAAAACTGAACGCATTGCTGAGAATCAGAACGGCCACGGCTGCCGGGTGTGCTTCCCGCAAGGTCGGTCCCCAACCCTGCGACGATGAGCAGAAATGCGGCTCGGCTGCACCCCCGGTGTAATGACCGACGAACAAGCTGCCATCTCGAAGCAATGGCTCCCCTCCCTGGTCTTCGAGCTTGCGTTCGACACGGGCGGCAATTGCCGGCTCGAACATACGCACCAGGCGTCCCGTGGCACGTTCCATGAAGTTAAACCCGGGGACGATAGCCTTGACGCCATAAAACAGCTCGCCTTGAAAGGCAGCTGTCGTCGAGGGCACACCGGCGTAATGTCGGTGCAGACGGTACTGCTCCCGATTGATAAGCCGGCGCAGGAACGGCATTTCGCCCATATCGAGCGCTCGCTCCAGCTCAGCCTGGGAAAGCCCGTCGACCTGAATCATCACCAAGCCCGGGGCGGTCTCGGTCCCGATGGACGACGGCAATCCCAACAGGCGTGCCAGCCATTCGCTGCGACTGAACCAGCGGCGCAGGCGCCGCACGAATACCTCGATGCGGCCGATCATGTCGGCGGACTCCGGCTTGGTGCTTCCACCGTCTCGAATGCCGAGCCGGCAGCGGCCGTCACACTTTTGACGATGTCCCACTCCGCCTTGATGAGGTGCAGGAGGTTCTCCCAGCGCTCGTTCTCGTCGGCTCGGGGGACGAGCAGTGCCTTGGACTTCAGCGCCTCGTAGCACGCGAGCGCCTTGTCCGCCGTGCGCGGCAGGGAGAATGCATGCGCTGTCTCCAGTGCTGCCCGACTGAGAGCGCTGCGTTGCGCGGAGTCCACGTGCGCGACCCACCGCAGCGCGTCACAGAATGCATCGCGGGTCTCCTCGCCCAGCAGCCGGCCATTGCACCCGTCTTGCACGATCTCGCGAACCCCGGATGCGTCCAGGGCTATCACCGGCACACCCGCAGCCATGGCCTCGGTGAGGACCATGCCTT
>JAOTTL010000314.1:0-2623 GCA_029864385.1 Betaproteobacteria bacterium | reverse complement strand
GCAAGATCCGTGCCGAGACCAGCCGTTCATCCGGACGGCAGCTCGATCACGAAGAGACGCGGCGTGACCTGGCAGACCCGGCGCAAGCAGCAACACGCATCATCGACGCGATCCAGCCGGCAATCGTCGAGAGCGTGAAGGCGGAGATGCTTCCGCGCATGAGCGAGCTGCTGAAAAAGCAGCGTGAACTCGCTACCAACCTTCACGCGGATTACGGCCGTTACATCAAACAGCTTGGCAAACTGGACAATGCCCAGCGGACTCTTGTCTCCAGGGCCGAGGAATTCAATCGGCTGATCGACGAGCATCTCCTCTGGATCCGCAGCGCTCCGCCGGTGTCCGGGGCGACGCTCGCCCGCGCCGCGCCGGCGCTCACTTGGCTCGTCAGCCCCGCGCGCTGGGCCGGCGCCGCGCGAGATTTGTCGAAATCGTTGCCGGCTGCGCCCTTTGTATGGGTTGCGGCAATCGTCGCGCTCGTGCTGGCGTTCGCGATTCGCGGTCGTGCCGGGCGCGAGCTGGCGAAGACTGCGCCATTGGTCGAGCACGTAACCACCGACTCGCTGTTTCTGACTCTGCGCGCATTGATCGCGACTCTGGTTTTGGCGTCCGCGTGGCCATTGCTCGCAGTGGCGTTCGGATGGCCCCTCGTCGCCTCGGACACGGGCGAGGCGTTTTCTCGCGCCGTCGGCAGTGGGCTGCTCGCCGCTGCGCTCATGGGGTTCGGTTTCGCGCTTCTAAGAGGCCTTGCTCGAGACCGCGGACTGGGCGACGCGCACTTCGGCTGGCCGGCCGCTGCCAGGCAGGATTTCCGCCAGAACCTGCACTGGCTTGCAATGATTGTGCTGCCACTCGGTTTCGTCATCTGGACCCTGGAGACCTTCGACGACGAGGCATATCGGGCCTCCCTCGGACGGATCCTGTTTGTCCTTGCAATGCTCGTGTCGACGGTTTTCATAGCCCGCCTGCTTCGCCCGCACGGTCCCCTTTTGACGGCGCTTGTCACGCGCCATCCGGCGGGTCTCGTAACCCGGCTCAAGTACCTTTGGATACCCCCTGCGGTGGCGGCACCGTTGGCGCTCGCGGTGCTCTCTGTATTTGGCTATTACTACTCAGCGGTGCAGCTACAGAATCGACTTCAGGCTACCGCCTGGATCGTGATCGGGCTGGTCATCGTGAGCGAGTATCTGATGCGCTGGCTCTATGTGAGCCACCGCCGCCTCGCGCACGAGCAGATGCTCGAAGAGCAGGAAAAGGCGCGTCAGGATCAGGAGGCGCCAGCGGCTTTGATTGAGGATCAGGACGAGCTGGTGGAACTCGAGGAGCCGGAGATCGACCTGGAGGCGATCCAGACTCAGACGGGCAGCCTGATTCGTACGGTAATAGGCGTCGTCGCGATTATCGGGCTTTGGTTTACCTGGGCATCGGCGTTGCCGGCGCTCCATGTTCTAGACGAGATTGCGCTGTGGAGTTACGCTGGGGAAATCGAAGGTGTGGAGCGGCTCGTCCCCGTTACCCTGGTCGATGTGGGGTTCGCCCTGATCGTCGCCGGCATCACCTATCTCGGCACCAAAAACTTACCCGGGGCCCTCGAGCTCGCTGTCTTGAACCGCACGTCACTCGACGCCGGTGCAAAGTACGCTTTCGCCACGCTTTCCCGGTATCTCATCGCGGGCACGGGCATCATTCTGGTGTTCAGCTATCTCGGAATGGAGTGGTCGCGTTTGCAATGGCTGGTGGCGGCGCTCGGGGTCGGACTCGGTTTCGGTATGCAGGAGATTGTGGCGAATTTCATTTCCGGTCTCATTCTTCTCTTTGAGCGGCCGATCCGGGTGGGAGACGTGGTCACCGTAAATGGCTCCAGCGGCACCGTATCGAGAATCCGGATACGCGCGACCACAATCACCGACTGGGATCGCAGGGAACTCATCGTGCCCAATAAGCGATTCATTACTGGCGAAGTGCTCAACTGGACGCTCTCCAACGAGCTCAACCGAATCCTTATCAACGTGGGCGTTGCCTATGGTGCAGACACCGATCGCGCGCGCGAGCTTCTGGTGCAAATCGCCCAGAATCACCCGCGAATTCTCGAGGATCCCGCGCCCATCGCGAGCTTCGAGGGATTCGGCGACAACACCCTGAATCTGGCGCTGCGCTGCTATATGCCAACGCTCGACGGTCGGCTCGGAGTGATTACTGAACTGCACGCTGCTATCGATGCGGCTTTCAAAGAAGCGGGAATCGAAATTGCCTTCCCGCAGCGCGATGTCCACTTCGATACGAAGCAACCGCTGGAAGTTCGTATGGTGTCGGAACGAGCGTGGCCGCAGGCGTCAAAAAAGTCGGCGGGGGATGGCTGACAACCTGAGTGCGTGCGATCCGAGCAAGAGTCTCTAAGAGGACGAGAGGAGCGCAATGCCGCTGCTCGGGTTCGTCGCCGGCTGCTACGGATGAGTATAGACGATATGCCGAGATCGGAGCAGACTTTGCCGGTATTCGCCGCCTTGTAAACACCCCTCGCGCTGCGTCTGTTAATAGAAGCCGGTGGGTGGCGGCGTTTCGGAAATGCTCAAACCTGTGAAGCGGCCGGCCCCGGACGACTTCACCGAACGCCGATGATTCAAAG
>JAOTTL010000132.1:0-10577 GCA_029864385.1 Betaproteobacteria bacterium | reverse complement strand
TCAAAGACTTGGTGATGGGTGATGGGTGATGGGTGACGAGAAAGAATGCGAGCAGAACGACTGACTGATTACCCATTACTCAATACCATAGGAACCGGAGGAGAAGAAAATGGCTGCAGCACCGAGCATCGACATCCACGCCCACTATTTCCCGGAGTCCTACATCAAGTTGATCGCCGATCACGGCAAGCACTGTGGGACGACAGTCGTCAGCGATCCATCGGGCGCGCGCTTCATTCAGGTCGGACTGCTGTTGCGCACGGGACCCATCACGAAGCCCTTCATCGATCTCGATGAACGGCTAAAAGAGATGGACCGGCAAGGATGCGACGTTCATGTGCTGTCGCTGACCCAGCCCATGGTGTACTGGGCCGACGATGATCTCAGCATGAAGCTGTCCGTCGCCTTCAACGACGCCGCGAGCGAGGCGCACCGCGCGCATCCCGATCGGCTGCTCGGGTTTGCCGTGCTGCCGATGCAGAACCCCCGGCTGGCGCTGGAAGAGCTCGAACGGGCGGCGAAGCTGCCGGGCATCCGCGGCGTCTACATGGCCACCGCGGTGCGAGACCGCGAGCTCTCGGATCGCAGTTTCTTTCCAGTCTATGAGCGCATGGCCGATCTCGGGCTGCCGCTGTTCTTGCACCCGATGATGTTGAACAACGAGCGGCTCAAGCAGTACTACCTCATCAACTTGTGCGGGAACCCGTTCGACACGGCAATCGCCGCCTCGCATCTCATCTTCGGCGGGGTCATGGACGCCTTCCCCAAGCTCCAGGTATGCCTGCCTCACGCGGGCGGCGCGCTGCCAATCCTGCGCGGCCGCCTCGACCGGGGATTCCACATACGCGGCGAGTGCAAGACGATCCCGCGGACGCCGAGCGAGTATCTGAAGCGCTTCACCTATGACACGATCAGCTACTCCGAGGAGCTTCTCGAGGACCTCATTCGCCTCGTCGGCGTCGACCGCATCATGATGGGTAGCGACTACTGCTTCGACATTGCCTACGAGGAGCCCGTGAAGATCGTCACCGGGATGAAATCGTTGAACGAAGAGCAGAAAGCGAAGATCCTCGGCGGCAACGCCCGCCGCCTGCTGCGGCTCTGAGCACGCCCAACTGGCGATGAGATGCTGGTGATGATTACTGGTGATGATTACTGGTGATGATTACTGGTGATGATTACTGGTGATGATTACTGGTGATGATTACTGGTGATGATTACTGGTGATGATTACTGGTGATGGGTTCCGGCCGGTTTTCCATCACCATCATTCATCACCACTTCTCATCACCATTTTCCATCACGATTATTCGCAACGTCGCGCGGCACCCTTTCCGCTCTAGGGGCGGTCCGTCCCTTCGTCATCCCCGCATGGCGACCAAAACGTCCTTCACGTTCACGATATAGCAGATCGTTGGCAGGATGCGGTTGATCGCGAAGTCGTGATTCTCGAAGGTGTTGCTCGCCACGCACTGGCGGGGGATATAGACGCGGTAGCCCATGTCGCTCGCGTGGCGCGCTGTGGCTTCGACCACCCAGTTGGTCCACAGGCCGGTGAGGACCACCGTGTTCACGTCGTGGTTCTGCAGCGCCTGCCCGAGATTGGTTGTCAGAAACGGATCTACGCACGTCTTGTTGAGCACTAGCTCGCGCTTCAGCGGCCGCACCTTCGGGTGAATCGCGGCGCCCTTCGTGCCGAAGATGAGCTGGCGCGACTTGCGCAGCCCGTCCCACAGCGGACTGTCGCGGGGGATGTCGAGGAAGTCGCCGCGCACTGAAGCGGTGATATGGATCACCGGCATTTTCTTGCGCCGCGCGGTGCCGATGACGGCCGCGATGTTCTCGAGGATGCGATTCTCGTGGATGCGCGGCGTCATGCGCACCAGGTCGTTTTGCACATCGAGCACGAGCACCGCCGTGCGCTTTGGGTTGATTCTCACTTTCATCTCTTTCTCCTCCGATACCGCCTACTTCATCCTGATTCCGGCCTGTTTTATCAACCAGCTCATAACAGGTTTCATGCTTTGTCTTCCCTCACAGTGATTACATTTGTGGTTACGTTTCCCGTTTCCCTTCGGTCACGCAAGAATTACGTCCGCTGGCTCGCGCATCAGCCCGCGCGACCAGACGCCAAAATCTTCCGGTGTGTCGAGATCGAATTCAAGTTCCGGCCGGAACAGAACCGTGCTCGCCCGGCCGCGGACGGCGGCCCACGCCAGGTGTCGAGCAAAGCTCCGGCTCCCAAATCTGAATTCCGGCAATGGCGAGACATCGATCAGCAGCGCATTAGTACCGTTCCTCGCTCTGTCCGGGGCGATTACCACGTGCCCTGGTGGCCCAGCTTCGCGCGCCAGGGCGGTGAGCGATTCTGCCGTGATCCACGGCAGGTCGCAAGGCAGAGCCAGCACGCGTCCGGCGCTGCGCCGCGCCGCATAAGCCGCGCCGAGCGCCACCGCCGCGTTAAGCTCCTGTGCATCCGCGTGCTCATGCACTGTCTCTGCACCGGCCAACCGCGCCAGCTCGAGTGTCATTGCGCAAGGGCTGACGACGATGCAGCGCGCAAGCGTGCATTGCCACTGCCCGATCACGTCCAGCGTGCGGGTGAGCAGCCAGCGATTTAATCGCGCACGCGCGGCCGCGTCGAGCACCGGCGCGAGCCGCGTCTTGCCGGTCTCGATCCCGCGCATCGGCAACACCACCCACACGCCGCTGCGCGAAATGCATGACGAGTGATGAGTGACGGGTGACGGGTGACCCGTGACTCGTGACGGGTGACTAGTCACCGGTGACTGCTGCATTTGCCGGGCTGGTTTATGCATGACCAAACATCAATTCAATCATGACTGGTTTTCCTGTTGGCGGCTTTGGCGTCTTGGCGGTTCAATTATTGGTTTCGTTTTTTTCCGCGTCTCCGCGGTTCAGTTTGTATGTTTGGTCTTCCTGGCGGCCTTGGCGTCTTGGCAATAGAAATCTTAGTGCTCTTCCGCCAGTAACTGCGCGAAGGCAACCACGCGCCGGGCAAGCGCAGCGCTCTTGCGGGGACCGGTCATGATCGTGTCCGTCACGAGCACCGCCTTGCCCTGGCTCTCGATCGCGGCCTTCAGCTTCGCGTCGCGCCGGTCGATCACCCAGCCGTCGACACGTTTACCGTAGTGACGGACGACGCCCAATGCGCTCACCTCGCAGCCTAGTTCGCCCATGATCTTTGCCGCGGGGCCTTTAATCGCCGCGCCGCTCACGATCGGCGACACGGCCACCACGGGAAAATCGCGCCGCTCGAGCCAGCCGCGTATCGCGGGAACACTGAGAATCGGCGCCACGCTGAGGTACGGATTGGACGGGCATACGACGACCGCGCGGACGCGGCCCGAGCCCATGAGGGTTCTCAGGGCCCGCGGCGGGCGCGCCTTGCGGCAGCCGGCAAAGCGCAACCCTCTCACCCGTGGGTGGCACTGCCGGCGCACGAAGTAGTCCTGAAAATCCAACTCGCCTGCCGTGGTGCGAACGCGCGTGCGCACGGGGGTGTCGCTCATCGGCATCACCGCAGCCCGGACGCCAAGCCGCGCGGCGATTTGCCGTGTCACCTCTGACAGCGCGATGCCCGCGCACAACGCCTGCGTGCGCAGAATGTGCAGCGCGAGGTCACGATCCCCCAGCCGGAACCAGGTCGTACCGCCGAGCGCTTCCAGTGTCTGCATGAAGTGCCAGGTCTCATCGGCCCGGCCCCAACCAAGCACAGGGTTGTTCACGCCGGCCAGCGTATACAGGACGGTGTCGAGGTCGGGGCAAATGCTAAGGCCCAGATGCTCGAAATCGTCACCGGTGTTCACGACGACCGCAAGCCGCTGCGGCGGCACCACGGCTGCGAGGCCGGCCGCGAGGCGGGCGCCGCCCACGCCCCCGGCGAGCGCCACGATCATCGGAAGAGATCCTCGGTTTCAGGGCGAATCAGCTCGCGCGTAGAACTCTCGCGCCCCGCGTAAGGAAACCCGCGGGCGAGCACCACGGGGCAGCCCTCGTCGGCCTGCCCCATTAGGAGCGAGCCCGCTGCTGCGAGCTCGTCCGCTGCCGCGACCTGGGTGACGCGCAGCGGCCTTCCCTCCCGGTCCGCGCTGCCGCGCAAATCTACCAGTGCGGGCACGCCTGCAACGCCGATCGCGACGCCCGTCACGCCGTTGCGCCACGCGCGCCCGAAGCTGTCATTGATCACGATGCCCGCCTCCACGCCGCAAGCCTCATGCAACTCCTCCTGCAGCCGGCGCGCGGATGCGTCAGGGTCCTCGGGGAGCATGAGCGCGGTCTCGGCCGTCTCCGCATGCGGCACGTTCGACTGGTCCACCCCCGCGTTGGCCATGACAAAACCCAGGCGGTGCTCGGCGATCAGAACGCCCGGTTTCACGCGCAGCACGCCGCGCGACTCGCGCAACACCAGTTCGACCAGCCGCGGGTCGCGACCGACCGCCCTGCCCACCTCGCGCGCCCGGGCCGACGGCGTGACGTCTGAGAGACGCGCGAACCGGCCCTCCGCCTTCGATATGATTTTCTGAGCCACAATCAGGACGTCATCGGGCTCGAGCCGTGCGGCCGCGCGATCCAGCGCCGCGACGATCAATGCCGCGAGCCGGTCCCCCGGCCGGACTTCCGGAATGCCAGGCAGTGCTATGAGCGTTAGCATTCGCATCGCTGGATGCCTGAGTAACCAGAACCGCTTTCAAGAAACCGTGAAATTAGAAAATCACTCACCACGGAATTACACGGACGAAGATCTGAGCACAAAAATGCGCTGTAGTGGAACAACAATTTTTCGTGTGCTTCCGTGTGGTTCCGTGGCCGTGTTTTTTTCTCTTGTCCTCAAAATCACTTAGTCACTGCCCTTCGGGCAGCCCGGTAATCCGAATCCCCGACGCCGGCACCTTGTAGCGCTTGTTGAGCGCGATCAGCACCGAGGTCAGGGCCTCTACTGCGGCTGAATTGGCGAGCGCACCGGCGTGCCACGCTTGCAGTCCCGCGTCGCGCGCCATCTCGATCACGACCTCGCGTGCCTGTGCGTCGTCACCACAAACGAGCACATCGCAATCGATCGTGTGCGTGAGATCCTTCAGGTGTACCGCCGAGACGTTCTGGAATGCGGAGACCACTTTTACGCCATTGCCCAATTGGCGCTGCAGGGCCAGCACCGCGGACTCGCCGTTCGGCAGTTGCACCCGGTCCAGGCGCGGGGGAACCAACGGCACCGTGACATCGACGAGAATCTTGCCTTGCAGCGCCTCACGCACGTCCTCTGCAGTCGCGGCCTGGGCGGCATAAGGCACAGCGAGGACGACGATCGAGGCGGCCTGTGCCGCCTCGCGATTGCCGGCGCCACGCACGCTTCCGCGCCCGGCCAGCTGGGCGGTGAGCTCCTGCGCCGCAGCCCGCGCTTTCTCAAGCGAGCGCGAGCCGATGATCACCTCGTGACCGGCAGCGGCCCAACGCAACGCAAGCCCGCTTCCCTCCGCGCCGGTGCCGCCCAGCACTCCGATGACGCGGCGGGGGCTCAAGCGGCCCTCGCGCGCGGGCGCTCCCGCCGAGGCGCCGGCGGCGGATTGATCACCGGCTCGAGCGGCAGCGCATCATACGATCTGATTGCGCAGGCAGCGGGGGGCACGCCGTAGAGCGTCGTGCGCTGCGCCGGGACCCGTCCCAGGGAGCAGATCAACTCATCCATGCGCGCCGGCGGCATCTCCTGGCCGTGCTGCGTGCCCGCGGCGCGGGAGATGCTCTCGTTCATCAGCGTGCCGCCGAGGTCATTGGCGCCGGCTTCCAGACAGACGGCGGCGCCCGCTGAGCCCATCTTGACCCACGACACCTGGATATTGGGAATGGCGCCGTGCAGCGCCAACCGGGAGACGGCGTGCATCAGCACCGCCTCGCGGAACGTCGGTCCTTTACGCGCCTCTCCCGCCAGGTAAACGGGCGAGGCCATGTGCACGAAGGGCAGAGGAACGAATTCGGTGAAGCCGCGCGTGCGAGCCTGCAACTCACGAATGCGCGCGAGGTGGCGTGCCCAATGCTGCGGCGCGTCGACGTGGCCGAACATGATGGTCGCCGTGGATCTCAGCCCGAGCTCGTGCGCAGCCTCCATCACGCCGAGCCACGCGGCCGTCGTCACCTTGTCGGGGCAGATGCGGGCCCGGACTTCGTCGTCGAGAATTTCCGCCGCGGTTCCCGGCAGACTCCCCAGCCCGGCAGCGATCAACTCTTCCAGGAACTCGCGCGTGGTAAGCCCGAGCGTCGCCGCTCCATGAACGACTTCCAGTGGCGTGAACGCGTGGACGTGGATTCCGGGCGCAGCTTCCCTCGCCGCGCGCACGACGCCGAGATAGGTCTCGCCCGTGTAGTCGGGGTGTATGCCGCCCTGCATGCACACTTCCGTCGCGCCCCGCGCCCACGCTTCGGCAACCCGCCGCGGGATTTCGTGGAGCGGCACCTCGTACGGCGCGCCGCGGAGCGAAACCGCCGGGCGGCCCTTGGAGAACGCACAGAACGTGCAGCGATAGACGCAGATATTAGTGTAGTTGATATTTCGGTTCACCACGTAGCGCACCGTATCGCCCACGGTCTCCCGGCGCAGTCGATCCGCCTGATCGCACACATAATCGAACTCGCAGTCGCGGGCATGAAAGAGCCGAACAATCTCCCCTTCCGCCAGCGCGTCGCCCGCGCGCGCCTTCGCCGCGACGCGCTCCAGCTCGGCTGGGATCGCTCCCGCGGCGCGGCGCGCCCACGGCGCAGGCGCTACCCTCAGGCCCGGCGACCATTCGTCCGCGCGGGCAAAGCCTTCCGCATCGGCTGCACGCACGACCGCCCGCGCGATTTCCGGCGCGTGCCAGTAGGGCGCTTCCCGGCAATAGAGCGGATAGCTCGGCAGGCGCTCCACCAGCAGCTTGCCGCTTGCTTCCGTTGTGCTGCGCAGCGCCGTGATCGTCGGCCACGGCGCCTCTGGGTTGACGTGGTCGGGCGTGACCGGCGAGACGCCTCCCCAGTCGTTGATGCCCGCATCGATCAGCGTTGCGCAGTGCTCGCCGCTGAGGTTCGGCGGTGCCTGGATGTTTATGTCGGGCCCGAGGACGTGACGCGCGATCGCGATAGTCCACAGCAGCTCCTCGCGCGACGCGTCGGGCGCGGCGGCCATTCGGGTGCCGGGTTTCGCGCGGAAGTTCTGGATGATCACTTCCTGGACGTGCCCGAACGTCTCGTGCACGCCCCGGATCGCGAGGAGCGCGTCGATTCGCTCGCGGCGGGTCTCACCGATGCCGATGAGGATGCCGGTCGTGAAAGGGATGCGAAGCTCCCCTGCCGCGCGCAGCATCGCGAGCCGTGCTGCAGGACGCTTGTCCGGCGAGCCGAAGTGCGGGCCGCCGCGCTCGCATAATCGTTCCGCCAGGCTCTCCAGCATGAGGCCCTGCGACGCGCTCACCGCGCGCAACCGCGCCATTTCCTCCACGGACAGTACGCCCGCGTTCACGTGCGGAAGCAACCCGGTCTCGCGCTGGACCCGCTCGCACATTGCCGAGAGGTAATCCACCGTGCTGGAAAATCCGAGCGCGTCGAGCGCTTGCCGCACCGCTTTCCAGCGCCGCTCCGGCCTGTCGCCCAAAGTGAACAACGCTTCGTGGCAGCCCGCCTCATGCCCCGCCCGCGCGATCGCGAGTACCTCATCAGGCGACAGGTACGCCGACTCGCCCGGCCGGGGCGAGCGCGCAAATGTGCAATAGCTGCAGACATCGCGGCAAAGCCGGGTGAGCGGGATGAACACCTTGCGCGAGTACGACACCACCCGCCCGTGCCCGATATCACGCAGCCGCGCCGCGGGCGGCATCACCTCGGCCGCCGCCCCATTCAGCCAACCCTCGATGTCCGAGCTACTGATCGCCTTCATGCTTTCTAACTAGAAACGGCGTGAATCTCGTCCGCATGTCATCGCGCAGCAAAGGCCGGGGCGACATCCCGGATGAACCTCTCCAATTGCGGTACCTGATCCGTACCGGCGAATCTGATACAAAGGTCCGTAGCCCCGGCCTCCTCGTAACGCTTCAGCGTTTCCACCACGGCCCCTGCCGGTCCGAGCCCCATCAAGCCGCGATAGTTGACGCCGCCGCCGTAGTACTTCTGAAGGAACTCGCGCGTCAGTGCCTCCGCCTTTGCTGCATCGTCTTCGATCCGCACCGTGGTGTAGACACACATCGGAAAGCCCGGGCGCGGCCGACCGTGCCTGACCAATGCCTCGTCGCAAACCTGCCGCAGCTTGCGGCAATCGTCATCGGTCAGGTAGGTCGTCACCACGCCGTCGCCCAGGCGCCCGACACGGTCGATCTGGGCTGGGATGAATTCGCCGCGGTTACCCGCCGTGATCAACACCGGCGGCCCGGCCTCCGTCCATGGCAACGGTCCGATGGTGTGATCGCTCAGCTTGAAGCCGTTGCCCTGATGAGTGACCGGCTCCCCGCTCCAGAGCTTGCGCCACACGATCACATGCTCCTCCAGGTCTTTCGCGCGCCGCTTGTGTTCGCGCCCGCACGCTTCCCATTCCCGCACGATCTCCGGAAGCCCCCAGCCGACCCCCAGCCCGAGAACGAGCCGTCCCTGCGAGAGCTGGTCGATGTTCGCGAGCGCGTGCGCCAGCACCGTCGGCTGGCGCAGGGCGGGCAGCAGGATCGCCGTCCCGAGGCGCGCCCGTTTCGTAATCGCCGCAAGATAGGCGAGCGTCGTAAGCGGCTCGAGCCGCGGCTTGGCGACGACGCTGTCGCCGACCCACAAGTCCATCCCCGCTTCATCGCACAACCGCGCGACCTGCCAGCACTCCTCCACCGGCGGCCGCCTGACGGACTGCAGTACCACTGCTCTGTGAGGTATCAGTATGCCCAACCTCATTTGCTATCCTCGCTGGAAACCATGATCACTCTCTTCGGTCGCAGATGTCGCGCGCAGACCTTATGGGCCTATCGTCTGAAGAACCCGGATCTTCCCCCGCTGTACATGCTCCTCCGCCAGCCGCCGTGCCTCCCGCTCATTGCCTGTGACCATCGCGTCGTAAACGGCGCGATGCTCCGCGTTCGACCTGGCCATGTTCGGGGAAAAGTCGAAATAGTTGCGCCGGAAACGAAAGAGATCCTTGGCGAGCTCCTCGTAGACTCGCGCCGCCCGCCGGTTGTTCGAGAAGGTGATGATCGCGGTGTGAAACTCGAGATTCAGCCGATAGTAGCGCGTGCCGTCGTGCGCCTTGGCCACCCGGTCCATCTGGTCGAGCAGGCGCGCGAGGACGCGCTTGCGTTCTTCGTTGAGCAGTTCGGTGGCGCGCTCGGCGCCGTAGCCCATCAGCAGCGCCCGCATATCGAAGATGTCGAGCATCTCCTTCACGGACAGCTCGCGCACGAAGGTGCCGCGGTTGGCGATCTTGGTAAGGAGACCCTTGCCCTCGAGGCCGCGCAACGCCTCGCGCACCGGCGCGCGCGAGACGCCCAATCGCTCAGCCAGCGCTGCCTCGTTGATGCGGTTGCCCGCTGCAACGCTGCCCTCCGAGATCAGGCGCTCGATGTGCTCCGCCACCCGGGCGGAAACCTGGGGTGTTATGCGACCTGCTTTGCGCGCTCTCATGGATGGGTGGCCCGCGCGGTCGCGGGTTTGGCCTTCTGGTCGGCAATTTAATACAATCTGTCGACACTATCAAGAACTCTGTCGGCAGGTTTTCGCCAAGGGTTTCGTCGACCTCAACGTGCGGCTCAAGGCGATGGACGCCGAGCGCGTGGACATCGACTCGCTCTCGCTCACCACGCCGATGGTGCACTGGGCGCCGGCCGCGTTTGGGGTCAAGCTGGCCCGGGTCTATAACGACGCGTGTTCGGCCGCCTGCATCGTCCACCCCAGGCGCTTAATCGGCATGGCCGTGCTGCCCACGCAGGCACCCGACCTGGCGTTGCAGGAGCTCGAGCGCGCCGCGAAGCTGCCGGGCCTGCGCGGCCTCTATCTTGGCACGCACATCAACAAGCAGAACCTCGACGAAAAAACGTTCTTTCCGATCTATGCCAAGTGCGGGGAATTGCGCTGGGCGATCTTCCTGCACCCGGCAGCCACTGTGGCGCAGCTGCGCGCGCACCTCTCAGCCGCGAAACGCGAGCTGATCCTGGGGCGGACAGCTGCCCGCCTTCTCAAGCTTTGAAGAATCCGTGTTTATCTGCGTTTGTCTGCAGCTAGTTCTTGGGCTTTAAATGGGTCAGATTCACGACTCACGCATTGGACTCATACTAGACCGGTCGGGGTTAATATCCGCAGGTGACTGATTGGTGGTGGGTCTATTTGGCCCTCGGCGCGTTCGTCGGGTTCTTCAGCGGCCTGCTTGGCATCGGCGGCGGCTCGGCGCTCGTGCCGGTACTCGCGCTCATCTTTGCCGCCAAGCACTTTGCCATCGCCAACGTGGTGCATCTTGCGCTCGGCACCTGCATCGCGACAATCCTGTTCACTTCTGCCTCGAGCGTACGCAGCCATCACCAGCGAGCGGCGGTCAACTGGCGCGTTCTCGCCGGCATCGCACCAGGCGT
>JAOTTL010000131.1:0-10617 GCA_029864385.1 Betaproteobacteria bacterium | reverse complement strand
GGCCAGCGCGAGGACGCCCCAGGCGGCGGACTCGACGATTCGCTCGTCCAGCAGGTGCAGCGCGGCCGCCATCGCACAAATGTGCGCGGCGTAGAGTACGAGCGACGCAAAACCCTTGAGTGATTCGCGGCTCCGAATGAACCCATAGCCAAGATAGAGCTGCAGCGCGTACACGATCGCGAGCAGCTGGCGCCCCGGAACCGATGCGAGATCGGCGTCAAACACAATGCGCAGGTAGTTGATGGCGAAAATCACGGCCACGCCCACCCAGATCGGCCAGCCCACCTGAATCGCGGCGCCGTGCCGCCAGCTGATCACGGCGAGCACAGGCATGATCGCGAACGCCACCCATGGTGCCCAAGAATGAGGTACGGACTCGACATAGCCGGCGTGGAACAGCACCAACGCAATGTATACCCACAACAGGAGTTCACCGCCAGGCAGCGGACGTTGCAGGAACGCGCGAGCGGTCCCGTAGAGGCCCGCGACAACAAACGCGCTGGCCACCGCGATCCACGGTGCGAACTCCGGCAGGTGCTTGTTCAACAGGGCGTATTGCAGAAAATAAAAAATCAGCAGCGCTGGCAAGTGCATCCACGCCAATGCGGGATCGAGGGGCGATTGGTTGCGGACGGAAAACATCGCCGTGGCGCTGCCAAAAATCCCGAATTGGACGGTCTGGAAGGCGAGCGCAGCGCCCCACGCATCCGGCGCTCGGCCCCGCCACATGAAGTCGAAAATGATCAGTGCAAGATAGAGCGCCAACAGGTATATCAGGCGCCGGCCGTGCCAGATCGAGAAGACGCTGAACACGACGCCCCATGCCGAGAAGTAGATAACCAGGTCGGTAACCGAGGGTGCCCCGGCAATCAACAACGGCGCGGAATACGAGCCGGCCACCGCGAATAAGGCATAAAGGTCGCTAGCGAATGCCGTGCATAGCCAAAGCGACAACAGGCACACCAACACGACCCCTACCGCCGCGGGTGTGGTCTCGATGAACCCGTAGAAGAGATGTGCGCCGTAAATCGACAGGAAAAGGATCACCACGCCCCCTGCCGGCAGCAGTCCCGCGTAGTGCCGGTACTTGTTGCGCAGAAAGAACCCCGCGGCGATCATCATGAAGCCAAAGATTGCGGCAAACGCAACCTGCCGCACAGGCGTCAGCCAGCCGCTCTCGACCGCCAGGCGGATGAGATAAGCGGCCGCCAGGACCAGTGCTACCGCCCCACCCCAGCCCAAAATACTGGTCACCAAAGAAGGGCGGTCTCCCGGGTCCGGCTTCGACGACGGGGGCTTTGCTGCACCCGGTCGGACGGCCGGTGTTGCCGGCAGAGCGGCCGTTTTCGATATCAGCGACTCGACCCGGCCAAGGCGTGCCTCGATGTCGGCGAAACGTTTCTCGATCTCTCCGGAATTCATGCCTTCGCTCCTTCTGGTCTAACCCTGATCTCTGACGCCGTGGCGCGCAGGCGCGCTTCTCTCATGCTGGGCCAATGCCCAGGCAACATGCTCGCGCACGAGTGCAGACGGGTGATCGGCGCGAGCGCACAGCGCATTGACCATGGCCCCGGACGTCGGGGCATTTCCGAGCCCTACGGCAAGATTGCGCAGCCAGCGCTCGTAGCCGATACGGTGGATCGCAGTGCCGGCAAGGCGGTCGTGGAATTCAATTTCGCTCCAGCCGAATAGCTCGACCAGCGTCACGTCATCGAGGCCGTTCCTGACGGCGAAGTCCGGCTCCCCGCTCGGGCCAGCAAAGCGGTTCCACGGGCAGACGAGCTGACAATCGTCGCAACCGTAAACACGATTGCCCATCAGTGGACGGAGTTCCTCAGGTATCGCGCCCTTGTGCTCGATAGTGAGGTAGGAAATGCAGCGCCGCGCGTCGAGCTGATACGGCGCGAGAATGGCCTGTGTTGGACAAACGTCTATGCACTTCCGGCAGGTTCCGCAGTGATCATCCTGCGCCTTGTCCATGGGCAACGCCAAGTCGGTGTAGATCTCGCCAAGGAAGAAATACGAGCCCGCCTCGCGATTAAGGAGCAGCGTATGCTTCCCGCGCCAGCCGAGGCCCGTTTTTTGCGCGAGCTCGACTTCCATCACCGGCGCGCTGTCGGTAAACGCCCGGTAGCGGAACCCGTCAACGGCAGCGCTGACACAATCGGCCAGGCGCTGCAGCCGCTTGCGCAGCACCGTGTGGTAGTCGCGCCCCGTGGCATAGCGCGAGAGGAACGCCTGCGCACCGTCGCGCATGACCTCCCAGCTATCACGCGCCTGCGCTGGCCGGTAATTCATGCGCGCCCCGATCACCCGGACCGTTCCCGGCACGAGCGCCGCCGGCCGGGCGCGTTTTACGCCGTGCCGTGCCATATAATCCATCTCGCCGTGGAAACCCCGGCCCAGCCAGTCGAGCAGCCGCGCTTCGGCCTCGGACAAGTTGGTGTCCGTGATGCCGACTTGCTGGAAGCCGAGCTCGCTTCCCCAGCACTTGATCTGGCGCGCAAGCTCCACGAGATCGGCCGGCGATAAATTTGCGACCGAAGCCTTTTGCATAATTCCGATCATAATCGCGCGCGCCGCACCGTTGCCCGCTTTCTCGCGGGGCCCGAGGACACGCTCGCGCTCGGCGCGGCGCTGGCGCCGTGCCTGGAGCCGGGGCTGGTCGTCTACCTCTCCGGTGAGCTCGGTGCCGGCAAAACTACCCTCGCGCGCGGCCTTCTCCGGGGTTTGGGCTACACCGGGCCGGTGAAAAGCCCGTCCTACACATTGGTTGAACTTTACAAACTTTCTAGGTTATACTTGTATCACTTTGATTTTTATCGTTTCAATAACCCAGCTGAGCTGGGAGAGGCTGGCTTCCGGGAGTACTTCACTCCCGCTGCCATGTGCCTCGTGGAGTGGCCGGAGAAGGCGGCTGGCGCGCTTCCCGCAGCGGACATAAGAATCGACCTCGAGTTCACGGGATCGGGGAGACAGGCAGAAATTAACGCGGATACGGAGATTGGCCGGATTTGTTTAGAGCGCTTGGAAACGCACTGACGTTACGCCTGTGGAAAGCGGCCCGGCCGCTCGCCCTGCTCCTCCTTGCGCTTCCCGCGGCTGCCCAGACCTCGCCCGAGATCACGGCTGCGCGCGTTTGGCCGTCCGCGGAATATACCCGCGTCACGCTCGAATCCCAGGCTCCGCTTCAGTACCGCGTCTTCGGCCTCAAAGATCCCGAGCGACTGGTGCTCGATCTCAAGGGGGTGGACGTCTCCGTGACACTCAGCGGACTCATCGACAAGGTGAGCACGAACGATCCCCACGTTCAGAGCGTACGCATCGGCCGCTTCAAGCCTGGCATCGTTCGGCTGGTATTCGACCTCAAGAGCGAAATCAGGCCGCAGGCGTTCCGGCTGGCACCGATTGGCGACTACGGGCACCGGCTCGTGCTCGACCTCTACCCGACCGAAGCGCACGACCCGTTGCTCGCGTTTCTCGACAGCCTCGACGCGGAGCGCGCTGCGCTAGCGGGCACCCAGACGGCGGACGAGGCCGAGACCGCGTCGCCCCCCGCGCGTGGCCCGGCGACCAGGAGCCCGGCACGGCCGCTCAGCAAGAAGCCGCCGCCGCGCTTCATGATCGTTGCGATCGACCCGGGGCATGGCGGCGAGGATCCCGGAGCGCTCGGGCGCCGCGGCACCTACGAAAAGGACGTAACCCTCGCCATCGCGCGCAAGCTGAAGCGCCGCATCGACCAAGAACCGAATATGCGCGCGGTGCTGCTGCGCGACGGCGACTATTTCATCCCGCTGCGGACCCGGGTGGAAAAGGCGCGGCGCGTGCACGCGGATCTCTTCGTCTCCATTCACGCCGACGCCTTCGTCCGCCCGAACGCGCGCGGCTCCTCCGTGTTCGCGCTCTCGGAGCGAGGCGCGACCTCGGAGGCCGCACGCTGGCTCGCCAAGACGGAAAACGATGCCGACTTGATCGGCGGCGTCAATCTCGACGTGCCAGATCCCTATCTCAAGCAGACGCTACTTGATCTGTCGCAGACTGCGAGCATCAACGACAGCCTCAAGCTCGGGCGCGCGGTGCTCGACGAGCTTGGCAACGTCAACACGCTGCACAAGCCGCAGGTGGAGCAGGCCGGCTTCGCGGTACTCAAAGCGCCCGACATCCCCTCGATCCTGGTCGAGACGGCGTTCATCAGCAACCCGACGGAAGAGCGTAAGCTGAAAAACCGCGCCTACCAGGAGAAGTTCGCGAACGCGATTTTTAGCGGGATCAAGCGCTATTTCGCGAAGAATCCGCCGCTCGCCCGCGACCGGCTGGTTTTCAACCCATGATGATTAATGGTGATGAGAACTGGTGATGAGAACTGGTGATGAGAACTGGTGATGAAGAACACGCTGCTACATCACGATCTTCCATCACCATTGTTCATCACCATCATTCATCACCATTTCTCGTCACCTTGTTCGCTGATTGATGAGTGACGGCCAAACAACCACCAACGTTGTCCCCGTGAATACGGGGACTCAGGGGATATCGAAAACTTCTGGATGCCCGCCTGCGCGGGCATGATGAAGTTGAGCTGGCCCAGACCTCTCCTTACCGCACTCTTACTCGCTCTTCTTCTCGCCGCCCTTCCTGCCAGGGCCGATGTGCCGGCTCGGGTGGTCGCTGTCCATGACGGCGATACCGTGACGGTGCTGGCCGACCAACGCCAGCTACGCGTCCGGCTCACGGACATCGACGCGCCCGAACTCAAGCAGCCATTTGGCAAGCGCTCCAAATCAGCCCTTTCCGACCTCTGCTTCGGCAAGGTGGCGGGGCTGGAAATCCGGGGCCGCGATCGCTACGGCCGCACGCTCGCACGGTTGAGATGCATTGGGGTGGACGCCAACGCCGAGCAGGTGCGTCGCGGTTACGCGTGGGTGTTCACCCGTTACGTCCGGGCGAACTCGCCCCTTTACACTCTGCAACTCGATGCGCAAACGGCCCGCCGCGGCCTCTGGACCGATCGGGCGCCCACCGCGCCGTGGGAATGGCGGCGCCAGCGCCGGGCGGCGGCACGCCCGGTCGGACTGTCGGAATCGTCACGCTGAATTCCCGGCGCCTGGCCCAGATCGCGGCCATCCTGCTGTCAACGACTATTTCAGTGAAGCCCCAAATGTCCCGCCCAAGCAAAGTGGTTTAACATGCGCTGCACGACTCGGCATTACAACGACAACGTGCTTACCAGATCGAGGGTCCTCGCGCCGATCATCCTGCTCGTCGCGGGCTGCGCCCTGCAGGCGGAGCGCCCGCCCGAGGACGCGGTAGCGCTGCCACACGTCCAGAGCTTTGCCTCAAGCCACCTTGATAGTGCGCACGAACCGGGCTGGCAGGAATGGACGTTTTCGCGCTTCAAGAAGCGGACGCGTTACGAGGTGGTAAAGGACTCTGGGCAGACGGTGATGATGGCGAGCGCGGACCGCTCTGCGTCGGGCCTGAGGCATTGGCTGAAGCTCGATCCCGCCGCCTACCCCCTGCTCACCTGGCGCTGGAAGGTGAATGAGCTGATCGAGTCGGCCAACAATATGCGCAAGCACACCGAAGACTCCCCAGTCCGCGTGCTCGTGACTTTCAATGGCGAAATCGAGAAGCTGTCGCTGGCGGACCGGCTGCTGTTCGACGACGTCTTTCTGCTGACGGGTCGGCGCATGCCGTACGCCACACTGGTCTACATCTGGGAAAACCGTTTGCGCAGGGACACGGTGATCCCGAACAATCACACCTCGCGCATCAAGATGATCGTCGCAGAGAGCGGGCGCGAGAACCTGGGGCGGTGGCAGAACGTCACCCGCAACGTCGTCGAGGACTTCAAACGCGCGTTTGGCGAGGAGCCCGGCACGATCACGTCGGTCGGGATCATGACCGACACCGACAACACCGGCGGGAGAGCAGAGGCTTTCTACGGCGACATCCAGTTCCGCCGTGCGCCCTGACGGCCGGGCGGCGATCCTAGTGATGAAAAATAGTGATGGAAGATGGTGATGACAAATGGTGATGTACAGCCCCGTTTTTCATCACCATTTCACATCACCCGTACTCATCACCAGTATCTCATCACCAGTTGACGAGTCTCGCGCGATCCCCACCCGCTGGTCGTTACGACGCCTCGTCGTCGGCGTTCAGCTTTTCAGAGCGACCAGCACTTCGTCCAGCATCTTCTTCGCGTCGCCGAACAGCATACGATTGTTCTCTTTGTAGAAGAGCGGATTGTCGACACCCGCATAGCCGGAAGCCATGCTGCGCTTCATCACGATCGAGGTCTTGGCCTTCCATACTTCCAGCACTGGCATGCCGGCGATCGGGCTCGTCGGGTCGTCCTGGGCGGCCGGATTGACGATGTCGTTGGCACCGATAACTATCGCGGCATCGGTATCCGGGAAGTCCTCGTTGAGTTCGTCCATTTCGAACACGATGTCGTAAGGCACCTTGGCCTCGGCCAGCAGCACGTTCATGTGGCCGGGCATGCGGCCCGCGACCGGGTGAATGCCGAAGCGCACGTTGACGCCCTTCTCGCGCAGATGCTTGGTAATCTCGTAGACCGTGTGCTGCGCCTGGGCCACGGCCATGCCATAGCCCGGCACGATGATCACGTTCTTGGCCTCGCGCAACAGTTCTGCCGTCTCCGCGGCAAGGATAGGCGCCACCTCGCCCGCCGCCTGCGCTCCGCCGCCAGCGGCCGCCGGCGTACCACCCTCGGTGCCGAATCCGCCCGCGATCACTGCGATGAAGTGACGGTTCATCGCCCGGCACATGATGTAGGAGAGGATGGCGCCGCTCGATCCCACCAGCGCGCCGGTGACGATCAGCAGGTCATTATTGAGCATAAAACCCGTGGCAGCGGCTGCCCAGCCCGAGTAGCTGTTCAGCATCGACACCACCACCGGCATGTCGGCGCCGCCAATCGCCATCACCATGTGTACGCCGAAGAGCAGCGCAATTACCGTCATCACGATGAGCGGCAGCATGCCCTCGCTCACGGAGTGCGTGTTGATGAACTGCGCGCCGAACCAGAGGACGACCAGCAGGCCGGCCAGGTTCAACCAGTGGCGGCCCGGGAGGAGCATGGGCTTGCCGCTGATCTTGGCCGAGAGCTTGCCGAAGGCGATCAGGGATCCGGAAAAGGTGACCGCACCGATCAGCACACCGATGTAGATTTCCAACTCGTGGATTGTCTTCTCGGCGCCCTTAAACATACCCGCTGCTGCCGGATCGATGTAGTTGGCGAACCCGACCAGTACCGCCGCGATGCCGACCAGGCTGTGCATCAGTGCGACCAGCTCGGGCATCTGCGTCATCTTGACGATGCGCGCGGCATAGAGACCCACCGTGGCACCCACCACCATGGCGCCGATGATCCACGGATAGCCGCTCGCGGTGACGTTCGGCCCGGCGACTGTCGCCAGCACCGCGATGATCATACCGATGATGCCGTAGATGTTGCCGCGCCGCGAGGTCTCCGGATTGGACAGGCCGCCGAGGCTGAGGATGAAAAGTATCGTCGCTCCGATATAGGAGACAGTTGCCAGAGTTGCGGACATTGATCGTCTCCCTTACTTGCGGAACATCTGCAGCATGCGCTGGGTCACGGCGAAACCGCCGAACATGTTGATCGAGGTGAGTGCGACTCCCACCACCGCCAGCCCCAGTATCCAAACCTCCGGCCGGTCCACGCCTGCTGCGGCCGCAAGCGGTGGCGCCACCTGCACCAGCGCTCCGATGGCAATGATGCTGCTGATCGCATTGGTGACGCTCATCAGCGGAGTGTGCAGGGCAGGCGTGACATTCCACACGACCATGTAGCCCACGAAGCAAGCCAGCACGAACACCGTGAAGTGGTTGAGGAAAGCCGCCGGCGCATTGGCGCCTATGAACCAGAACAGCACCGCGGCGACCGCGAACATGATTGTCATCGACTTCGCCGAGGCCGGCGCGCCGGCCTTGCCATGGCCGTGACCCTTCTTGGCCGCAGACACAACCGCCGCCGGCTTGGCCGCTGCCGGCGCTGCGGCTGAAAGCTTTGGAGCGGGTGGCGGCCAGGTAACGCTGCCCTCCTTCACCACGGTGGTGCCGCGGATCACCTCGTCTTCCATGTTGACGTCGATGATGCCGTCCTTGGTCTTGCACAGTTCTTCGGTCAGCCGAAACAGGTTGGTCGCATACAGCGTACTCGATTGTTTGGACAGTCGGCTCGGCAAATCACTGTAGCCGATGAGGGTCACGCCGTGCTTCACCGCCACTTGGTGCGGTTCGGTCAGCTCGCAGTTGCCGCCCTGCTCCGCAGCCATGTCGACGATGACGCTGCCCGGTTTCATCGACTTCACCATGTCGGCTGTGATCAGCTTCGGCGCCGGCTTGCCCGGAATGAGCGCAGTGGTAATGATGATGTCCACTTCCTTCGCCTGTTTGGCGAAAACCTCGGCCTGTGCCCTGAGGAAACCCTCGCTCATCACCTTGGCGTAACCGCCGACGCCGGTGCCTTCTTCCTGATAGTCCACGGTGACGAACTCGCCGCCCAGGGATTTGACCTGATCGCCCACTTCGGGGCGCGTGTCATTGGCGCGCACAATGGCGCCCAGGCCCGAAGCCGTGCCGATCGCAGCCAGACCCGCAACCCCTGCGCCGATGACGAAAACCTTGGCCGGCGGCACCTTGCCCGCAGCCGTGATCTGGCCGGTGAAGAAACGGCCGAAGTGATGCGCCGCTTCGATGACGGCGCGGTAGCCGGCAATGTTGGCCATCGAGGAGAGCGCGTCCAGCTTCTGTGCGCGCGAGACGCGCGGCACGCTGTCCATCGCCAGCACGGTGGCCTTCTTCGCCGCGAGTTGCTTCAACAGTTCGGGGTTCTGCGCCGGCCAGATGAAGCTGACCAGCGTGCCACCTTCGCGCATCAGGCCGACTTCTTCCGTGCTGGGTCCGCGCACCTTGAAGACGATGTCCGATGTGTTCCACAGTTTGGCCGCGGTGTCGACGATTTCGGCGCCGGCAGCGCGATAGGTGTCATCGCTGAAATTCGCGAGATCGCCGGCGCCGGATTGCACGACAACCTTGAAGCCCAGCTTGATGAGCTTTTCCACGACTTCCGGCACGGTAGCGACGCGTTTTTCTCCCGCCGCTGTCTCTTTTGACACCCCTATGATCTGAGGCATGAATTCCCCTTCTTTAACCGAGCTTCATTCATTGTTTTCTCCATGTGGTACCGCACCCTCGCGGCCCAACTGCCCGCTGAATTATAAGATAAAACACGGCGATGCCTTTGACATGCATCAAGTCCAGCCAACCAAGATTGCGGCCGCCTTCGCGGGAAGCTCAGGAGATGCGGCACGGCGCGACTCATGTGGAGGTTAGTGATGGGTAAGGGCGATAAAAAGCGGGTTGCACATCACTATCTCTCATCACTATCTCTCATCACTATCTCTCATCACTATCTCTCATCACTATCTCTCATCACTATCTCTCATCACTATCTCTCATCACCATCTCTCATCACCATCTCTCATCACCCTCTTTTATCACGAATTTGCATCGCCTCTCAAAGCTTGACGGCCCGCAGCACGTTCGCCCGCTCGCGCGCGCCTGCCATCATGAAGGCGAGATCCGACCCGCTCAGGATGAAGCGCATGCCGAGCTGCATATAACGCTCCATGACTGGCGGGTCGTAGACTCCACCCATGCCCGGAAATTTTCCGTGGTTGCGGCATGCAGCGATGACTTTCCGGTACGCCTCCTCGACCTTGGCGTTGGTGTATTTCCCGGGAATGCCCATTTCCGCGCAGAGATCATTGGTGCCGACAAGCAGCACATCGACGCCCTTCACCGCGGCGATTTCCTCGGCATTGGCGATGGCCTTGGGTGTCTCCAGCATCACCACGACCAACGTCTCCTCGTTAACCAGCCGCGTCGCCTCCCCCACCGGGACCGAGCGAAAGCCGAGTTGTGGCTGCGGCCCGCCGATCGAGCGATGCCCGACCGGCGGATACTTGCAATGCGCGACTGCGCGGGTCGCTTCTTCCGGCGTATCCACATGCGGCAGCACGATGCCCTGCGCGCCGGTGTCCAGGATGCGCGATGCGTGGTGGTGCTCCGGCCCCGGCACCCGCACGAGCGGCGTGATCCCGACCGCGAGTGCGGCCATGGCCATCTGGGCTGCCGTGTCGAGATTGGTCGAACTGTGCTCCATGTCGATGAACAGCCAGTCGAAATCGCAACCGTGGGCGATGGTCGCGATATCGACGGTACGCGACTGGCGCACACCCATGCCCAGCGCGACGCCACCGGCCGCGAGCCGGCGCTTGGTGTGATTCGGAACGACGTCCATGCCTTCTCCTCGTTTTCGCCGCCAGAGCGTGCGGCGGCGACTATATTAACGCACGATCAAGATTTGCCCGATGGGCCACCGCGCACTGGTCACTGGCCACCGTGCACCGGTCACTTCTATAATTCGTCATGCCCGGCATCCGCGTCCTTCCCGACCTGCTCATCAGCCAGATTGCGGCCGGAGAAGTTGTGGAGCGTCCGGCCGCCGCGCTGAAGGAATTGCTCGAAAACAGCCTCGACGCGGAAGCCCGTCAGATCTCG
>JAOTTL010000130.1:0-10634 GCA_029864385.1 Betaproteobacteria bacterium | reverse complement strand
CGATCTGCGATCGTTAGGCTCAGGGCCTGTCACCCGTCACCCATCACTCGTCACTCGTCACTCGTCACTCGTCACTCGTCACTCGTCACTCGTCACTCGTCACTCGTCACTCGTCACTCGTCACTCTCCATTCATGTTTCACGATTTAGGCGGTGCCGTGAAATAAGTTCCCCGCCCGCTCGCGACCAGCTCCCCGTCCTTGTCGTAGAGATGCGCTTCGGCCGTGGAATAGAGGCTGCCCATGCGGACCACACGGGCTTTGGCCGTGAGATCGCCCGGCATGGCGGCCTTATGGTAATCGACGCGAATATCGATCGTCGGCACTGGCCGTCCCAGCCGCGCGGCGATCGCGTAATCGGCGGCCACGTCTATGATCGCAGCAAGTATTCCGCCGTGGGTGTAACTCCGATCCGGATTGACGACCCACTCCTCGCGCCACCCAGCCCGGACCTCGACGCCTTCTGCATCCGTCTTCACGACCGTGAAGTTGAGCCAGCGGTTGAACGGACCGCGGGTGATGAGCTGCTGCAATTTTTCAGTGCTTATCGCTTCCTCACTCATATGCCTGCCCCCCTAAATTCGGTAGATGGTGAATGGTCAATGGAAAAAGCGCATCCGGTCGGGTGGTTGCTTGCCGGTCACCGGTCACTGGTCACCGTCGTGAGGGTGCCATCGGCAACCCACTGCCGCAGCTGGTCGCGGTTGATCTTGTTGGTGCCGGCCAGCGGCAACTCCTTGAGGAAGAAGACGCGCCGCGGATGTTGATAGGCGGGTCCGTTCGAGAGGGCGAACTGTTTCAGCTTTTCCTCGCTGGCGTTCGCGCCCGCCCGCAGTACGACAAAAGCGTAGGGCACCTGGCCCTTCATCTCGTGGTCGAAGGGCATGACCAGCGCCTGATGCACCTCGGGATGGCGCTCGAGTAGCGTCTCGACTTCGACCGGGAAGATGTTCTCGCCGCCGCTCACGAACATGTCGTCGGTGCGCCCGACGAAGTAATAAAAACCCTCTGCGTCCCGGCGGCATAAATCCCCGGTGTAATACCAGCCGTCGCGAATGCGTTGCGCGGTTTCCTGGGCGAGATTGTGATAGCCCAGAAGAATACCCGGGTTTCTCACGGCGAGTTCGCCTTCCTCCGGATGACTGCCGCCGACGAGCCGGGCTTCGGTTCCGGCGTAGGGCACGCCGATCGAGCCGGGCGGACACGGCTTGCCGTCCGGATGCGGCCGGAGTGGCACCGGCCCGCCTTCAGTTACGCCGTAAACGACGAGAGGCTCGGCGTGAGGGAATGCGCGCCTGACGTCGGCGAGAAGCTGCGCCGAGGAGGACGCTGAGCCCATCATGACGGTGCGCACGCATGACATGTCGACGCGCTCCAGCAGGTCCTTGCGGGCCAGCACCATAGAGATCATGGTGGGCACGCCGGAGATCACGGTGCAGCGATAACGGCCGATCGTGTCGATGTAGCGTTCCACGGTGAATTGCGGCAGCAGCGGCAGCGTCGCCCCGGCGGTCAGTCCCTGCTTGATCGCGTTGAGCGCATTCTTGTGGTAGAGCGGCGCGGCGACGAGGATCACATCGCGCTCGCTCGTGCCGCGGGTGTGCGCGAGGACGAGCCGGCTCCAGTTCTGGCCGTAATGCGTCAGCAGCACGCCCTTGGGTCGCCCGGTGGAGCCCGAGGTGTAGGGCTGCACCGCGACGGTGTCAGGGCCGGGCGCGAACGCCTCGAACGGTCCGGGGTCGAAGAACGCGTCGAACCCGGTCTCTCCCGCCGCGCCAAATTCGACGACCGGTATTCCCGGCGGAACGAGCCGCTTGAACGCCGGCTCTGCGAACACGAGCCGCGCCGCTGCATCGCCGAGGATATAGGTGACAGTTTCCGGGGCGAGCTTGATATTGATGGGGACGGGCACGACACCTGCTCGCATCGCGCCAAGTAGGGTAATAACGAATTCGACGCGGTTGAGCGAAAGAATACCAACCCGGTCGCCCTCGCGCAGCCCTTTCCTTGCCAGGCCACGCGCGCATGCGTCGCACGCGGCATCGAGCTCGCGAAAGCTCCACGGACGGGGCCGCGCGGCGTCATAGAGGTCGACGATCGCCGGCCGCTCGGCGCTCGCATGCGCCTCAAACAAACGGCCGAGGTTGCCAGGGTAGCCGCGCGGCTCTGGGCAGGGGACAGGCATCTACGATTTCCGGAACCGGTAATGGGTAATGAGTAATGCGCTCCTCGCTTTTCGCACTTGCCCATCACCCATCACTCATCACTCATCACTCGTCACCCGTCGTCGTCACGGCGTGACGACGACCTTTCCAAAGACTTCGCGCGTCTCGATCAGCCGGAGGCCTTCCGCCGCCTGCTCGAGCGGCAGCATCTTGTCGATGACCGGCTTCATCCTGCCTTCCTGTATGAGCTCCATGAGCGCTTGCAGGTTTTCGTCGTAGAAACTGTTCGAGCCGATCACTTGCAGCTCGAAGCTCCAGATGTAGCGCAGATCCTCTTTCGGGTCGTAGCCGGCGGTCGCGCCACAGACCAAGATCTTGCCGCCGCGCTTGACGCACCGCAGAGTGGGATGCCAGGTGTCGCCGCCCGTGAAATTGATGACCACGTCTACGCCGCCTTCGTAGGTGCGCCGCTGCGGCTTGCCGTATTTTTCGACTGCCCACTTGGAGAAATCAGTCGCCTTGTAATTGATGACATGGTCTGCGCCGAGATCCTTGAGACGCTTGATCTTGTCCTCGCTGCTCGCGCACGCGATCACCTCAGCGCCCAGCATCTTGGCGAGGATCACGCAGCCCGTGCCGACCCCGCCGCTGGCTCCGAGGACGAGCACCTTATCCCCGCCCTTGATGGTCTTGTGCGTGATGATCATGCGGTGCGCCGTGCCATAGGCAACAGGCAACGAGGCGGCATCCTCGAAGGTGACGCCGTCCGGCATGCGGATGAGCTGGTGCTCCGCCACCAGGCACTTCTCCGCGAGTCCGCCGTGCATCATTTCGCCCATCAGGCCCTTCTTGCGGTTGAGCGGATTGACGAGCACCCGGTCACCGGGTTTCCAACCGCTCACGCCAAGACCGATCTCGAGGATCTCACCTGCCATGTCGAGGCCGATGATGATGGGCAGCGGTACCTTGATTCCCGGCATGCCGCGCACCGTGAAGACATCGTGGTAGTTGAAGGATGTTGCCCTCACGCGGATCACGACGTGGCCGTTTTGCACGATCGGGTCCGGGAAGTCGGGGACACACTTTAGCTGCTCGAGGCCGCCATGCTGCTGCAATACGACTGCTTTCATCGTGTTCCTTTCATTGGGCCGTACTGCGCTGGAAATTCTACGAACACGGCCATGACATGTCAAAAGAGCAGCCGGCGCATCGGGGCCGACCACACTTTGGACGCGCGGGAACAATGCGTCACTTTCACTGTTACCATGCGCGTTGCCATTCGGAACCCGATGTCAGTGCCCGCGCCACGAGATTCTGCACCCTGGTTCGTCGTGCTCGTTGTCACCACGGCGCAACTGGTTGCCGCGACAGCGGGCATTGTGCTCGCGACGATTGCGCCCAAAGTGGCCGATACGTTGCAGGTGAGTCCTGTGCTGATCGGCTACCAGGCGAGCTTGACGTGGGGCGTGGCCATGGTGGCTTCGATCTACGGCGGCAACGCGGTGCTGCGCTGGGGCGCCGGCTCGACGACGCAAGCGAGCATGGCGCTGAGCGCCATCGGCGTCTCACTGTTCGCGGTGCCTCACGTCGCCGTCATCGCACTCGGGTCGGTTATCGCGGGGATTGGCACCGGCATTGCGCCCCCGGCGGCGGCGCATTTGCTCGTGCGGTATACCGCGCCAGAGCGGCGCAACCTGATGTTCTCGATCAAGCAGACCGGTGTGCCGGTCGGCGGTGTGCTGATTGCGCTCATCGCGCCAGCGCTGGCAGTTTCTGTCGGCTGGCAGTGGTCACTGGCCACGATCGCCGCAGTAGCAGTGGCGGTGATGCTGATGGTCCGCCCCTACCGCGAGACGTGGGACGATGACCGTCATCTCACCGCAGGCGCCCGCGTGGAAGCATGGGGCGGGGTGCCACTGGTGTTGCGCCAGGTGTCCCTGCGCTGGATTTCGCTTGCCTCGGTGCTGTTTTCCAGCGTGCAACGCATCATGCTGACGTTCACGGTGCTCTATCTGGTTGCCGAGGCCGATTATGGATTGGTCGAGGCAGGCATCATGCTCTCTGTCGTGCAGATCGGCGGTGCCGCAACGCGGGTGCCGTGGGGCTGGCTCGCCGATCGCTGGAAAAGCGGACTCGCGGTGCTCAAGCTCATTTGCGCGCTCGTCATCGTCTCATCGGCTGTGCTTGTCATGCTCGAGCCCGGCTGGCCGCGGCCGCTCGTCTATTTGCTGTTTTTGGTGCTCGGGGCTGCCACGGTGGGCTGGAACGGCGTTTTCCACGCGGAGTGTGCGCGCTTGAGCCCGCCGGGTATGACGAGCATGGTCGCGGGCGGCACGGCGTTCTTCGTCTTTTCCGGCTCGCTGATCGGACCGTCCGCGTTTGCCATTGCGTACGACGTGATCGGCACCTACAGCGCCACGTTTGGCATCATGATCGTGATGGGGATCCTTACGCTTGGGCTGCTGTGGCTTGCAGGCCGGACCGATGCGACAGGTGGGCGGTCGGCGTGAACACGGAACCCCTCTCGAGTGCCGTTTCCCGATCCACGGTCATTGCCGTCGTTGCGGCGACGACGGCCGCCCAGGTCGCCGCGGTCATGGGCAGTTCGGCATTTCCGGTAATTGCGCCCGCTCTGGCGGTCAACCTGGGCGTGGAGCCTTCGCTGGTCGGCTACCAGGTGAGCCTGATCTACGGCACTGCGATGGCGGGTTCCCCGTTTATGGGAAACCTCGTTCCGCGCTGGGGCGCGTGTCGCGCCATGCAGGTCGGGCTCATTACCACGGTGCTGGGGTTGCTGCTGGCGATGACGGCCAGCTTCGCGGCGCTGCTCGCCGGCTCGATCTTGCTGGGATTGTCGTTGAGCGTGATGCAACCCGCATCCGCCCACCTCTTGTTCCGGTTCAGTCCGCCGGAGAACCGGAACCTGATCTTCTCGATCAAGCAGACGGGCATTCCGCTGGGCTGGGCGTTGATGGGGGCGATCGCGCCGGCGGTGACAATCGCGTTGGGCTGGAGATGGGCGCTGGGCGTGGTCGTGATGGCCTCGCTGGCGACAGCGGCAGCGATTCAGCCACAGCGCGCGGCGTGGGATGACGACAGGAGAGCCCTCGCGGCCGATCGGCGCGGCCTGCTGGCCGGCGTCGGTCTCGTCTGGCGTTACCCGGCGCTGCGCTGGCTCTCGCTCATGTCCTTCTGCTTCGCCTTCGTGCAACTGTGTTTCGCCACCTTTGGCGTCACCATGCTGGTCCAGGAAATAGGCTACAGCCTGGTCGCGGCGGGATTTCTGCTTTCACTCGTGTTTGCGGCAGGCGTTACGGCTCGGATCCTGTGGGGCTGGGTTGCCGACTCGGCGGGCGACAGCCTGCTCGTGCTGGTGGTGCTCGGCCTCGTCATGGTGATTTGCTGCATCGTGTTAACGCTCCTCTCGGGCGCCTGGCCAGCCTGGGCGCTGATACTCCTGTTCGTGGTATTCGGTGCCACTGGCGTTGCCTGGAACGGAATCTTCATCGCGGAGGCCGCACGGCTCGCGCCGCCGGGTCAAGTCAGCCCCGCGGTTGGCGGCGCGATGGTGTGGAACTTCGGGGGCGTTTTGTTCGGCCCGGCCGTGTTCGCGCTGACCTACAAGCTCGTTGGCAGTTATACCGGAACGTTCTGGTTGCTCGTCCTGGTCGGCGCCAGCGGGTGCGCGTTTCTTGCGACCGCGTTCGCCCTCACGCGCCCGGCGCGCGCCATGGCGGACTGACGCGCTGCGCCGGCTCACGGAAGGAAACAGGATGGAGTATCGCAGGCTGTGGACGCGCTTGGCCCGCTCGAACTGATCGCCGCCGCCGTCGCCCTGATGGCCGCGTACGCCGTGCGCGGAACCGCCGGCTTCGGCGGCCAGACCGTTGCGGTGCCGCTGCTGACGCTGTTGATGCCGATCACGATCGTGGTGCCGGCCGTGACCGTGCTCACTGTCGTCTCATCCATCGTGCATTGGCTGCAGGACTGGAGCAAGATCGCTTGGCGCGAGATCGCAAGGCTCATGCCTTTCACCCTGCTCGGGGTGTTGATTGGCGCCCGGCTCGGGCACTATCTCGCGGCCCGTATCGACCAGCGCCGCTTCAATCTGGGTGTCGGCGTGCTGCTGATGGCAATCGGCACTGGCCTCGTCTTCAAGTGATGGCGCTGCCTGCCGGGCTCGGGCCGCCCGAGCTGGCGCTCGCGGCGATCATGGTTTTCACTGCTTTCTCGATCCGCGGCATGTCGGGATTCGGCGCCGGGATGGTCGGAATACCGCTGCTTGCGTTCGTGATGCCGGTGCACACGGCCGTACCGATGTTCTCGATTCTGGTGCTGACCCTGTTCGTTTTCATCAGCATCCGCGATTGGAAGGCTGTCGTGCGAGATGAATTGCGGCGGCTGATCCTGCCCACGCTTCTGGGGGTCGTAGTCGGCATCGTGTTGTTGCAACAACTCGACAACCAGATGCTTCTCAAGCTGCTTGGGGGGCTGCTGATTGCCTACGCCAGTTACGCGACGGCGGTGCAGATCCTTGGGTTGCCCCAGGTCAACTGCTCCCAGCGCTGGGCGTTTCCAGTCGGCTTCGTCGGAGCAGTTATCGACACGATCTTTTCGGGCGGCGGCGGCACGCTCGTCGTCATCTACCTGCACATGCGCGGCGTGGGGCGCCAGCCATTTCGCGCCACGGTGGCCGTGGTCTGGCTGGTCGAAATGGTGGCCCGCATGGCCGGCTACGGCGCGGCGGGCTACTACACGATGGGGACCTTGCTGCTTTGCCTGCTGTTGCTGCCGATGATGTGGGCCGGAACCTATGTCGGTGAGCGCATCGGCAACCGTATCAGCCAGGACACTTTCTCCAAGGTGTTGTCGGCGCTGCTCGCGCTAACGGGTGTAATGCTGATACTGAAGTAAAGCGACGTGGTGTGGCGGGAGCGGGACATGACCGGCGAGGCGCCGGGCGCTTCCGCGTCCCTGAGAAATCCCGGGGGCGAGTCTATTTCAGGAAGATGACGGCGGGAAAGGTGGCAACAGCGAGAACCAGCACCAGCCATTCGAGGTTATTCCGCTTGAGCCAGCCTGTGAAATGCAGAACGAGTATTACGATGGCGATGACGTAGAAGGCGTAAAAACCCATACTATTTCTCCCGGGACCTTTTCCCCGGCGCTAAGAATAAACCAAAACGTCGCGCCATAACAGCTTAATTTAGCGGTATTGTTGCATTGCGTCCCCTTGCGAAAGCCGCGCGTTACCTTGGACTGACCCGTCATCGGGTGTGAACTGTGGCACATGAGCTTCGTACTCGCACTTGACCAGGGCACCACCAGTTCTCGTGCCATCGTCTTCGATTATGATGGTGGCATCAAGGCGGTCGCGCACAAGGAGTTCACGCAGATTTTTCCGCAGCCCGGTTGGGTGGAACACGATCCGGGCGAGATCTGGACGACGCAAGCCGCTGTCGCGGCCGAAGCGCTTGCACGCGCCGGAGCGGGCGCCGCTGATATCGCCGCGATCGGGATTGCCAACCAGCGCGAAACCACCGTGGTGTGGGATCGCGCAACGGGCGCGCCGATCTGTAATGCAATTGTTTGGCAGGACCGACGCACGGCCGGTCTGTGCGACACGCTTAAGGCGCGGGGGCTCGAGCCGCGGTTCATGGAGAAGACCGGCCTCGTCATCGACGCGTATTTTTCCGGGACAAAGATCGCGTGGATACTGGACAACGTGCCAGGGGCGCGTGCGCGAGCCGATGCGGGCGAGTTGGCTTTTGGCACGGTGGACTCGTGGCTCATCTGGAAGCTCTCGGGCGGGGCGGTACACGTGACAGATGCAACCAATGCCTCGCGCACGCTGCTCTACGACATTCGCGAAGGGCGGTGGGACGAGGAGTTCCTGGGGTTGCTCGGCGTGCCGCGAAGCATGCTGCCCGAAGTGGGTCCTTCGAGCGGTGTTGTGGCCGAGACCACTGGCGATCTTTTTGCAGGGGCGATTCCCGTGGCCGGCATCGCGGGCGACCAGCAGGCGGCGTTGTTTGGCCAGCGCTGCGTCACCCCGGGAATGGTCAAAAACACCTATGGAACCGGTTGCTTCATGCTGATGCACACCGGGCGCGAGCTGATCCGGTCACGCTCGAAGCTGGTGACCACGGCGGTGTGCCCCGGCGGACGGGAGCGCGAGTACGCGCTCGAAGGCAGCGTTTTTATCGCTGGCGCAGTCGTGCAGTGGCTGCGCGACGGTCTCGGCATTATCCGTTCGGCCGATGAGATCGAGGCCCTCGCGCGCAGCGTGGCCGACAACGGCGGCGTCTATTTTGTTCCGGCCTTTGCGGGGCTGGGCAGCCCCCACTGGGATCCGTACGCCCGAGGCGCGATTCTGGGCCTGACAAGAGGCACGGGTGCGGGGCACCTGGCGCGCGCGGCGCTCGAAGGCATCGCATATCAGACAGCAGATGTCCTGCGTGCGATGGAAGGCGACTCGGGCCTGCGGCTGAGCGAGTTGCGGGTGGACGGCGGCGCGGCCCGAAACGACGCGCTCATGCAATTTCAGGCGGACGTGATAGGCGTGCCGGTCGTGCGGCCGCGCGTTCAGGAAACCACCGCCTTGGGGGCGGCCTACCTCGCGGGGCTCGGCGTCGGGTTTTGGAAGAGTCCCGCCGACCTCGACACCCAGTGGCAAGCGGAGCGCGTCTTCGAACCCACGATGGACCGGTCACAGGCTGCGGACTTGCTGGCCGGATGGCACCGCGCCGTCGAGCGGGCGAAGCAATGGGCCCAACCGGGATAACCTTTCGCGTAGGTTCTCGACGATCATGCCGGTGGGGGTGCGGATCCTGAAGCCGTGTTTATTCATCGGTTTTGAAATCCGTCCGGTAGCGCCTGAATTTCTGCACATAATGGTCGGCGGCCGATTTGATTCTCCGGATTTCCTCTTCCGATAGCTGCCGGACCACCTTCCCAGGCGATCCGATTACCAGCGAGCCGTCCGGAATTTCCTTGCCCTCGGCAATCAGGGAGTTGGCCCCGATCAGGCAGTTCCTGCCGATCCTGGCGCCGTTGAGAATCACCGCCTTGATGCCGATCAGCGTTCCATCCCCGACGGTGCAGCCGTGCAGCATCGCCATGTGGCCGACGCTGACGTTCCTGCCGATCGTTATCGGGAACCCCGGATCGACATGCAGCACGCAGTTGTCCTGGAGCTGGGAGTTCTCACCGAGGGTAACGGTGTCGTTATCGCCGCGCACCACGCAATTAAACCAGACGCTGGCGTTGTTCTCTAGCACCACCGAGCCGATCACCGTCGCGTTTGGCGCGATCCAGTAGTCGCCCTTGCAGACGACTTTGCGATCCTCGAAGCTATATTTCACGGCCAAAACCTTGAGCCACAGAGGACACAGAGTTCACAGAGAAGAATATAACAACAGACAACAAGCATGAATTCTCTTGGCCCTTCACTCTCTGTGTTCTCTGTGCTCTCTGTGGCTAGTGGTTTTCATAACAGCGGCACGATCAGCAACGCCACGATGTTGATGATCTTGATGAGCGGGTTGATCGCGGGGCCGGCCGTGTCCTTGTAGGGATCGCCCACCGTGTCGCCGGTCACGGCGGCTTTGTGCGCGTCGGAGCCCTTGCCGCCGTGATTGCCGTCCTCGATGTACTTCTTGGCGTTGTCCCACGCGCCGCCGCCCGTCGTCATCGAGATGGCGACGAAGAGGCCGGTGACGATCGTGCCCACGAGCACGCCTCCAAGCGCTTTTACGCCGGCGCCGGGTCCCATCAGCCAGTTCATGACCAGCGCTACGACGATCGGCACCAGCACCGGGAGCAGCGAGGGCACGATCATCTCCTTGATCGCGGAACGGGTCAGCATATCCACCGCGCGGGAGTAATCGGGTTTCGCTGTTCCTTCCATGATGCCGGGGATTTCCTTGAACTGGCGGCGCACCTCGACCACGACCGAGCCGGCAGCGCGGCCGACCGCTTCCATCGCCATGGAGCCGAAGAGGTAGGGCACCAGGCCGCCGATGAAGAGCCCGATCAGAACGGCGGGATCGGACAGGTCGAAGCTCACGGCCTTGCCGGCTGATTCCAGCGCATGCGTATAGTCGGCAAAAAGCACGAGCGCCGCCAGCCCAGCCGAGCCGATCGCATATCCCTTGGTCACTGCCTTGGTCGTATTGCCTACCGCGTCGAGGGGGTCGGTGATGGCCCGCACTTCCTTCGGCAGGTCCGCCATTTCCGCGATGCCGCCCGCGTTGTCGGTAATCGGGCCGTAGGCGTCGAGCGCCACGATGATGCCGGTCATGGAGAGCATGGCTGTCGCAGCGATCGCGATGCCGTAGAGGCCCGCCAGGGTGTAGGCCGCGTAAATGCTCGCGCAAACAGCGATCACCGGCCACGCCGTCGCTTTCATCGAGACCCCAAGCCCTGCGATGATGTTGGTCGCGTGACCCGTCGTCGAGGCGCTGGCGATG
>JAOTTL010000313.1:0-2643 GCA_029864385.1 Betaproteobacteria bacterium | reverse complement strand
TTTTTACGGATTGCCGCGGAACAAAGACAATATTACGCTGGTGGCCGAGCCATGGCGCGTGCCCGACGAGGTGCCATTCGGCGCGGAAGCGCTCGTGCCGTTCCGCGCGGGTGAGAACGTGGGCTGGCGGCTCGTGTAATCCGTGGCATGGCCCGGGCGTTAATTGCGACATGACGACTGTCGTTTCCCGCGCGTCCGATCCCTGGGAACTCGGGCTGAGGCACGGCGACCTGTGGATTTTCGGCTACGGGTCGCTTATGTGGGATCCGGGTTTTCCGCATGTACAATGGGCGCCGGCACTTGTGCACGGCTACCATCGCGCACTTTGCATCTCGTCCAACCGCTGGCGCGGCACGCCGAAGCGTCCGGGTCTGGTGTTGGGATTAGATCGTGGTGGGGCCTGCCGCGGCATCGCGTTCCGCGTCTTGGCGGGTGACGTTGCAACCACGCTCGAAGCGCTGTGGGCGCGCGAGATGCGGCGCAGAATCTACCAGCCCAAGTTGCTGCGCGCGAGGCTCATGGACCGAGACGTGCGCGCCCTCGCGTTTGTCGCCGATCCGGCGCACGCGGAGTACGCCGGTCACCTCACGATCGAGGAGACCGCAGTGCGCGTGGCGAACTGTCGCGGAGCCCGCGGCCCCAATATCGATTACCTCTCCCGCACAATCGATCACCTCGCGGAACTGGGCGTGCGTGACCACTACCTTCTGCGCGTTCTCGCCGCCGCACGGGCGGTCATCGCCGCCCCACGCCATGGCTGACTACGGGGCCGGCGGTAGTACACGTTGATGCCTTGCGCCGCGGGCCCTGCACATCGGTGAGCTGCCTTCCCGTTATGGAAATGCCGGGATGGTCGGCTCGAAGCCGCCGGCGGTTGCCTCCGGGTGGCGGCTGGCGACGAGATCGGAAATCTCCGGCACGCGTCGCATCGGCACGTCCACCATCATCAGCACCTTGCCCCGCGCGATGAGGTTGTGGAAGGCCTTCAACTTCGAGTTGGGCACGGCGCTCGCAGCCATGCTCGATACCCAGGCACCGAACAGCGAACCGACCAGCGCCGCAATCAGCACCGTTACGAACTGAAGCGAGAACCCAGCGGGCGGGAATAGGACGACGAGCAGTCCGCCGAGCGTCCCCGCGATTCCGCCGATGCCAATACCCATCTGCGCGCCGTGCACAATGTCGGTTTTTTGCGCAACGGTCGCCTCAGGCAGGTCCGGCGGCAGCGTGCCGCGACCGGCGAGAAAATGAATATGCCGGATCTCAATGCGCGCGAGCAGCATCTCGTTTTGTATGCTGCGCGCGCTTTCGACATCCGGCAGCAGGAAGTACAGTCTGCGACGCATCAACATAGACTCCTCCTCTCCGGTGCGCGGATCGTCAAGGCGCTAGCGTATTAGAGACCGGGCGCGGCTTCGAGTTTCCCGGTGCGGCGCAGGTCGAGCGTCGCATCGGGCAGACAGCGCGAGTGTTAAAATGCTCGACGAAGCTGGCCAGGCAGCCGCTGCGCGCTTCGCGGCGCGGAGAGGAAAGTCCGGGCTCCACAGGGTAGGGTGACGGTTAACGGCCGTCCGCCGTGAGGCGAGGAATAGGGCCACAGAGACGAGTCCCGGCGTGCAAGCGTCGGGGGTGAAACGCGGCAACCTCCACCCGGAGCAACACCAAATAGGCAAGCGACGACGCGACCCGCCGAGCTTGCGGGTAGGTGGCTTGAGCCCTGGCGCAAGCCGGGGCCTAGAGGAATGGCTGTCGGGAGGCCGCAAGGCTTCTTACAGAACCCGGCTTACCGGCCAGCTTCACTTCATTATCCTGTCTTCGTGTTGCGGTACCGCAACACCTCGTCGCGCGTAATCGCCTGATTCCAAAGCGCAATCAAATTTAAAGTGTTACATTTGATTTGTTGTATACATGTTTGTTTTTAATTGATATTTGTCTCTGGATTTAGTGCGAAGTCGGGTCGAAGTTTCTTGCCATAAGTCTTTGTCATAAAAACAGAAAACCGCGATTCGCACCTTGACCCGCACCACCTTTCTTGAATATAGTGGGACAAGGTGGTGAAAAGTGGGAAAAAGGCCTTCCGTAAGCGAGGAGGGAGGGCTGTTTCCTGCTCCTAGGGGGGGTCGTGTTTCGCGGCATCGCGCAACTGAATCTGGACAACAAAGGGAGGCTCGCCGTGCCGGCGCGGCATCGCGAGGTGCTTCTCGAGCGCTGCGGCGGGCATGTGGTAATCACAGCTGACGCCGATCGTTGTCTGCTCGTCTATCCGCTCCCGGACTGGGAGCTCATCCAACAAAAGCTCGAAGGCCTGTCGAATCTGGATCCGCGCGTGCGCGAGCTGCAGCGGCGCCTAATCGGCTTTGCCGTCGACGTCGAGATCGACGGCGCGGGACGCATCCTGATCGCGCCCGCGCTGCGCCAGTACGCGCAGCTCGACAAGAGCGTCGTGCTCGTTGGGCAAGGCCGGAAATTCGAGCTCTGGAACCAGGAGAACTGGGAGCAATTGATCGACCGCGCAGGCGGATTCGGTGCGGGAGGACTGCCGCCCGAACTGGAGGGCTTCTCCTTGTGAGCGTGCGCTCACATCGCGCAGTTCTGTTGAGCGAGGCGGTGGCGGGTCTGAATGTGCGCGAGGGCGGGGTTTAC
>JAOTTL010000129.1:0-10640 GCA_029864385.1 Betaproteobacteria bacterium | reverse complement strand
CTCCAGCACCTCCTCCCACAACCCCTTCGGAAAACGGCTCTTCGCGGCGAGAAACGCATTACACGCCGCGGTCGTTACGACGAAACCGGGAGGGACCGGAACTTTCAATTTGGTCATTTCGGCCAGATTGGCGCCCTTCCCGCCGAGCAATGCGCGCACGCCGTCCCAGGACCCCGCCGCACGCTCAGCAAGCCGGATCTCATCGAAACGATAAACGTATTTCGCCCCCCTGCTCTTTTGGACGGGCCGTGCCGGCCCGGAGCGCGCGGATCGTTTCGGCTTTCTGGTTCTTGAAGGCATGGTTGTATTTGGCCTGAAGATCGTTCGGAGGGTGGATTTTAACAGCCGTTATGCCACGCCGCAGTTCCCGCGCCGTTCGTGCAACACCCGCAGTATAAATCCTAGCCGCCCATGAGACTTGGGCTTTGATCTGGATCAGAGTTACGGCGCGGCGCAAATACGGTTACTACGTAACGTCCAGCCGTCACTCGCCAACCATCACCAAGAAAAGCTTCGCCGCAAAGGACGCTGAGGACGCGAAGGATTACAGACAGAATTCAAACAGCTTGGGGTGGCCTAGTCGCCGGTCACGGATCACGGGTCACGTTTCTGAAGCAGCCGGCGCCAACTCTTCTCCCAGTCGTTGCCCAAGGCATCCACCACGTTTCCGTCCGGCTGATAAAACCGGTTCGGGATCTGGAACATCGCCAGAACCAGGTTCCCTTCCAGGCCCGCCCACGCCTCGTGCCGGCTGCCCGCCGGGCGCCACACGAACTCGCCCGCCCGGCACACGCCCTCCCCGCACACAAGGCTGCCCTCGAGGACGTACGTCTGCTCGATCAAGACGTGCTCGTGGTCCGGAAGCTTCGCCCCCGGCGCCATGCGCAGCAGCACCGTGAGAAGACCCGTCGCGGGATCCGCGAGCAGCGTCTTCGCCTGGCAGCCAGGGTGGAGGGTCTTCTCCCACGGTAGTGCCGCGACTTCCACGAAGCGCGAGGCGAGCGGCGGGAGGCTCGCGTGATGGGCGGCGTTCGGTATGCTAGCGCTCATATTCTGGCTCCTTCAGTTTCCTTTGATCGTGAATCGTGAAACGTGAATCGTTGCTAAAGCGACAAGCGACAAGCGACAAAAAAAGCTTTGACACAAAGGACACCAAGATCACGAAGGATCATTAAAATTAATTAGAACGAACGCACGGTGCTCGCTGTGCGTTCTAATTCATATTTGTAAACCTTTGCGTCCTTAGTGTCCTTCGTGTCTAAGCTTTTCTTTTCCTCGGCGTTTCTGGTGTCATGGCGGTTCATGGTCGTCTTGGCGGTTCCGTTGGTTTCGCGCGCAGGCCGAGCAGCGCACCCAGAGCCACCAGCGAAAGCCCTGCCGAAAGCCCGATTGCAGCGCGCACGCCGAACGTTTCGAGCACCAGCCCGAAGGCGTAAGGTGCCAGCGCCTGCATGGCCCGCGCAAGTACCCCGAGCATGCCCTGCAGCAGTCCGTATCCCGCCGGTCCGAAAATCGCCAGGGGCAGCGTGCCCTTAGCGATGGTGATCATGCCGTTGCCTGCGCCGTGGAGCATCGCGAAGCCCGATGCGGCCAGGGGCACGCCGCCAAACGTCCCGAGCACGAGAGCGCCGACCGGATGCAAGGCTGTAGCGATCCGGGCAGTCAACAAGGGGTGAAAGCTGAAGCGATGGGCTGCGAGGAATTCGAGCAGGCGTGCCGCCACCTGCGCGGGTCCCAGCAGCGCGGCTGCGGTCAATGCGGCTACCGTGGTGGCCCCGGCGGCCAGCAGCAGGCCTGGCAGGTGCGCAGCCATGGCGGATGTGACGAATGCCGTGGCTGCAGAAAAAAGCGCGAGCAGCACGAACGCGCGCCTTTCTTTGCGCGAGCTCCACTTCGATGTGGACTTCGCACCTGGCGCGCCGTCAGCGCTCGAATCGGGCTGGTCGCTCGGATGCGCATCCCGGGCCACGGAAGGTATACAAAGCAGATTGAGCGGGAGCGCGACGCAGACATTCACTGCCGCCCACCCAAAACAGGCCATACGCCAGCCGAAGTGCTCGGCGACCAGGGCGGTGAGAGGCCAGCCCACCGTGCTGGCAAAGCCGGCAATCAGCGTGATGCCGGTAATGGGTGTCCGGGCGGCCCCGGCATGGATACGCACCAGCGTTGCAAAAGCGGCGTCGTAGAGTCCCATCGCCATGCCGACGCCGAGGACGCACCACGCGCCAAACACCATCACCACGCTTGACGCAAAGCCCAGGAGAATCAGGCCGGACGCGAGCACCAGATTGGACAAGACCAGCACATTGCGGCCCCCGCTCCTGTCGATGGCCCGTCCGACCGATGGCCCGGCGATCGCCATCACGATGAGTGATACCGAGAAGGCGCCAAATACCGTGCTGGCCGACAGGCCCAGATCACCGGCAACGGGCTGCGCCAGAATCGCGGGCAGATAGGTGGACGAGGCCCAGGCGATGGTCTGCGTAAAGCCCAGCGCGAGCACCAGTGTGAGCCTGCTGGTGGCGTTCTCAGCGGTCATGTTCGCGACTGAGCGAGTCGTTTCTGCGCTCCGGAAAATCGGGCCAGGCCTGTTTCCTCATCTATTTCGACACCATGGACTCTTGGTGCCAAAAACGAGCCGCGGCGCGACCATACACAGAGACGCTCGGGCACGATGTGACCGGCGAGTTGCGAGCAGGCCGATCGGTGGGGCCTCAGCCGTCAGTCATTACTCGTCAGTCGTCAGTCGTCAGTCGCCACCATCATGAAGCATGATTCGGCCGGAATATCGCAAACACCTTGTCCGAGTTCGTGATCCACGATTCGAGAAATACCGACTCGTCCGGCTTGCGGCCCAGCTCATGCATCGCGCCCGCGAGGCAGAACCAGTTCAAAAGCTCGTGGTGCCCGCGATCCTCGACTTCCTCGATCGTGGTGTTGCGCCAAACCTCCCAATCGCCCTTGCTCAACGCCTCGTAGTAGCGCTTGTCCGCTTCGACGTCCGGAAACATCAAGGAGTGCTTCTGCACCAGGAATGAATGGCTCCAGCTGGAGGACGCGACGACCGCTACGCGCCACGGGCTCTTCTGCAGCGCTCGGGCGATAGCAGCCCCCACCTGGAAACAGCGCCACGGCTGCGGCGACGGTGGATCAAGGTCGGCCTCCTTGGAGGGAATCTTCTCGGCGGCTTCCGAGGGTCGCATCGGGCTACCCTGCGCGTGGATGAGCCAGCGCCCGTACGCGTTCACGGCAAACGGCACGATCGGATACGGAAAGCCTTTGCGGTCGTAGTCCAGATACAGCACCGAGTTCGTGAAGGCGTGGCCGAGCCCATCATGCAGCGGCTTGTACGCATAGGCGACGTCGATGCCGTCCTTCAAGAGGGCCGTCGCCAAGTATTTGCCGGCGGCGCGGTGGCCCTTGACCGTGAAGGTTTTGTCATCGGACTCGTCCCACACGTTCTTGCCGCGGTGGTTGTTCTTCCAGGGTTGAAACTCGAAGGAGTCGTAGGCAAGGACCGAGTACGGCGGCACGCAATCTTCACGAAAATTCTCGTACTGATCGTCGCCCCAGATCACCACGAAGTCCGGCTTGAAGGCATCGAGCTCGGCGCGGATCGTTCTGAAGTGACCGACCAGGTCCTGGCGGTGCCGGTCGGAATGCGCCTGGCCCTGATCGTTGCCCCACTGCTCGCGCATCGTCGGGTGCCAGTTGTCCGGGGAACGGAATTTTTCCGCGAGCAAGGGATCGTCGAGCGACATCCTCATCCGCCGGCTCATGTTTCCCTTCACCGACAGGTTCGGATAGTGGGTCATGCCGAGCCCCAGGATCTGGCCCATGATGGTTCTCCTCTCATTATGTGCCGGCGCGTTGAAGACGGCCCACGATGCGGCGCGAGGCTGCATTCTACGCCGTTTTGCTCCGTGTCATAATCGAGCACTGAAGGAATGAAACATCTCGAACGGGGGGACATAGCAATGACACAAGGTCTGACACCGATCCGGCGCGTGGTTACCGGCAACGACGAGCGCGGCCGGTCGAAAGTAATCTGGGACGGGCCAGCACCCAATAATCACGAAGCGTCGATGGGCTCGGGACGCGGCCACACCGACCTCTGGGTCTGGAACGAGTCTCCGCTTCCACTGTCCGGGGACAACGACGACGGGAATCTGAAGTACGTCTTTTCGGGCCCGCCCGAGGGCGGACATTTCCGCGTCGTCCATGCGCGCGAGCGGCCGGCCGACTACGACCCGGCGAAGGATAAGGATAGGGTCCTGGCCCACGCAGCGAAGGCGCGCGCCGGCGGCCGCGGCGTATGGGACCGGGGCGGCAACAACGCCTTCTCCTCGGCTATGCACAAGACCGAAACGGTAGACTACGGCATCGTGCTGGCGGGCGAGCGCGAGCTGATCCTGGACGACTGCGAGCTCGTCATGAAGCCCGGCGATATCGTCATCCAGGTCGGTGCATGGCACCAATGGCGCATGCCAAAGGGCGCCATGATGGCCTTCGACATGATCGGCGCGCATTTCGTGGATGGGCCGGCAGGCGTGGCGCAGGGCCGCGATGCGCCAATGCGCGCGACCCCCAAGTTGCCCGCCGGGGTAAAGCCCACGCGAAGAATCGTCACCATAGACCGGGAACCGGGCAAATCCTCAGTGGTGAGCGACGGTCCGGCACCCGACGTGCGCACCGATCCGGCGCGCCCGGGCTACGCCTGCGCGCGTCTCTGGGTCACCGACAGCACTCCGGCGAAGATCGTGTTCGAAACGCTGCACCTGCCTCACACCCTCGAGCCGCCGGCTGGGGGCTCCGTCTGCAGAGTCGTCACCTTCCCGCCCGACGATTCGTGGAAAGGCAAGATCGGCGCTGCCGAGGTACAGGCGCATTTTCACGCCCTGGGATCGCCCGGCGCCTCGACCTACTCTCCCCTGGCACCCCACCCGTATATGCAGAAGACACGCACGCTCGATTTCTGCATTGTGCTCGAGGGCGAGATCGTGCTCGTGCTCGACACGCAGGAAGTGCCCTTGAAAGCCGGGGAAATCGTCGTGCAGCGGGGCACTAATCACGCCTGGGCCAACCGCTCCAGCCGTCCCGCCGTCGTTGCAATCGCCTCCCACGACGGTCGGATCTAAGTGATGGGAACTGGTGATGAGTACTGGTGATGGGTACTGGTGATGAAAATCGCAAAGGAGCCTGGGCCTCATGTAGCGATTTTTCATCACCATTTTTTCATCACTACTATTCATCACCATTAATCATCACTTCTTTGCACGAATCTGATCGGCGTTCATCTGCGTGTATCTGCGGCTAAATTCAGGTTTGCGGTTTTCCTAAGATAAATTCATGTCCGTGTTCCAGGTCATCAGCCTCATCATCACGCTCGTTGCGCTGTTCGGCTATCTCAACCACCGCTTTATCGGGCTACCCGACATCATCGGCATCACCGCGATGGGCCTGGTCGTGTCGCTGATCGTCACCGCCGTGGGCGCGACCAACCCCGAGGTCACGCAGTGGGCGACCGCGACCATGCGCGAGGTGAATTTCTCGGAAGTCGTGTTTCACGGGTTGCTCGGCATGCTCCTCTTCGCCGGCAGCCTTCACGTCAATCTGGCCGAGCTCGCCGGCGAGAAGTGGGTGATTCTCGTGATGGCCACGGCCGGCGTCGTGCTCTCGACCGTCCTGGTCGGGATGGGACTCTATTACGCCGCTCCGCTGCTCGGGCTGGGACTGCCCTTCATCTACTGCCTGCTCTTCGGCGCGCTCATCGCGCCCACCGATCCGATCGCAGTGCTGGGCCTGCTGCGCAAGGCCGGCGTCGAGAAAACCCTGCAGACCCGCATCACCGGGGAGAGCCTCTTCAACGACGGCACCGGCGTCGTGCTGTTCCTGACGCTGCTCGGGCTCGTCACCGGGGCTGGCGAGGCGTCCGTGCCGCAGGCGATCTGGCTGCTCGCGCGCGAGGTCGCCGGCGGCCTGATCTTCGGCATCGCGGCGGGCTTTGCCGGCTTCTATCTCCTGAAAACCATCGACAGCTACGCAGTCGAGATCCTCGTCACGTTGTCCATGGCCACCGCGGGCTACAGCGCGGCCGAGGCGCTGCACCTCTCCGCGCCGATCGCTGTCGTGGTGATGGGGCTGATTGTGGGCAACCACGGCAAGCGCTTCGCCATGTCCGATCACACACGCGAACAGCTCTTCTCGTTCTGGGAACTGACCGACGAGTTGCTCAATCTCTTGCTCTTCGGCCTCATCGGGCTGGAGGTCATCGCGCTGTCCATCTCGGTGCGCGACCTGCTGCCGGCTCTCATAGCAATCCCGATTGTCCTCGTCGCCCGCTGGATCAGTGTCGCGCTGCCGATCGGCGCGCTGCGACAAATGCGCCAATTCTCGCCCCATACGATCAAGCTCATGACGTGGGGCGGTCTGCGCGGCGGCATCTCCATCGCGCTCGCCTTATCACTTCCGGCCTTCGCCGGACGGGAAACCTTGATCGCGGCGACCTATGTCGTCGTAATCTTCAGCATCCTAGTGCAAGCGTTGACGATGGGCCCCCTCGTCCGGTGGCTGGGTGCCAGCACCGGTGACGCGTAATGGGTGATGGGTCTGAAACCCAGTGATGGAAACTAATGATGCGTACTGGTGATGAGAACGGGTGATGGAAGTTGGGTGTACATCACCATTATTCATCACCACTCTTCATCACCATCCATCATAACTATTATTTTTCTGATCATCGGCGCAGCCGCTCGATGAAATCGTAGATTCCCATCCCGACCAGCATCGCGACGACAAAAACAATCGCCTTTTCCTGCCCCATCCCGACCGAGACCACCGCCGGCCCCGGACAGTAGCCCGCCAGGCCCCAACCGACGCCAAACGCGAGGCTCCCGAGCACGAGCCGCCGATCGATCTGCCGCGCCGTCGGCAGATGCATGGCACCGCCCAGAACAGCGGCCGTGCGCCCGCGCGCAAACCGGAATGCGACGAAGCCGACCGCCACGGCGCCGCCCATTACGAAAGCGAGCGAAGGATCCCACGGGCCGGCGACGTCGAGGAAGCCGACGATCTTGGACGGATCGGTCATGCCAGAGATGATCAACCCGATTCCAAAGATCAGGCCGGTTGCGAAAGCGCTCAAGGCATGCATCGCGTGCCTCAGGCGAGCAGATGACGGAGCACGAACACGGTCGCGAAACCCGTCGCCATGAACGCAGCGGTCGCAACAAGCGAGCGCGGCGAGAGCCGCGAAACCCCGCACACACTGTGCCCGCTGGTGCAGCCCGATCCGTAACTCGTGCCGATGCCCACGATGAGGCCCGCGAGCACCAGCAGCGGGTAGCCCGCATCGATGGTCGGCGCGGGCAAGCGCGATACGAGAGCGTACGCAGCCGGCGCGACGAGCAGGCCGGCGACGAATGCAAGGCGCCAGCCGATGCCTCCGGCCGCCGGTCGCAGCAGGCCGCCGATGATCTCGCTAATGCCGGTGATGCGGCCGTTCAGCAGGACGAACATCGCCGCAGCAGCGCCGATGACGATTCCGCCCGCCAGCGCGGACCACGGCGTGAAGTGGGCCCAATCGATCATGGTCCGAAAATCCCTATTAACCGCAGATGAACGCAGATAAACACAGATTCAACTCAAAACAGCGTTCTTTGTTCCGATATTCTAGTTTCAACTTCCGTCTTTCGCCCTGTTTTTTCGCCGCCGATGAACGCCGATAGACGCCGATGAAAAGATGTTTATTGATATCTGTAGGATCTTTATCTGCGCTTATCTGCGGTTCATGCCTCTTTGACCAGTGACCGGTGACCGGTGACCGGTGACCCGGTCTCTATCTACTAACGACTCACGGTTTTAATCGGCGTTCATCGGCGGCTAATAATGGGTTTTTGATTTTCGATTCACGTTTCACGATTCACGGCTCTTGAGTCACGCAGTGCGCGGCAGCGTGAGCACCGCCTCCAGTCCGCCCGCCGAAAGATTGCGCAGTACGATGTCGCCGCCGTGGGCACGCGCGATGTTGCGCGCGATGCTCAGCCCGAGCCCGGTGCCCCCGGTATCGCGGCTACGCGAGGCTTCCAACCGATGGAAAGGCTCGAACACCCGCTCGAGCTCGCCCTCCGGGATGCCGGGCCCCTCGTCGCAAACGCGGATCCGCAGTATGGCCACGGAATCTTCCACCCGGATTGTCGCCGATCTTCCGTAATTTACGGCATTGTCGATGAGGTTGCGCAGGCAGCGTTTGAGCGCCTGCGCAAGACCGTGGTAAGGCTTGAGCGCCGCGCCTTCGATCACCACTCTGCCATTCAACTCCGCCGTGTCCTCCTGCAAGCTCTCGAGCAGGGCCATCACGTCCAGCAGCTGCCGGGGCTCGCGATTCTCCGCGCCACGCATGAAATCAAGCGTTGCGCTCACCATCGACTCCATTTCCGCGAGATCCTTCTCGAACTTCGCGCGCAGTACCGCGTCGTCGAGGAGCTCCGCGCGCAGGCGCAGGCGCGTAATGGGCGTCTTCAGGTCGTGCGACATTGCGGCGAGGATGCGCGTGCGGTCGCGGATGAACGCAACCAGACGTCGCTGCATGTTGTTGAACGCGCGCGCGGCGCTGCTCACCTCGAGCGGGCCCCGCTCGGTGAGCGGCGGCCGCTCGATGTCGGTGCCGAGCCGCTCCGCAGCTTCGGCCAGCGTCTTGAGCGGCCGGGTCACCCAGCGCACGGCAAAGAGGGTGAGCACGATCACGCCGACCAGCAGGACGCCAAGACTCAGCAACAACCGGTACGGCCAGTTCACCGCCTCAAGCGGCTGGCGCGAGTCGAATGTTACGAGGGTGCCGTCCTTCAGGGGCGCCTGCACGATGAACGAAATGCCCGCCAGCCGTGGGCCGGGACCCATGCCCGGTTGACCCAATCCCGGTCCGCCCGGCCCATGCATCATGCCGGGCCCCGCCATCATGCCAGGTCCGGGTGGCCCATCCCGCCCGGGGCCGGCGAACGGCGCAGGTGGCGGCCAGTGCCGGGGCGCACTGGTGACGCGCACCACGAGCGAACGCTCAGCGCCGAGGAAACGCTGCAGGAGCGAAGCGAAGTGCGTGGCCCGCTCCGCCGTGTCGAGGTCTTCGGCCGCGGGCGCGAGCGGCGGCTGCGTCAGCGAGACCCTCATCTGCGGAGCGTCGATAACACCCACGATACGCGCCCGCTCCCGTGGCGCGAGCGAGTCGAGCAGCCGCACGATGTCGGCGATGCGCTGCGCCTGGCGCATGCCGCTCGTCTGCAGCATCAACTGGCCCCGCTCCCGCCAGTGAATCGCGAAGCTCGCGAGCTGCGCGACGACGAGGCCGCCCAGCAGGATCAGCACCATGCGGCTAAAGAGCGAGCGCGGCAACCAGCGCATCACGCCTCCGCTTCGACCGTGGCCGAGAGGACGTAGCCTTCGCCGCGCACCGTCTTGATGATGACCGGCTCTCTGGGATTCTCTCCCAGCCGGTGCCGCAGACGGCTCACCTGCACGTCGATGCTGCGATCGAACGGCAAGGCGTCGCGCGAGAGCATGAGGTCGATCAGCTGGTCGCGGTTGAGCACGCGGTTCGGGTGCGCCAGAAAGATCCGCAGCAGCTTGAACTCGGTGCCGCTCAACGCGACGACCACGCCTTCGGGCGAGAGCAGATTCCGCGCGGCGAGATCGAGCGTCCAGCCCGCGAAGCGGAGCGAGCGAGCGGTATCGGGCTGGAGATTTTCCGGCAGCGAACGGGTGCGGCGCAGGATGCTCTTGATCCGGGCCAGCAGCTCGCGTGGATTGAACGGCTTGGCGAGATAGTCGTCGGCGCCCATCTCGAGACCCACGATACGGTCTGTTTCCTCGCCGCGCGCGGTGAGCATGATGACCGGCACCTCGGACCGCGCGCGCAGATTGCGGCACAGCGTGAGCCCGTCGTCGCCGGGGAGCATCAGGTCGAGCACGACGATGTCCACGCGCCCGCCGCTGTCGAGGGCAGACCACATGCCCTTGCCGTCGGCCACGGCGGTGACGCGGTAGCCGTTCCTCTGCAGGTACTCGCACAGAAGGCTGCGGATTTCTGCGTCGTCATCGACGACCAGGATGTGGTCCTCGCTGCTCATGGTCCATGTATAACGGGTATCGCGCTCGGGGCGCCGGAAAATTGTATCGCAGTGTAACAACCTCCCGGGGTGTCGGACTGCGATACAAAAAAGGCGTTTCTTGACAATCTCCCGTTACATCCCGGTGCTTAAATGGATTCGCCAGAGGATATTCGATGAGGATTCACCCAATCGAGCGTCCCGCGAAGGCAAGTCTGTATCAACCGATTGGAGACGACCATGAGAAACACGCGAAAAATTCTGATTAGCATGCTTGGAGCCGCGGGTCTGGCGGCGGCAGGTGCAGTGGTTTACGCGGATCCTCCCGCTGGATTCGGACCGGGGTCGGACGGATGCGCGTTTGGCGCAGGCGGTCCTGGGATGGCAAGTGCGGGGCACTGGGATGGCCCGCATGGACCCGGCATGATGGGTTACGGCGGTGGGCCGCGCGGCGGGTACGGCCCTGGCGCAGCGGGTGCCGGACCGGTCGAACGCATGGACGCCCGTCTCGGGTTCCTGAAGAATGAGCTGAAGATTACC
>JAOTTL010000128.1:0-10658 GCA_029864385.1 Betaproteobacteria bacterium | reverse complement strand
CGCCGGCGAATAGCACGCTGATGCCGAGGCCGCGGTTCATCCGCTCGCGGAAGCCCCAGCCATCGTAGACCGCGAGGCGGCTCTTCACCTGGTCGGAAATTTGCTGCAGCAGTTTATTTTCGGTCGCGGGCAGTTCCAGGTCCTGCCAAGTGGCCTTCGGTTCCAGTGGCTGGGCGAGTTGGTCGAGCGCGGGACGTGCATGGCGCAGGCATCCCATCCACAGGCGTTCGCCGAGCGCGCCCTGCGGATCGGGCGAAGCGAGCGCCGCCCCGGCAATGGCGCGTATGGCCAAGTAGTTGAAATTGAACTGGCCCGCGAGCCGCGACGGATGCTCTTCTGCGGACTCTCCCAGCGCTTCCCGCCAGGCGGCGTGCTGCTCGGAAGGTGTGGGTTTCGCCACGTCGACCATCACGCTCCCCCGACCCAGCTCGGGCCAGGGCTCGCGAGTATCGAAGAAAGTCACTCCCATGCCGCGCGTGAGCAGCCGTCGCAATCCAGAAGCATGGGCACTCGCCCCGCGGTCGAGCTGGGTGGCGTCGATGTAAAGCGCGATCGGCAGCAACATGCTCTCGCGCTGCCAAAGGCGAACGAAGGTTTCAAGGTCGCCGGTCTGCTGCGGCAACGCTTCGGCAGGCAGCCGATAGAGCGTGAGCCCCAGGCGCGACGCGACCTCATTGGCGACCGTGCGCTTCACTTCGCTGTCCGCGCCCAGCAACTGGAACACGGGCAGCGGCGCACCCTTTTGCGCACGCTGCAGTTGGCCAACTAACGTGTCCGCGACACGCGCCTGCGACGGTGGCAGCGCACCCTTGTCGGGCACTGGTGCCATCAGCAGCGGCACCAGGCGATCGTCGAGGTAGTTGAGCCCCTTGAGGTAGCTGACGATGCGTTCGTCGGCCTTCAACGCGCTAGTCACCAGGGGCTGCGCACCGGGCTGGTTGATCTCGACAAGGCGCCAGTAGCGCAGCGGCCGCTCGGGCGACATGACGTCCCACGCGGGCTGATCGAACAGCGTCAGTGCCAGCGCGAAAGTGGGATAGGTCCGCCCGGTCTCACCCTGCGCCCGAGCGCACAGGCCGGCGATACGGGTGTCCAGCTCCATCGCGGCGCAGAGCAACAGCGTATGCCGCTCGAACTCGCTGAGCCCCAGGCGATGGGAGAGCAACACCAGCGCGGGCGGCTCACCCTCCGCCTCCGCCTCGATCATCGTGGCGGGTATCGCTGCCTTCTCGGTGGCCGCGGCATTCGGCCGTCGCGGCTCGTCGCGCACCGGCGGCAAGGCCTTCGCCGGCTGGGCGGGCTTGGGCTCGGACCTGAGCATCCGATCGAGCAGGGAGCGTTGCTTGGGCGGCTCGGGGTCGACGGCGTGCGCGACCTCCTTCTCCTTGGCTAGAAGCGCGGCGGGCTTCTCGCCGCCTGCCAGGCGCTCCAGCCGCTCGCGCAGCCAACCCAGCGCGGTCGCGAGGTATTGGTCATTGGCCGCGAGCCAGCGTTCGATATCGCTCATGCCACGGTCACCTTCTGCAGAGGATCGAACGACGGTACCGGCGGCGTGCCACTATAGACGACCGGGATGCTGTCGACGCCGTCGACGCGCAGGCGCACGACGTAGCTCTCTGCGCCGACGCCGGGTATCGTAAAAGCGAGCGTTGTCGGCTGCGTGGTGTCGATCGGGTTGGTGACCGAGTCCGGCTCGACCTGCCGGTCACCGAAGAGCAACAGCACGCGCTGGCCGGTGAGAATGCGTGGCTCGCAGGTCAGCGTCAGATTCACTGTTCCCGGCGTGGCGTTCGTCGGGCTCACGGTGATCTGCGGCGCTAGCGCAAACGCGACTTCGTTGCTCGCCATCGCCGGGGCGCCGGTCTTCTTCACGACCAGCGCCACGGTGTAGAAGCCAGGGGCCCAGCGGGACAGTGCGTTCGCGTCCTCGGTCTTGCTCGGCAGGTGCACGAGCAACTCGCCTGGTTTCGCCCCGCTCGTGGGCAGGATCTCGAGCGGCTGGGCAAGGCGCGAACTCGTGAAGCGGACAATGGCATCCGTAGCCGTTAATTGCTCGCCGGCAATCGCGATGTCTTCCCCCAGCCGCGCGGCGGGCTGCGAATTCGGCGGGCGAATCTCTCTCAAGGTCGGCGCGAGCCCTGCAACGGTCGCCACACCGCGATCACCTTCGCCCCGCTGCAAGACGGGCAGGGGTGTCCTCACCGGCGCGCGGCTGTCGATCAAGAGCACCGTGACTTCGTACGCCGCCGAGATTCGGTACTGCGTCTGGAAGACCATCCAAAGCTTCGACATGTCCTCCAACGCCGTTGCCAGCGGCGTGATCTTGAGCCGCTCGAGCTGCTCGCCCAGATCGTTGCCAGTAAGCGCGGCGCTGATCTCGCCCCGAGAGAGCAACGGATGGTCGTGCAGCACGCTCATCGCGCCGCCGAGCACCCGATGGCTGACCGAGTCGTTATCGCTCTCGCCGCGCCCATAGGCCGTAATCAGATAGTGCAGGTTCAGCGCCAACGCCGGCGCCCCGGTTTCCCCCGGACGTACTTGCCGCGGCATGTCCAGGTTACGCCATGCCCCGTTGAGGACGGTCTGGTAGAGGAACAGGTTGAGTTGTGCCTTGGTGACATTCTTGCGCGCAAGGTCCAGCGGCTGTGTCGTCACTTCCAGGTCCGATAGGTCCGAGTCCAGGAACGGAATCTGTGCCAACAGCAGGTTGCGCAACGTCGCCGTGCATGCGGCGATGGCGAGCGCGTTGCTCATCGCCCGCCTCCGCGCTGCTTCAGGTAGTCGCCCAAGCTCATGGGTTTCGGCCCCTGGGATCGTTGCCGAGTCGAGCCTGGTTGGGCCGGCACGGCACGGACTTCGATGCGGCCGATGGTCACGTTGACTACGGGCTCGGGACTGGGCGTCGCCACCTCTGCGTGCAACGGATCACGCTCGGGGCGATGCCTTACCGTCGGTGGTTCAACGACGATTCTTTGCATTTCCGGTGCCGGCGACACGGGATGATCATGCAAGCGCCCGGCCCGCTCGGTTGACCTGGGAAGCGCTCCGCGGCTTTCCGGCGCGCGCATGACCGTTGGCTCGCGGATCGTTTCCGCCGTCGAGATCACCTTGCGCGCCAGCAACAAACCGCTCGGCAAATCGAGCACGGGACGTTGCGGTTCGTGTCCTGTCTCACGCCGCCAGTCGCGACCGGCATCCACCGTTATCTGCAAAGGTGCGGGCGTCAGGATGTTCCGATCCCTCTCCGCCTCGTGCGGGCGCGCCGGCGGCCGTGCGGGTAGACCCGACGCACCTTCCGGCTCGTGGTCAGCCTTCACCAGCCGCGCGAGTTCCGCCGCTATGCGCCGTCTGGACTCATTGGGAGGATCCATGTCGGTTCGCGATAGGTCACGCGGCGCCGGCGCATCGCGCGGCAGCGTCTGGCGTTGCGCTTCTCGCTCGCGTCGTTCTTCCTCCCGGGCGGGCGCAGCGACTTCCTTGTCCTTGCTTGCAACGTCCGCCGACCAGTCGACCGCCGCGGCAGCGGTGAAGGTCTGCGGCTCGAACAGCGAAGACCGGCGCGGCTCGATCGGATTCGCCCGCTCGAAAGCGCCGTCGACAACGCGTCGCAGAAAGTCCGGCGCCGATGCGCGCTGCTGTTCGTTCCGCGGCGCTTCGCTCATTGCCGGCTGAGCTCCAGATAGACCTGACGTCGCGTCGGAGAGAGCGCGAGTACGTCCGCTTCGCGCCACCCATAGCTCCGCGCGAGGCTGTGCACGTCGCGCAGCGTCCGCAACGCCCAGGCATGCAGTTCCTTCCACAGAAAGCTCGCGATGTCAAACACCGCCGGCCAGCGATGGTCGCAGGTCGGGCAGGCAAGCCTCAACTCGATGTCGGCCTGGGGATCGACAGCGGCCATTCGCGCCGCGATCGCCGCGATGACCTCATCGGGCAACGATTCCTCCATCACCGCTCCACCGTTCCCGTCGCGGACTTCGGTGAGGCAGCGAGTGAGCAGCGTGCCGTGCGCCGTGCTAGCGTCCGTCAGTGCCAGCAGATCGTGAGTGGTCGGAAGACGAAAGGTTGCGCGGTAGCCGTCGATATCCGCCGAGTGCGGCGCCTCTGAGACCCGCTCATCCGCCAGACGAACGTCCTCGACGCGAAACGCCGATTCAATCTGTTCGCCGCAGGCAGGACACTGCGCGACGGCCGTAAAGTCCGGCCCAAATAGCCTCTCGCGCAGTCGTAGAAGACGCGCGTCGCGACGGCCGATCGGCAGCTCGGCGAGTTCCTCTACACTCACTTCCGGGAACGCAGCGGCGAGCAGCTCGAGCACGCGCTCGGGCAATGGCCGAGCGAGGCCACGTTCCCAAACATCGAGCAGCTGGGTGGCAGTCAGGGTGCCCATGGATTCAACCTCTCGTCGAGAAGTAGGTAGCTACCTCGCAAAGCGTAACCCTCTCCCCAGCCCACCCCCGCCGCAGAGAGAGAGTATGAGGTGCCTCTCGTATCAGCCCGCCGGCTCCGTGAAAGTCGGCTCGCTCGGCTCGGGCACTTCGTAATCCCGCTCCCAGCCCTCGTTCTCCAGCTTGATGTGCTGGATCGCGACGGCGTTGGCGTTGGCATCAAGATCCGGCAACGCCTGGTACTCCGATACCCAGCAGCGGAAGATCTTGTACGCAAGCACGAGCTGCCCGGCTTCGTTGTACGCCTCAACGATGATGTCCTTGCGGAAATCCTTGAGCGAGACCTCAGCCCCGAGTCCCGAGCCGAAGTTCCAGACCTTGTTTGCCCACTTCTCAAACTCGGTGTCATGGGTGACGCCGCGCTCGACGGTCACGGCCTCGTACTCGGTACGCCCAGGCGACTTCCGGCTGCTCGATGGATCGCCACCCTCGCGGTGCTTGACCACTTCGGTCGTGCGCTTTAGGCCCGTGACCTTGCTCACGCCGGCGACGTAGCGACCATCCCACTTTATGCGGAATTTGAAGTTCTTGTACGGATCAAAGCGATGCGTATTCACTGAGAATTGTGCCATGTATTCACCCCTTCACTGGAACCCGATGTCATGAACCGCGAGGACGGATGGGCGCAGACAAACGCAGACAAAGGCGCTTGTTGAAAATCTTTTCGTCATCTCCGCGTCTTCGCCGCTTCGCCCCTTCGCCCCTTCGCCGGCAATTAGGTTTGAATCTGCCCCGCAATCTGTTGGATCTTGATGATCACGAATTCGGCAGGCTTCAACGGCGCAAACCCGACAATGATGTTCACGATGCCGCGGTTGATGTCGCTTTGGGTTGTGGTCTCCTTGTCGCACTTCACGAAGTACGCATCCTGCGGCGTCTTCCCCTGGAAAGCCCCCTGGCGGAAGAGATCATGCATGAACGCGCCGACGTTCAAGCGAATCTGAGCCCAGAGCGGCTCGTCGTTCGGCTCGAACACCACCCACTTGAGCGCGCGATAGAGGCTCTCTTCGATGAATAGGGTGGTGCGCCGCACCGGGACGTATTTCCACTCGGAACCGCGCTCGTCGTTGCCTTGCAACGTGCGCGCCCCCCAGAGCACCGTGCCGTACACTGGCAGGTTGCGGATGCAGTTCACCGCCTTCGGATTCAACACGCCGTTCTCGTCGTTGGTGAGCACGGTCTTCACGCCGAGCACGCCGGTGAGGCTCGCTTCGGTGCCCGCCGGCGCCTTCCACACGCCGCGGCTCGAGTCGGTGCGCGCGTAAAGTCCGGCGACGAACCCGCACGGTGGGAACTCTGTAGCGCGGTTCTCCTGCAGTGGATCTGGCGATGTGACCCATGGGAAATAGAACGCGGCGTTGATGGCGTCGTTGCCGGTGAGGCTCGTGTCCGGTCCGTTCGCGAGGGTTGCCAGGGAGGCGTTGGACGCGGAGTCGGCGATGAGAAATGCCCGCCGGTCACGGCAGAATTTCTGCAGCTTGGCGAGCGGCGAGGCATTCGTCTCGCCCGGTACACATAGGAGGTTGAAGAGGTCAATGCGGTCCAGGTGGTAGACCCCGCCCGTGCCGCTCGTGGGCTGTAGCGCATTCTCGAACCCCGACTCGTTCGGGTTTAGCACCTTGCCGTCGGTGCCGCCGGTTAACTTGGCGGCGGCCGGTACCTCACCGCTCGGGCCGAACACCGTGTCGGCGGGCGGGTCTGTAGGCGTGCCCACAAGTGCGGCTCCAACCAGCACGGAATCGCTCTTGAGGACGTTGACGACGTATCGCGCATCGGCCGTGTTCATCGACAGGTTGTCGAACACCTCGATCGCCACTCCTTTCGGGTCCTGCTTGTAATTGACCACCTTGAGCTGGAAGCGGCTCGTTTCGTCGACACGCTTCTTGGTAACGATCGCGTAGTCGTTGGCCCATGCGCCCGGGTCCTTCGCGGTGACAGTCAGCTTGCCGTCGAGCGTCACCGCAGCAGCAGCGGCGTTGTCGGCTGCCGTGCTAGAGCCCGCAGTCACCAGCCGCACGATATACGCTCTCTGACCGCCGTTGGCAAAGAAGTGGGAGACGGCGTAGCCCAGAAGGCTGCGCTTGTCCAGGCCACCAAACTTGCGGTCGAAATCGGACCAGCTCAGCACCAGTTCCGCCCTGTCCGTGGGCCCTTTCGGCGCCCAGCCGACGAACGCGGCAATCGACGTGGCCACACCGGTAATCGTGCGCACGCCACTCGGAATTTCCTCGATATAGACGCCTGGGTAACTCACTGCGACTGGCATTGTGCAATCTCCTTTTTCGTTGCTCGGGCCCGGGCCCGCTACTGCCGCCGATTCCCTATTTGCCGCACCGTTACTTACGTGGACCTACCGGTTTTTCCTGCGGGTCAACCGGCGTCGCCGACCCGCTGTTCCTGCGTACAGGACAGACCCGTCCGCGAGGACGCTCTTCCTTAGAATTCCCTTGGCCACCAGTTGCTCCATCGCCAGTTCGACCGCTTTCGCTTCTGTTCCGATGAAGTGCGCCGGCAACCAGCAGTTCATAACTCCGCGGAGCGTGTCCGCCGCGCTCGGATTACGGTGCACGTACTCCAGAATGGCATCGCGCAATCCAGTTGTGCCTGCATCTTTGTCTTGCACTCGGGCGCTTTTATCGAAAACCAGCAGGGTGTTGCGCCTGGCCATCAATGCAAGCCTCGAGCCAGGATGCCTGAGTCGATAACCAGCTGATATCGCTACAGAAATTTGGACGGCCTCAAATCGGCTGGGCCAAGTCAAACCCACCTTTGCCACCGCCAGGGTGCCGTGGGCCCGCGAAATTGCTGGAGGATCAGTGGGCTGGGAACAGGTTACGGGAATAGCTCAGGTCGCGACATCAATGACCCACGTGAGGATGGTTCGACATGGCGGCATCTGACGATACCGTCCTTGGGGGGTGGCAGGAAGGATGGACTTGATCACAAATGAGATTCGGCGAGGAGCGGACGCCACAGCGAATCTGATCATTCCTGAATAACCGGGTTCGGAATGGCGTGGCCCTCGGACCGAGTCCAAGATGTCGGCGTGTGTCGCGCCGATCCGTCCCGTACCGTGTCCGGTGAAGAACTGCATTCTGCCGCCGGCACTGCACCACAGTATTTAGTGGCAACGGGGAGAGGATAATACTTGTTGGTGCGGTGCTTCGCATGCACCGCCGTGACCTCAAGGCCTTACTTTGACTGTTTGTACGCGACCGATCAATGCGCTTGCGAGGCGCGCAGCGCCGCTTTCCGTCGCGTGCTCGCGAACCCCTTACAGGTGTAAGGAGCCCTTGGAGATTTGATGCTTCTTAAGTAGGCGCCCGAGTTGACGGCGCTCGGTTCCACTGATACGTGCGGCGACCGATACGTTTCCCTTCGCCTGCTGCAAAAGGCGCACCAGAAACCGGGATTCGAATTCCATTATCGCCTGGCTCTTAGCGAATCTATAGTTAAGCGTCGCACAGACCGGATCGGGTTCGGTGCTAGGTGACACAGCGGGTGCAGGAATCGAAATCGGCGAACCTTCCGCGAGGAGAAACGCCTGGAGCACAAGGTTTTCGAGTTCCCGAATGTTGCCCGGCCAGTGATAGCGCTCGAACCAGGCGAGCGTTGCGGCGGCCAGCGGCAGCGCCGTCTTTTGAAAACGCGCGCTTCCGACACGCACAAAGTGCTCCGCGAGCAGGGAGATGTCGCCGTGCCGCTCCCGCAGCGGCGGGATGGAAAGGTGGAGCAGCTTGAGGCGGTATAGCAAATCCATCCGGAATTCGCCCGACTCGACCTGCTGTTCCAGGCTGCGGTTGCTGGCGGCGATGATGCGCACGTCCGCCCGCTGCTCCCGTTTGCCGCCCAGCGGCCGGAACTGCTGGTCCTCCAGGAAGCGCAGCATCGTAACCTGTCCCTTGGGCGTCAGCGTGTCGATTTCGTCGAGAAAGAGCGTTCCGGAGCGTGCCAGCTCGATCAGCCCCGGCTGGTCCTCGCGCGCGTCGGTGTAGGCGCCGCGGTGGTGGCCGAACAGCTCGTTCTCGATCAACTGGTCGGGCAGCGCGCCGCAGTTGACCGGAACGAAAGGTCCCTTACGGCGCGCACCACCGTAGTGGATCGCGCGCGCCGCAAGCTCTTTCCCGGTTCCCGTCTCGCCTTCGATCAGGACAGGGACGTCAAACGCCGCTACTTTTTCGATCAGCCTCAGGGTGACGAGAAACGCCGTGGATTGGCCGATCATGGCGTTACTTCTATCGCTTGTCGTATTGGGAAAGCCAGGCGTCCTTGAGCCTTGACGTCGCTAACCATCCGACGCGGTGAAAGTCTTGCCGCGAATAGGATGCGGTGGAAGGACAGTTTTCTTCACCCTGACCGGAGCATGAATAACCCAGCAGTGAACCACCATCAAAAACCCGCCCTGTTTCGCGGCATATTGCTGTCCCATGGGACGATAAAACTAAACGCTGCCAGCAATGTTTTCAGCATAACCCAGAACGCGCGCATGTTGAACTGTGCGATCGTGCGTTAGCGTACAGAACAAAAAGCGAAAGACAAAATCTAACAAATTGTTAGATTTTGCTCCTGCTCTTGAACAATGTTCGTCTTGCGTACCGAACAAACTGAATACTATATGTTGGGGTGGAATGCCGGCTTCATACCTAATGACAGCGTTTTCTAGACGGTTTTCGTCAGTTTCAATGCATACGCGGGTCGGACCACGTTGAGGTCATGCCTTTACCCTCTCGACAAAAGGTTCGCTGCCTACCGCAATCGCCTCCGACCAGCGCTCATCTCGCTTCATGGTCTCGCGTTTCCGCGCTTCCACGATAGCTACGCCGCTCGCGAGCGAACCTAAACAGAAACGATTAGCGGCTTCCTTCTGTTTTCGCCTGAAATGCCCAGGTCAGATTTCTCCAGCACGGCCCTACTAAAGTCTTCGACGGCGCCGGACCGAACCTGCCGGCGCGCCTCGAAGTGTGCCGGATGGTAGCGATTCTGGAACATCACCCCCAACCTCACCTTGTTCGTGACAGCCGCACCGATTTGACCGGCTATACACGGCTACGAGCTTTGCATTTGCCGCCTTTGCCAGCGCAGGCCCCATGCCCCGCCCTGCGATGTCCCCCACTCCGATAATGCCCCATTTCACGACCACGCCAGTGTTTCCTCAGTTGCAAAGGACTAGATCGGATCGTTCAACTCCGCTACTAACGACGCGCAACGTCTACCGCTCCACGGTCGCGCTCTCGATTCGGTAATACTCCTCGAGCCCGATCAGATCCTCGACCTCCTTGCGCCATACGATCATCTTGTCTTGCGGTAATCCGCTCGAACCCTGCGTGCGCAGGTTCGTAATGACACGCTTCAATTCTTGCGTCACCGGGCACAGGAGCGCGGTCGGATAAGTAGACAGCTTGTAGCCCAATTCTTCGAACTCACTCACCGTGAAAATTGGGCGACCCAGACGGTTACCTTCGCTGTTCGTATAAGCAACTAGCCCCTTTATCTCGCGTGGTGCGCGGCGCGCCTCTTCCAAGGAATTTGGAAACACCATGACCATGTCTGCGCCCGCCTCGAGACACAGGTTCGCCCTGATGACGCCCTCCTCATACCCGTCCGTCCGCATCGCGTCAGTACGCGCCATGATGACGAAATCGGGATCGCTACGGGCGGCCACGGCCGCCTTGATCCTAGCCACCAACTCGTCGCGGCTAACGACATGCTCGACTCCCTTGTGGTAGTGCACGCGCTTCGGATAAATCTGATCCTCAATGTGCAGGCCGGCGGCGCACGCACGCTCGATTTCCTTGACGCACCGCATCACGTGTAAGGGCTCGCCGAATCCAGCGCCCGCATCGACAATTACCGGAATCTTAACCGCGGCTGTAACGTAGCGGGTCGTGTGAGCAAGCTCCGTTAGCGTTAGAAGTGGCTCGCTCGTCACGTAGTGTGCGCCTAGCTGATAGCCCCCGATGTGAACGCACTCCATTCCCAGCGCCTCCGCAACGCGCGCTGTATAGGGATCCCATATGCCAAGCGCTGGAATGAATTTGCGTTCGGCCACCAATTCCCGGAATCGTGCACAAGTAGTTTTCATAACCATCACTTTCCTCACCCAATCGGGATAGGGGCAAGCCTCACGGCTCGACCCCTCCCACACCACCGTGCGTACGGGTCCGTACACGGCGATTCGGCAGGTTAAGCGGTAGGTAAAACATGGAGTCTCGG
>JAOTTL010000127.1:0-10714 GCA_029864385.1 Betaproteobacteria bacterium | reverse complement strand
GAGGCCGGCGGCTATTTGTTCTACGACAACTCCAAGCCGCTGCCAAAATCGAAGTTCCGCGACGATGTGAACCTCATCGGTGTGCCGCTGACCGAAATCTGCAACGCGACCTACAGCGACCCGCGGCAGCGGCAGTTGTTCAAGAACATCATCTACGTGGGCGCGCTGTCGGCGCTGCTCGACATCGATGCGGGTGAGATCGAGCGGCTGTTCTCGGAGCAGTACAAGGGAAAGGAAACGCTGCTCCAGTCCAATATCAAGGCGCTGCGGCTCGGGCGCGACTATGCGACCGAGCATTTCTCCTGCCCGATCGGGATCAGGGTGCAGCGGGCCAACGCGGTTGGCAACCGGATTTTCGTCGACGGCAACAGCGCCGCCGCGCTGGGCGCGCTCTATGGCGGCGCCACCGTCTGCGCCTGGTATCCGATCACGCCGTCGTCATCGCTCGCGGAAGCCTTCGCGCGCCACTGCCAGAAGTACCGGGCCGATCCGGCGACCGGCAAACAGCGTTCCGCCATCATCCAGGCCGAGGACGAGCTCGCTTCCATCGGCATGGCCATCGGTGCCGGCTGGAATGGCGCGCGCGCCTTCACGGCCACGTCTGGACCGGGCATCTCGCTCATGCAGGAATTCATCGGGCTTGCGTATTTCGCCGAAATCCCGGTGGTGCTGATCGACGTGCAGCGTGGCGGGCCGTCGACCGGCATGCCAACGCGCACCCAGCAATCCGATCTGCTCTCGTGCGCGTATGCCTCGCACGGAGACACCAAGCACATCATGCTTCTCCCCGAGGATCCCACCGAGTGCTTCGAGCTCACCGCCCAGGCCTTCGATCTTGCCGACCGCCTGCAGACACCGGTCTTCGTCATGACCGACCTCGACATCGGCATGAATACGCGGCTGTGCGACCCCTTCCAGTGGGACGACACCCGCACCTACGACCGCGGGAAGGTCACGAGCTACGACGAACTCGAGGCCGGGAAGGAGTTCGGGCGCTATCTCGATGTCGACGGCGACGGCATTCCCTACCGGACCCTGCCGGGAACGCATCCCACGCGCGGCGCCTATTTCACCCGCGGCACCTCCAAGGACCGCTACGCCCGCTATAGCGAAACCGGACCGGACTATATCGACAATATGCAGCGCCTGGCGCGCAAGTTCGAGACGGCCAAGACGCTGGTCCCCAAACCGCTGCTCACGCCGGCGGCCAAGCCGGCCCGTTTCGGCGCCATCTACTACGGCTCCACGAGCTCGCCCATGCAGGAAGCGCTCGACGTGCTGTCCGAACGCGGCATTCACGTCAACGCGCTCCGGGTGCGCGGTTTCCCGTTTCAGGACGAGATCGCGGATTTCGTGGCATCGCATCCGTGGGTCTTCGTCGTCGAACAGAACCGCGACGCGCAGCTGAAGACGCTGCTCATCAACGAAGCCAAGGTGAACCCCGCGCGTCTCATCTCGATACTGCACTACGACGGCACGCCGATCACCGCGCGCTCCATCGTGGACCAGATCTCGCAGCATGCAAGGGCACGCACCGTGGTCCCGATCAGGAAGGCCGTGTCATGACATACCTCGCCAAGCCCAAGCTGCATCACCCGACGCTCGCCAAGAACCAGATCGGCTACACCCGCCGCGACTACGAGGGCGCGATCTCGACGCTGTGCGCGGGTTGCGGGCACGACTCGATCAGCGCAGCGATCGTGCAGGCGTGCTGGGAACTCGATATCGAACCTCACCGCGTAGCGAAGCTCTCGGGCATCGGCTGCTCGTCCAAGACTCCGACCTACTTCCTGGGCAATTCGCACGGCTTCAACAGCGTGCATGGACGGATGCCTTCGGTAGTAACCGGCGCCAATCTGGCCAACCACGAGCTGATCTACCTGGGTGTCTCGGGCGACGGCGACTCGGCTTCCATCGGCATCGGCCAGTTCGCGCACTGCATGAGGCGCGGTGTCAACATGGTCTATATCGTCGAAAACAACGGGGTCTACGGCCTGACCAAGGGCCAGTTCTCCGCGACTGCCGACAAGGGCTCCAAGTCGAAGCGCGGCGTGACCAACACCGACGAGCCGGTCGACATGATCGGGCTTGCGCTCATGCTGGGCGCGACGTTCGTCGGCCGCAGCTTCTCCGGCGACAAGCAACAGCTTGTGCCCCTGATCACGGCGGCGATCGAGCACCGGGGCGCTGCCTTCATCGACGTCATTTCGCCCTGCGTCGCCTTTAACAACCATCCCGGCTCGACCAAGAGCTACGATTACGTGCGCCAGCACAACGAGGCGGTGAACCGTCTCGATTTCATCGAGGGGCGGGAGGAGATCACGGCGGATTACGCGCCGGGTGAGGTCGTCGAGGTAACGCAACACGACGGCTCCGTGCTGCGCCTGAGAAAGCTCGCGCCGGAGTACGATCCGACCGACCGCGTCAGGGTGATGAACTATCTCCAGGAGCGCGCGGCCAAGGGCGAAGTGGTGACCGGATTGCTTTACCTCAAGCCGGACGCAGCCGATCTCCACCAGTACCTCAACACGGTGGACACCCCGCTCAATCAGCTCGCCGAGCGCGAGCTCTGCCCCGGCAGCGTGATGCTCGAGCGTATCAACGCATCCCTGCGCTAGAGAGTCCGCGCGTTGAGCGGCGCACCACGTCCGTTCGAACGCGCGAAGTTAATCCGGTGCGAAGCGTCTCGCATTAACGCTATTTGAGCTTTATTGCGAGTCCGGAGCAGAAATAGCCTGCGGGCGAAAACCACGCGCCGTCGTCGCGGAAACAGTACAGGTGGGTAACAGCGTTGGCGCCGAGCTTCGCGGCCTCGCGGGTCAGCATCGCGATCGCGACGTTCGAGGTGTCGTGGGTCGTCGTCCAGAAGGCCGAGCGCCAGGTCCCCGTCCAGAGGCGCTGCACCACCGTGTGGCTGAGAAGCGTGAGTTCCCCCGGTTCGATCACACGTACCGACGCCGGCGTATCCGCGCCAGGGGCTGCGCCTGCGGCAGACGTCAGGACACAAAAAAGCGAGATGTGAACGGCTTTGACTAGCAGCCTGTCGGACTTACGTGTCGGACAGGCTGTTAACAGCAAAACCGCCTGCGGATTTCGAATGAAAGCCCGGATAGCGACCCTTATTGGCCTGCAAAGGGCGGACGGGTAGGCTCGAAATGAAGTTTTCATTGCTTTTTGCCTCGATTTCCGTGCAAGCGGTTTTGCCTAAGGAGTTTGTCGGAGCTAAGTCCGACAAACTCCTAGGCGGGTGATCTTTTCCTCGCGGCAAATGCCAATCGATGGAGCGATTATAGCCTGCCGTCCCGCCCAACCGCCCCCCTCCTTCGTCTGCGTTCCGCGCGGCGACGTCCCCGCGTGCGGCGCCCTTCATCACCGCCACGAAACATTCCGGCGCGTGCCCGCGTACGCGTGGCTCGCTCCGGGCATCCGTCCGTCGCGTTGCTCGACGCGGACACTGAACAACCTGTGTCCAGCATAAGATCCGGACAGTATGCGAATCAAGTCTCAACTTCACTAGGTAACTCACTGATAGAATATGGCGTTATCGTCTGCGATGGCTCAGGATCGATCCGCCATGCCCACCATTAAGGCCGTGCAGCCGCAGTCCTCGGAGCGCCGTCTCGAGCTCGTGCAGGTGCTTGCGGATCTCGCGGCCGACGGCTTAGTGCCCAAGGACGTGGCCGACCAGCTTGCCAAGGACCGGCGGCTCGCGCGCACCGCCGTGCACCCGCTGATCGTCATTGCGGACCAGAAATGGAAGGATCCGCGCCACCCCACCAAGCTGCTCAACGTCGAGACGTTGACCCAGTGGCTCGCGGACAAGAGCGGCCTGCCCTACCTGCACATCGATCCGTTCAAGATCGATTTCGCGGCCGTCACGAAAGTGATGTCGAGCGCCTACGCCGAGCGCTACAAGATCCTTCCCATCAGCATAACCACGCGCGAGGCGACGATCGCAACGTGCGAGCCGTACGTGCGCGAATGGGAGGACTCGCTGCAACAGGTGCTGCGACTCGAGATCAAGCGCGTCGTCGCGAATCCCCACGACATCCAGAGCTACATCGTCGAGTTCTACAATCTCGCGCGCTCCGTGAAGGGCGCGACGAAACAGGACAAAGGCGCACTCAGCGACGTTACCAACTTCGAGCAGCTCGTTCAGCTGAGCCGCAGCGGCAAGCTCGACGCCAACGACCAGCACATCGTCCATATCTGCGACTGGCTCTTCAATTTCGCATTCGAGCAGCGCGCCAGCGACATCCACCTCGAGCCGCGGCGGGACGCGAGCAACGTGCGCTTCCGGATCGACGGCCAGCTGCACCAGGTCTACCAGATCCCTACGCCCGTGATGGGGGCCATGACGAGCCGCATCAAGGTGCTTGGACGGATGGACGTTGTCGAAAAAAGGCGACCGCAGGACGGCCGGTTGAAAACCGTGACGCCGGACAATGAGGAAGTCGAACTGCGGCTGTCAACGATGCCCACCGCATTCGGCGAGAAGCTCGTGATGCGGATCTTCAACCCCGAGAATCTGGTCAAGGATTATAGGGAGCTGGGTTTCTCCGAAGAGGACGAAGGCAAGTGGAACCAGATGGTGCAACAGCCCCACGGCATCATCCTGGTCACGGGTCCGACCGGCTCCGGCAAGACCACCACGCTCTACTCCACGCTCAAGCAGCTCGCGCGGCCGGAGGTGAACGTGTGCACGGTGGAGGATCCGATCGAAATGGTCGAGCCCACGTTCAACCAGATGCAGGTGCACTCCGCTATCGGCGTTAATTTCGCGAGCGGTATCCGCACGCTCATGCGCCAGGATCCCGATATCGTCATGATCGGCGAGATCCGCGACCTGGAGACTGCCGAAATGGCGATCCAGGCGGCGCTGACCGGCCACCTCGTGCTCTCCACGCTTCATACCAATGACGCGCCGTCGGCCATCACGCGCCTGCTCGACATTGGTGTCCCTTCGTACCTTTTGCAGTCGACGATCCTGGGCGTGTTGGCGCAACGGCTGCTGCGTACGCTCTGCCCTCACTGCAAACAGCCGCAGACTCTGGAAGACGCTACCTGGGAGCATCTCGTCTCGCCCTGGAAGGCGGCCAAGCCCAAGGGCTCGACCTACAATGCCAATGGCTGCCTCGAATGCCGGATGACCGGCTACCGGGGGCGCGTTGGCATCTACGAGACGATGGTGATGACGGGCGAGCTGAAGAAAGCCGTCACGCCGCAGACCGACCTCACGGTGCTGCAGGAGACGGCCTACAAGGAAGGCATGAAGCCGTTGCGTCTGAGCGGCGCGTTGAAGGTCGCTGCGGGCATGACCAACATGGAGGAGGTCCTGAAGGTTGCGCCGCCTTCGAGCGGCGACCGGCGCCAGCTATCCCGTTTACGTCGTGAATCGTAAATCGTAAATCGCGACCCCGACGCGCATCAGTTGACTTCCATTTACCGCTTACCGTTCACGATGAAAGACACTCTCCAGCCCGGTCTTACCTACCAGTTCAAGTTCGAGGTGCCCTCGACCAAGACAGTGCCGCACCTCTATCCCGAGTCGGAGATGTTCCAGCAGATGCCGGAGGTGCTGGCGACGGGCTACATGGTAGGCCTCATGGAGTGGGCCTGCCTCGAAGCGCTGCGCCCGCATCTCGATTGGCCCCGTGAGCAATCGCTGGGCACCCACGTTAACTTCTCTCACCAGGCAGCGACGCCGCCTGGCCTGACCGTAACGGTTGACGTGCGGCTCGACCGGATAGAGGGGCGCAAGCTCGCGTTCTCCCTCTCGGCGCACGATGGCGTGGATAAGATTGCCGAGGGCACCCACGAGCGCTTCGTCATCGACGCGGCAAGATTCAACGCCAAGCTCTCTGAAAAATCCCGCGCCGCAGGCGTGTGACCGTCAGAAGCCATCGCAAAAAACCCGGCCACGGAACCACACGGAAGCACACGGAAATTATCGGTTGGCTAGAGCGCACTTTCCGGTTCGGGTCTTTGTCCGTGTAATTCCGTGTGATTCCGTTGCTAATCATTCTCTCGTTTCACGGGTTTTCTGAAAGCACGCCCGCTCTACTCGCGAGTCACCGGTGGGAGCTTGAGCTCAAAGCAGTCGCTGCCGACGCAGCTGTTGTCGTAGTACGGCGCGCACGGCGAAAATCCCAGGGAAGCATAGAGCGAGCGCGCTTCCAGCATCGTCGGCAAAGTATCAAGGCATATTCCCGTTTCCTTCTTCATCGCGCGATCTGCGCGCCGCGCGCTGACCGCACGACCGGCTCGCCCCAGCCTGACCAAGTGCAGTACGCAGTCCATGATTCGCAAAACGTTCGAGCAGCCCGCGGCACGTGCAGGGAGAGACACGCGATGAATGTCATGCCTTCCGCTCGTAAAGTCCGTATCCCATTTTCGACGCGACCGGTTCAACAATCTGCAAATACCACTCTCGGTACTTTGTACCAAGCTGTTCCAGCACCTCAACCTCCGACAGCTCGGCTTGATTCGTTCGGGTATTGACCCTGCGCCTTAGTAATTGGGCGATCAATGCAGATGCATACTCAACCCCTGTAATGGCCCCAAGAACCCTGGATGCATAAAGTTCGTCCGAGAGGTCCTCCAATCGTATGACGGAATCAAATCGGAATGCTGCCGCCCCCATGCTTCGCCAATTGACGGCCGTCCAAAGAAAGTAAATGTCCTCCGCAGACATCGAAGAACCCGTGGTGAGCGCGTGGAGGCCCGCCGCCTCAAGCTGCGTTCGGAGCGCGATCTGGTCAACGGAGTCTATCTCACGAGGTTCCTCACGAAGCATTTCCATCTTTGTCCGGAGCATCCTTACCGGGTGCCGAAACAAGATGCTCCGGTGCGCCAGTCCTTGGGGAATGCGAAGAATACTATCCATCGCAAGAGAGCCGACGTCTCCAACTGTGTGATATGAATCGTGGAAGCGGTCTCGAAGAAGGTAAGCGGCGTACCTGTTTCGATCACGCTCCGATATGGGATATACGGGATAGGATTGAATTCGTACCCCCTCGTGAAAACAGAGTACCTCCGCGTGAGCGTTTAGTAGCTTGGCAAGGAAGTTGCTTCCCGATCGCCCCAAGGTAAAGACGAAAAAACGGCGACAGTTGTCGCGGCTGGTGAACTCGCTGAGATTGGCGTAAAGGGAGTTGGGAACCAGCACATCACGCGATTTCGTTAGGAGAAAATTTCTGCATCGACCTAGCAGCACATGCAGGTGAATCGGTAGGCGGCGCTTTACCTTTTGAAGCAAAAGCATCGTCCTTGCGCGTTATCAAACTCGGCCTGCTTGTGGATTTTAGGCTATCACAGTTTGGGCGGCTTTTCGTAAAATTGCGAGCGCAAATCGTCATGTCTGATCTAACACACCCCCCATAACAGCAGCCTCGGCAAGAGCGCGGCCCACGCCAGCTGCTCGTCGAAGCCGCCGACACAGGTGTTGAACCCGAGCGACTCCGCGTATTCGAGGAACAGATCGTACGACCGGCTCGCCCCGGCTTGACCAAGCGCAGTGCGCAGTCCATGATTCGCAAAACGCTCGCAGCAGCCGCGGCACGTGCAGGGAGGGGCACGCGATAAACCGAAAAAACACCGGGCGCGACACTCGACCATGGCACGTTGGGCATCGAGTTCGATGCGGCCGACTTGACGTCGGACAATTTTTGCATGCGGGTGGCTCCGCCGCCGCTGCCAGGTTTGGTTATACTTCCGGGCACAAGCACAAAAACGCCTGACTGGGATGGAGTTCGCCGGTCACCCCTTACGACATCCACATCGCTCGTTATCCCTATGAGAATCCAGCCGCGCTTCTTTCCTGTGACGGGTTTGCTGTTCGTATCGTCGCTCTTCCATGCGCCGCTGGCCGTGGCGGCGGAGCCGCCAACACTGGACACGGCGAATACCGCCTGGCTGCTCACTTCGTCGGTACTGGTGCTGTTCATGACTATTCCCGGGCTGGCGCTGTTCTACGCCGGACTGGTGCGCTCCAAGAACGTGCTTTCGATCCTCATGCAGTGTTTTGCGATCACCTGCATGGTCACCATCGCGTGGGTGGTGGTGGCCTATAGCATCGCATTTGGCGATGGTGGCGCGGCGAATGCGTGGTATGGCGGGTTCGGGAAATCCTTCCTGTCCGGCATCCAGGTCGAGACGGTCAAGGGCACGATCCCGGAGAGCGTGTTTTCGATGTTCCAGTTGACCTTTGCCATCATCACGCCCGCGCTCGTCGTCGGCGCCTATGCCGAGCGCGTGAAGTTTGCCGGGATGCTGCTGTTCAGCCTGCTCTGGCTGCTCTTGGTCTATGCGCCGGTCGCGCACTGGGTGTGGGGCGACGGCTGGCTGCAGGACATGGGGCTCATGGACTTCGCGGGCGGCACGGTCGTGCACCTGAACGCGGGCATGGCGGCACTGGTTGCCGCATTGGTGCTGGGGCGGCGGAGAGGCTTTCCCGAAACGCCCATGCCGCCGCATAACCTCACCATGGCCGTAACCGGCGCGTGCATGCTCTGGGTAGGCTGGTTCGGCTTTAATGCCGGCAGCGCGCTCGCGGCCGACGGCTCCGCGGGCATGGCGATGCTGGTCACGCACATCGGCGCCGCGACGGGATCTCTCGCGTGGATGTTCTGCGAGTGGATTCGCTACGGCAAGCCCTCGGTGCTCGGCATCGTGACCGGCATGGTCGCGGGGCTCGGCACGATCACGCCGGCTTCCGGCTTCGTCGGGCCGCTGGGTGCCCTCGCCATAGGAGGAGCCGCTGGCATCGTCTGCTTCACCGCCACCAACTATATGAAACGGTCCCTGCACGTGGACGATTCGCTCGACGTGTTCCCGGTGCACGGGGTCGGCGGCATCCTAGGCACGATACTCACCGGAGTGTTCGCCGCGACGGCGCTCGGCGGCGTGGGCTATGCCGAAGGCATGGGGATGGGCAGCCAGGTCCTGGTACAGCTTGTCGGCGTGCTGGCGGTCGGGGCGTGGTGCGCCGTGATCACCTTCGTGCTCCTCAAAGTCACCGATGCGCTGGTCGGCCTGCGCATGACGTCGGAGGAGGAAACGGAGGGCCTCGATACCGTGCTGCACAACGAGACCGGCTACAACCTGTAAAACCGGACGCTGACGCGCCGGTTTGCGCGCTGGAATTCGCCCAGGAGGAGAGCCCTCGCATTGACGAGTAACTCACGCGTGCAGGAAGCCCGGTGCTGCAACGGAGTTGCAATGATTCTGAACATTGTCACAATATGAGTCTGTCTAGTTTCAGGGCGCTCGCCGAATGTTCGGAAACGCGTTCAAGAAAAACGTAACGCCCGTCCCTGCTGCGGCAACGCCGCCGGACGGCACATCTGTCCACTCTCCGGGCTGTGTGCCGCATCAGCCCGGCGCACGGCCTTTGTCGGGGATTTCTGAAGCCGACCTGCGAGCCTGGCGGGAAAAGATACTCGCGGCAGAAGGGGACGACAAGGCGCTGCTGCAATTGGCACATCAGGCGCCCGGCGTCGACCTGAAGCTGACCGCGCTCGCGGGCCTGACGCAAGAAGATGCGCTCGGACGGGCGACGCGTGAATTTCGCGATCAGGACAAGCGCCTGTATCGCGCTGCAAAGTCGCGCTGGCAGGCAGCCGTCGCCAGACGCGAAGCCGCCGCCGAAGCCCGGGTTCTGATTGCAGGTGCTCACACCTTGATCGAGCAGGAAAGGATTCCCGCCAATCGTCTGGTGGATCTGGATCATGCCTGGGCGGCGTTGAACGTCGACTTGCTCGATGAAGCAGTGGTTGCCGAATTTGCAGCGGCGCGCGAGCAACTGGGCGCCAGATTGCGTGAGGGCGGCGAGGGTGAACAGGCGCTTGCGCGCTGGCTTGCCGCCATGGACGCCGCGATGCACGCCCTGACCGCAAGCCTCGCCGGTGTGGCTCGGGGCGGGACGGCGCCGACGTCGGCCATGCCGGCGACCGCGCCGGCGACCCTGGCGGCAGCCCTGCTGCAATTAGTGAACCAGGTTTCCGGTGCGAGCGACGCGGCAATCGATGCGCGCTACGTCGAAAAGACCGACGCCGCCAATCATGTCCTGGCACTCGCCTCAAGCGTGGTGCAGCGCGCCGAATTTCTGCAATCCTTGCCCGCTGCGGGCGTTGCGGATGAAACGGTCGAAAAGGCGAAGATCGAGCAATGGCGCGGTTTTCCGGAGGTTCGGGACGCTGACTTGCAGACCTTGCTTGCGCATCGTTTTTCCGGCTGGCGCAACGCATGCAGCGGGGAGCGGCAACGCGAACACGATGCGCGCCGGGTGCATGAGCGCGACGTGAGCGCCGAACGGAAGAAACGGCGCCTCGCCGCAATGCAGCGTCATGTCGAGTTGGCCGAAGCGGCGCACGCCGCAGGACAGGTGGCGGAGCTGACGCGCCTGATGGCAGCGATCGATAACGCGCTCAAACCCGGCCCGGTGGATGCTGCGCTTGCGAAGCGCATCGAATCCCTCCGCCAGGAACACGTGCGCCTGCGCGATTGGCAGCGCTGGAGCGGCGGACAGCGGCGCGAGGAGCTGGTGGCTGAGGCGCAGGTTCTCGCGAAGATGGCCGGCGAAAAAGTCGCGCTCAAGGCGCATGCCGATGCCATCGACAAACTGCGCGACCGCTGGAAAGAACTGGACAAACTCGGCGGCGCGACCAACAAGGCAATATGGCTCGCCTTTGACGGCGCCTTGACGGCCGCCTAC
>JAOTTL010000126.1:0-10721 GCA_029864385.1 Betaproteobacteria bacterium | reverse complement strand
CACTTACCGGTGACCGGTGACCGATGACCAGGAACTCGTGACGAGTACTGGTGATGAGAGATGGTGATGATTAGTGGTGATGTACAAGGTTGCAGGCGCTCTTCATCACCATTTCGCATCACCATTAATCATCACTTCTTTCGTGTGATCGGCGTTCATTGGCGGCTCATCTATGGTCACTGATCCTCACGATCTCGCCGCGCCATCGCCGTGGGTCGAGCGCTGGGCTGACCGGATCCCTGCGGGCGGGCGCGTGTTGGATATCGCCTGCGGCCGAGGGCGGCATGCCCGACTGTTTGCCGCCCGGGGCCACCCGGTAGACGCGGTTGACCGGGATCCTGCGGTGTTGTCGTGGCTGAGTGGCGCAGCGAACGTCACCGCCCGGTGCGCCGATCTGGAGAAGGGGCCTTGGCCCTTCGAGGGGCAGCGCTTCGCCGGGGTGGTGGTGGTCCACTACCTTTGGCGGCCGTTGTTTTCCCGCCTGCTGGCCGCGGTGGCGCCGGGAGGAGCGTTGATCTACGAGACCTTCGCGGCGGGCAATGAACGCTACGGCCGCCCTTCCAATCCCGATTTCCTGTTGCGGCCCGGAGAGTTACTGGAGGTCGCGCGCGGGCGCCTGCGAGTTCTTGCCTACGAGGACCTGTTTGTGTCCGATCCCAAGCCCGCAATGGTCCAGCGTATCTGCGCGGTCGATCTGCTTTAGGGCCGGGGCGATAAGGGACGGATTTTGGGCTGATTGCCGGGGGCCGCGGGGAACGATTCGTTCGTCCCGCCTGTCACCTTGTTTATGGAATTCATTGCAATGAGGTAAAATTACACAGTTACACTTTACACCCAGGCCCTGTTTCAGAAGGAAATTTTCTAGATGGCACCGCTGCAGGGCAGTATGGTCGCGATCGTGACGCCGATGCAGGTCGACGGCGTCCTTGATCTCGACGCATTCCGCAGACTGATCGACTGGCACATCAAGGAAGGTACCGACGGCATCGTCGCGGTGGGTACCACGGGCGAGTCGCCGACGGTCGATTTCGATGAGCATCGGCTTCTCATCAAGACTGCGGTCGATCACGCGGCGAAGCGCGTTCGGGTCGTGGCGGGTACGGGCGCCAATTCCACGAGCGAGGCGATCGAACTCGCCGCGTACGCAAAACAAGCGGGGGCGGACCTGAGCTTGTCGGTCGTTCCGTATTACAACAAGCCGACGCAGGAGGGACTCTACCGCCACTTCAGGGCGATCGCGGAAGCGGTGGATATTCCGCATATTCTCTACAACGTCCCCGGGCGCACCGTGGCTGATCTGCAGAACGAAACGGTGCTCCGGCTTGCGCAGATTCCGAACATCATCGGCATCAAAGATGCGACCGCCAATCTGGAGCGCGCCTCAGACCTGATCCGGCGTAAGCCAAAGGACTTTGCGGTCTACAGTGGTGACGACGCGACCGGGCTGGTTTTGATGCTGCTCGGCGGCAATGGCGTGATTTCCGTTACCGCAAACGTCGCGCCCAGGCTGATGCACGAGATGTGCTCCGTGGCGCTCGCTAGCGACGCCGCGGCGGCGCGCGAGCTCAACAATCGCCTGCTGCCCTTGCATCGCCGGCTATTCGTCGAGGCCAATCCGATTCCGGTTAAGTGGGCGGTCGAACAAATGGGGCTCATCAAGGGCGGCATCCGGTTGCCGCTTACCCCGCTCTCTGCCGCCTATCACGAGCAAGTGCGCGAGGCCATGCAGCACGCGGGCATCGGGCTTGAAGTGCCTGGAGGGCGATATGTGGCCGCGTAGCCTGCAGCATCACGCGGTTTGCGCGCTCGTCGGCGTGCTGCTGGGGGCATGCGGCAATCTCGGTATCGAGAGCAAGAAAGTCGACTACAAATCGACGGGCAAGCTGCCGCCCCTGGAGATTCCGCCCGATCTGACGCGCCCGAGCGCCGACGACCGCTATGTCGTGCCCGATATCAATCCGAAGGGAACGGCGACGTATTCGGAATACACCCGCGATCGCTCCGGTGCGCGGGGCTCGGCGACCGTGGCCTCGCTCGTGCTGCCCACGACGACACGCGTGCGCGTCGAGCGCGATGGCAACCAGCGCTGGCTGGTGGTGATCGGCACGCCGGACCAAGTATGGCCAGTGGTGAAGTCGTTCTGGCAGGAAACCGGTTTCATCGTCAATCTCGAGCTTCCCGAAGCCGGCATCATGGAGACCGACTGGGCCGAGAACCGGGCGAAACTACCCGGCGTCGGGGTGATCCGTAACTTTTTGGGCAAGTTTTCCCCCTATGAGACCGGCGAGCGCGACAAGTTCCGCACGCGCCTTGAACATGGCGTGAAGCCCGCGACAACGGAGATCTACATCAGCCATCGTGGAATGGAAGAAGTCTACACGACTGCCGTGAACACGGACCAAGTCCAAGAAACCATGTGGCAGCCGCGACCGCCCGACCCCACTCTCGAAGCCGAGATGCTGGGCCGTCTGATGACGCGATTCGGTGTCGAGGAAAAGCGCGCCAAGAAGGAAGTGGCGAGCGTTAAAGAGGCGCCCGCGCGCGCGCGGTTGATCGACGGTACCGACGGCAGCACGCTCGCGCTCAACGACCAATTCGACCGCGCGTGGCGGCGGGTTGGACTTGCCTTGGATCGGGTCGGCTTCACCGTCGAGGACCGCAATCGCGCGAAGGGGCTCTACTACGTGCGTTATATAGATCCGCAGACCGACGTTCAGACCAAGAAAGAGACGGGATGGCTTTCCAAACTCGCGTTCTGGAAAAGCTCTGAGCCACCCAAACCCGAGCAATACCGGATACAGGTGACCGACAAGCAGTCCGTGGCGCTCGTCAACGTGCTGAACAAGGACGGCAGCCAGGACCACTCCGATACGTCCAACCGTATCCTCACGCTCCTCTACAACCAACTGAAATAACGTGACGGGAGACGGGTGATGGGTGATGAGTGAAAAGCTGTCGAAGATCTCTGCTTTTTTCCATTACCCGCGATGATGCGCTTCGCATCGTTGGGCAGCGGCAGCGGTGGCAACGCTCTCCTCGTTGAAGCTGGAAACACCCTCATCCTGCTCGACTGCGGCTTCGGCCTTGCGGAAGTCACCGCGCGGCTCGCCCGGATCGGACTTGTTCCCGGCGATATCGATGCCATCATCGTCACGCACGAGCATGACGATCATGCCGGCGGCGTGGCGCGGCTCGTGCGCCGCCACGAGTTGCCGGTATATCTTACCTACGGAACCTTGGCCGCGCTCGGAGGCGACCGCGCGGCGTTGCCCGAAGCCGTGCTGATCGACGGACACGCTCCCTTCGCCATCGGCGATATCGAGGTGCAACCCTATCCCGTGCCTCACGATGCGCGGGAGCCGGTGCAGTTCGTGCTGGCTGACGGCGCGGCGCGCCTCGGCGTGTTGACCGATGTCGGGGCGCCCACGCCCTACGTAGCCCAGATGCTCTCCGGCCTTGAGGCGCTGGTGCTCGAGTGCAATCATGATCGCGCGATGCTGGAGGCCAGCGCATATCCTGCAACGCTCAGGGAACGCATCGCGGGGCGGTTCGGTCATCTTGAAAACGCTGCCGCGGCCCAGCTGCTCGGGGAGCTCGATTGCAGCCGACTCCAGCACGTGATCGCCGGTCATCTTTCGCAGCAGAACAACACGCCGGAGCTGGCGCGCGCCGCATTGGCCGGCGCGCTGGGATGCGAGGCGGAATGGATCGGGGTGGCGACGCAAGACGAAGGATTTACCTGGAGGCAAATCCTTTAAGTCAGAAGTTAGAACGCGGAAGGCGACAGAGATCCTACCTAACGGTTTTTCCTTCATCCTTCCTCCTTAAAAAAAGCCGGCCCGCAGGCCGGCTTTTTTAGAGGCCCGTCTTATCAAAGGAAATTGCCGGGGCCGAAGCTTCCCAGATCTCGGTGAAGCGGTCGAGTAGTTGCTGCGCGCCGATGACATCGTTCATGCCCTGGGCCGCGCGCAAATGGTCGTAATGAAAGCGGTGCAGATAGTGGGTGGCATCGAAGATCACCAATGGATCGTAGACATGCCTGGCGGGCCGCAACGTCTGATGAATCTTGACCGCGGAGCTGAATTGGCGCGCGAGATCAATGACGCGGGGGCACTGGCGCGCGATCGGGTCGGCCTCGTGCAGCACGATCATGAGCCGGTTCGACCGGCTTGCGAGCAGAAATTGGCGCAGCGCCTCGTAGCGCCGCGGCGAATTGTATTCACGAGAGAGCGCCTTGTCGAAGACGCGAATCACACTTTGAGTCTGCGGGATCATGTCGTCGACGAGCGCCTCGAACTCCCGCATGCCGTCGAAACGGCGATATTGGGCGTGGGGTAAATTGCCGGTTCGTTCCATAATTAAAGTCTCTCACGGAGGTGCCTTGCCGGTCACGAGTCAATCGTCACGGTCCGATTTCAATATAGCCCGCCCGGTACCAGTGATAAAGCCAACGCGCCGATTCTTGATCGCCCGTTCGCCCGGGAGGCAACCGGCCTTGGTCAGCCAGAAGGCGCAGCGTGCGTGCGGCACGCGGACGTGCTGGGCAGGCCTCGCCGTTGATGAAGAAAACGTCGTGGCGGAACAGCATGCGGGTGGGTAGTGCGAGGCGCACGCCGTCGCGCGCGGCGCGGCGCGCAAAGGCGGCGGGCGCGAGCGGCCGGCGGGGACGGACGAATACGACGTTCGCCGTGGGCTCGCTCAGATAACAGCCGAGAAAGCGCTCGACGTCGGCCGCGCTCCAGCGCACCTCGTCCAGCAGGCGCGTGAGTTTTTCCACCATCGCATCATTGAGGTGGGCGGGATGACGCTGACGCCGCAACCCAGGGTCTTTGTAGATTCCGGTTAGCTGAAGCTGCTCCTGAAGAAACTCGAGAAATCTCGTTCCCAGTTCCTGCGCGCTCGGCGCCCGGAACCCGATCGAGCAGGTGACACCATCCGTAACGGCAATGCCGTCGTGCGCGTAGCGCGGCGGCAGGTAGAGCAGATCACCCGGGTGCACCACCCATTCCTGTGAGGCGCGAAAGCGGCGCAGGATCCGCAGTGGCGCGCCCTCGATGAGCGACAGGTCGCGCTGTGGGCTCACGCGCCAGCGCCGCGCGCCTTGCAGTTGCAGCAGGAAGACGTCATAGCTGTCGAAATGCGGGCCGACACCGCCGCCGGGAGGCGCGTAGCTCACCATGACATCGTCGAGTCGCGCACGGGGGATGAAACTGAAGCGCTGGAGCAGATCGCGGGCGGCGGGCAGCACGCGGTCGATGCCTTGCACGAGCAGCGTCCAGCCCGATGCGGGCAACCGACCGAGCTCGCGACGCGTAAAGGGTCCGTAGCGCACGCGCCAGCGCCCCTTGTCGCGCAGAACCAAACGTGATTCGAGGTCGTCGTGCATGGCCAGGTCAAACAGCAGTTCCCGCTGCACCAGACCGGCGCATTGCGGCAGCGCATTGCGCACCAACAACGGTCGCTTCTGCCAGTGGCGGCGAAGAAATTGCTCGACCGAGAGGTTGCCGAGACGATCTTTCGTCATGCAAAACGATGATAAAAGCAGCCCGCCAAAACTCACCGTGGGGCAGGCTGCTTGAAGTATAACTGTCTAATATGCGGGACCGGCCTGGAAAAGTGCCATGATTCCGATGCCATGGACCGGGAAGGCACTGCAAATCAGGGTGCAGATCGCGTCAGGTCCGCAAAAAAAGTTCCGGATAAGGATTTTGCCGGATACCTGGCCGGCAAAATCCTGCGACAAAAACGCTTGACCAGCGCGACTGATGTTCACAAAATGGGCCTGTCATGTTGCCTGAAGCTCAACACAGCGCGCGATTGCTGCAACCGGGGCGGGCGGCGCCGCTCTTCGATCTGCCCGATGCCGACATGAATATGGTGGGCCTGCAGGATTTCCGCAACAAGCGGAACGTGGTGCTTTACTTCTACCCCAAGGACGACACCCCGGGTTGCACGATGGAGGCGATCGAATTTAGCGAGCTTGACGACGAATTTAACGCGCTCAAGACAGTAGTGTTGGGCGTCAGCATGGACGATTGCCTGTCGCACGGCGCGTTCCGTGACAAGCACGGGCTGTCGGTGCAGCTGCTGGCGGACGTCGAGGGTGAGGTGTGCCGGAGCTACGGCGTTCTCCAGGACAAGGAAATCGAGGGCAAGACGAAGACGTGCATTGTCCGCTCCACCTTCATCATCGATCGCAAGGGGCAGCTCAAGCACACGCTCTACGGCGTGACGTCGCGCGGTCACGCGGCTAACGTGCTCGAATTGCTGCGGGAACCCGGCAAGTGCAAGTGACCAAGGACACGGTCGTTACACTGACCTACGAGCTGCTGGATTCCGACGGCCAGCTGATCGAGAGCTCGGATACGCCGATCGAGTATCTGCACGGCGGTTACGACGGCATTTTCCCGCTGGTGGAGAAGGCGCTGGCGGGCAAGACGGTCGGCGAGGGCTGCCAGGTTCGGCTCGAGCCCGAGGACGCGTTTGGCGACTACGATGCCGAGTTGGTGCGCATGGAGTCGCGCGACAAGTTTCCGGGAAACCTCGAGGTGGGCATGCGCTTCGAAGGACGCGGCGAGGAGTCCGGCACGATGGTCATCTACACCATCACCGATATCGCGGAGGACAAAGTGGTCGTAGACGGCAATCACCCTCTGGCGGGTCAAACACTTCATTTCTCGGGCACCTTGACCGCAGTTCGCGCCGCGACCGAGGACGAGCTGATGCACGGCCATGTGCATGGGCCCGAAGGCCATTATCATTGAAGCGTGTGACCGGTGACGGTCACGGGTCACCGGTCACTGAATCTAGCTGCCCGGCGTCACGTCCCACCTGATACGTCCTGGCTTCTCAATTACTTTCACGCGCACCCAGTTCATCTCGGGGCTTCCGAAGACCTCGATGCGGGTAAAGTTTTGGATCGGAGCGCTTCCCTCCGGACTGCGTAGTGGCTGATCCAGCACAAAGCGGTGTTCATCCCCGTGGACCAGCAGTACCGGATTTCTAAAACGCTGCGTCTCGCGCGCGAGCTGGGCAAGAAACCGTTCAAAGCCGCGGCGCGCTCGCCCGGACGGCGCCCAAGGCGATGCATGCATCAGCACTACCACGGCCTGTACGTTGCGCTCCCGCGCCAGCGCGAATGATTCTGCAAGCCAATCCGCGATAGCCGCACTGCGTTGCTCGTGTTCCTTGGGATCGCGCAAATTGTTGGATGGTCCCGGTACGTTGAGCGTCACAAATACCAGCCCGCGGTGCGACCAACGCAGGTGTTCGGGATAATGATGTTGTCTGGCAAGGCCGGATTGCCGGGCCACGTCGAGGGGGTGTTGTCCAAGGCCGACGTTCGTACCGAAGAACAACGCGCGGAGCTTCTGCAGCCGCTCGCGCGGGTTGCGGGGGTCCCCCAGTGCGCGAGTGCAATCGAGCCAGTCGTTGTCGCCCGGTACGTATACAAAGGGTTGGCGGGATAATTCGAACCAGCGGCGGCGCTCGAGGTAGATGTCATCAGTGCAGGCACTGTTTGCGCTCTTGAAATCGCCGAGATGGATAACGAAGGCGAGGCCTTCGCGGTTCATTTCCGCGATCAGGTCTGGAAAGTTCGCCTCTTCGTTAGCGGTGTACGGCGTGTCACCAAACACGGCAAACGCGAACTCGGCGGCGCCCGCAGAGAGCGCGGTGCAGAGTGCGGTGCACGCGATAGCGCCGCCGAAGAAGCGTGACCAGTGACCGGTGAGCAGTGACCGGTACACGCCAAGCCAGAACCTAGTTTTCTCCTGAATCCTGTTCCTCTTGGCGTCTTGGCGGTTCAATGGATTTTTGATTTTTCTCCACCTCTGCGGTCAGAGGTTTGAATTTCTACTCTTCGAGCTGCCGCTGCAGCTGGTAGAGAAGCTCGAGCGCTTCCTTCGGCGCCAGCGTATCCGGATCTAGTTCCTGCAACCGCCTGAGCACCGGGTGCTCTTTTTGTTGAGGCGCGAGGGATGCGTTCCTCGCGCCGACGGCGAAGAGATCGCGTTGCGGCTCAGCTGTCACGCCATGCTCTTCGAGCTCTACCAGGCGTTCACGCGCGGCGCGGATCACGGCGGCCGGCACGCCCGCCAGCTGCGCGACCTGGAGCCCGTAACTCTGGTTGGCCGGGCCTTCCTCGACGCTATGCAGGAAAACGATGTGGTCCTTGTGCTCCACCGCGTCGAGATGGACGTTGACAACCTGCCGGTAATCCTCGGCCAAGCGCGTCATCTCGAAATAGTGCGTGGCAAACAGCGCCAGACTGCTGTTTTTCTCGACTAGGTGGCGGGCGATCGCCCAGGCAAGCGCCAGGCCGTCGAAGGTCGATGTGCCGCGGCCGATCTCGTCCATGAGGACGAGGCTTTCCCGCGTCGCGTGGTGCAGGATGTGCGCGGCTTCGGTCATCTCAACCATGAACGTGGAGCGGCCGCCAGCCAGATCGTCAGCGGCGCCAATGCGCGTAAAGATGGCGTCGATCGGCCCGAGGCGGGCGCGTTGCGCAGGCACGAAAGAGCCGCAGTGCGCGAGGAGCGCGATCAGGGCCACCTGCCGCATGAATGTCGATTTTCCCCCCATGTTGGGGCCGGTCACGATCAGCATCTGGCGCGTGGCCGACAGGCACGCCTCGTTCGCGATGAACTGCTCGACCTGCCGCTCGACAACGGCGTGCCGCCCCCCCTTGATATCGATCAGTGGCTCTTCGGCGAATTCCGGCCGGCAGTAATCGAGCGCTGCTGCGCGCTCGGCAAAACTGGATAGCAGGTCGAGCTCTGCAAGTCCCTCTGCGACCGTCTGGAGGCGGGCAATGTACGCTGAGAGTTTCTCGAGAAGCTTGTCGTAGAGGTGCTTTTCCCTGGCGAGCGCGCGTTCCTGTGCCGAGAGCGCCTTGTCTTCAAACGATTTCAGCTCCGGAGTGATAAAGCGCTCGGCATTCTTCAACGTCTGGCGGCGGCGGTAATCAGCGGGCACTTTCTCCGCCTGGGCGCGGGTGACCTCGATGTAGAAGCCGTGCACGCGGTTGTACTCGACCTTGAGATTCGCGATGCCGCTACGCTCGCGTTCACGGGCCTCGAGCTGCACCAGGAATTCGCCACAGTTCGACTGGAGGGCGCGCAGCTCGTCGAGCTCCGTATCGTAGCCGTCAGCGATCACGCCGCCTTCACGCAGCACGGCTGCCGGCTCGGATTTGATTGCGGCGCGGAGAAGCGCGGCGAGGTCATCGACTGGTGCGAGCACGGCGGCGAGCTCTGTCAGCCGGGCTGCGGGGAGCCCGGCCAACGCCGGGCCGAACTGCGGCAGCACGTTCAGTGTTTCCCGTAGCGCCGATAGGTCGCGCGGCCGGGCGGAGCGCAACGCGATGCGCGCCGTGATGCGCTCGACGTCAGCGCAATTTCCCAGCAAGCCGTGGATGCCGCCGTAAGGCGCGGCGCCGCCATCGCCGCCGAGCGCGCTCACGGCGTCGAGCCGCGCGGCGAGCGCCGCGCGGTCGCTGAGCGGATGATGCAGCGTATGTCGCAGCAGCCGGCTGCCCATAGTGGTGGCGCAGGTATCGAGCAGCGAGAACAGCGTCGGCGCCGGCTCGCCCCGGATCGTTTCCGTGAGCTCCAGATTGCGCCGCGTGGCAGGGTCCATGCGGACGAAGGCGCGCTCCGCTTCGACCGTCAGTGCCCTGACGTGGGCGATGGCAGTGCCCTGTGTGGAGCGGGCGTATTCGAGCAACGCGCCCGCCGCGCAGACGCCCGCGGTCAGGTCGGCGGCGCCGAATCCCGAGAGATCCCGAGTCTCGAATTGCCGCGTGAGCGTGCGCATTGCCGCATCGCGCTCGAATTGCCAGGGCGGGAGGCGCTTTACGGGTGCTGTCAGTCCGTTCAAAAATTCGGCCGTCGCATCCTCGGGAAGCAGAATTTCCGAGGGCGCAATCCGTTCGAGCTCGGCAGTCACGTTGGCGACGGCCGTTTCCATCACTGCGAAGCGGCCGGAGGAAAGAGAGAGCCACGCCAGCCCCAGCAGACCGCGTTGGGGGAGCATCGCCAGCAGAATGTTGTCGCGTTTGTCCTCGAGCAGGGCAGCATCGGTGAGCGTGCCCGGGGTTACCACGCGGGTGACCTGGCGATCGACCAGACCACGCGAAGCGTTTGGACCCCCGGTCTGCTCGCAGATGGCAACCGACTCGCCCAGCTTGACCAGTCGCGAGAGGTACTGTTCGACGGCGTGGTGCGGCACGCCGGCCATCTTGATCGGCTCGCCGGCCGATTCGCCGCGGCGCGTCAACGTGATGTCGAGCAGCCGCGCCGCCCGCTCCGCGTCGCTGTAAAAGAGCTCGTAGAAATCGCCCATGCGATAGAGGACCAGCATGTCCGGATACTGGGCCTTGATGCGCAGGTACTGCTGCATCAGGGCACTGTGAGTTAACGTGCTAATTGCAATCCCCTTTTCGCTACACAACGTCTCGCACCAAACAGGTTGCTCAAGAACACTTTATATCACGAGCTCAATTGCTCAGACGCTGCCTGAAGAATCAGAGAATCGGCGCTTCTATCCAAGCTCCCATGAGACTTCGGAGGGTTATCTCGTGCGAGTCGGACGCGTTTTGTTGACGGCTGAGTGCATTTCGGAGAGTCGATGGAGAATCTCGTCGAATTTCGGCGGCCCCGCGTAGAACATGCCGGCTCCGACCATCTGACCAAGATTCGCTTCCAATTGTTTTCTGAGCT
>JAOTTL010000312.1:0-2678 GCA_029864385.1 Betaproteobacteria bacterium | reverse complement strand
TGCGGGATTGACCGTAATGCCCTGGCTGCTCAGCGTCGCAGAAGTGATATTGGACCCGAGTGTCGTGTTGTTGCCGATCTGGCCAATCGCGCCGCGCGGGCTATCGTGCGTGCGGAACAATCCCCAATTGATGCCCGACTGAAAGCCCTCGGCAAGCGTGACCTCGATCACCTTGGCCTCGAGCATGACCTGCCGCTCGACCACCAGGCGGGTCTCGCGCAGATAGCTTTCCACGGCGCGCAGTTCGGTCGGAAAGGCGCGGACCAGAACGACCCCCGATTGAGGCGTTACGACGACGCTGCGCCCGTCGCCCGTTCCGACAATCGCCGTCAGCGCAGTGCGCAAGTCCCCCCAGAAGTCGTTGACTATGCTTGTCGTCACGCGCGTGCTGTCCATTGCGCGTCCCGAGCCCGTGCTCGGGACCGGCGATGCCGTCGAGGCAGGCGTGGGCGGGCCGGAGGGCGCCGAAGAGTCCGCGAGCGAGCCCGACTGCACCCGCAGGTCGCTGGTACCGCGGCGCTGGCCGAGAAGATAGTTCACCCGGTAGATCTTGGTCTGCAGCCCCGCGGCCTGTACAAAGATGCGGTTGCCTTCGATGCGGTAGTCGTGCCCGTACAGCTCACGCAGCGAATCGAGCGCTTCGCGCACGGTGACGTCCTTCAGGTTGACTGTAATCAGGCCTGTGATGCCCGGGTTGAGGAGCATCGAGTAACGCGTTCCGGAGGCAATCGCCATGAACACCTGGGCGGCCGGCGCGTTGCTGACCGACAGATCGAATCTTGAATCGATCGGTCGTCCTTCCACGCTGGGCATTTCCATGCGCAGGGGCGGCAGCAGCGCCTGTTGCGGCAATCGTGTCTCCTGCGGTCCGGGACTGGCGATCGCCTTGTCGACCTCGCCAGTAATCGCCGGATCCACGCTGGTCGGTCGGGGCGGGGGCGTCGCGCAGGCGGCCATCAGCAGCACACCGAGGCAAACCATGGAGTACTTCATCTGGAATTTCCTTTGAGCAATTGCGTCTCGGCGTCAGCGCGCCGCTCGCGCTTGACTACGCCGGGAATGAGATGCAACGTTTCCCTGCGGTCGGCGTACCGCAGCATCACGGCGCCTTCGGATATCGCAACTACCGTGGCGCCGCCAAACTTCTCACCCAGGCCTACGGTGCTGCCGCTTATGACGGCGATGCGCCGCGTCGGCGAGATCAAGATGGATTGAAGCTGAGGCCCGACCGGCGCGGCGGATTCGACTGCGCCTGACCCTCCCGTCCACGTGGGCGGGCGGGTCGGATCCACAAGCGCCGCACGCTGCGCCAGCGCACTAGAGGCCATGCAAATCAGCGAAAGGAGCAACACGCGGTTCATACCACCAGCCACGCTTGATCGAAGCTCAGCGTGTACACGGTGAGCTTAAGGGTCGCCACCGGATACTCGGAAACCGACATCTCCGCGCGGCCCCAATACAGCTGAGTCGGCAAACTCTCCAGAGCCGCCAAGTACGCGTACAGGTCCAAGTAGCTTCCGGCGAGCGTCAGTTCGACGCCATGGCGGAACACGCGCCGGCCTGCCTGCCCCTGGGTTGCAGCCAACTCCGTCACCGGCAGCGACTTGAGATCGATCAAGCGCAGTCGCTTGTCGCGCTGGAGCATCTCTTCCAGGACACCCCGCATGCGCTGCGGCGTGGTGAAGCGGCGCTGCTCCTCCGCGATCTGCCCCTCGAGCGCCGCGATCTCCGCGCGCAGCACGGCGACGCGCTCGCGGCTGCGTGCATCGGGATCGCCATCGCGGGCGCGCGCGAGGCGCTGTACTTCACCCTGGATAGTGCGCAGCTCGCGCTCGTTCAGCGTGATCTGCGCGCTCAAACGACGCTGCGAGTCCTGCAGGGGTTTGATGAGGGCCCCGTTGATGACCAGCACGAGGATCAGGGCTGCCGCAAGGAACACAAGCACGCGCTCACGCAGCGTGGCGTTGTCGATGCGCTCGGCGTACCGCTTCAACAGAGCACTCACTACCGCGCCCCCTTAGTCGCCGGCCCGCCCGCATCCACCAGCCGTATAGGGGCGGAAAGATCGAACTCGACAAACCGCAGCGGACCGCCCGGCGCACTGCCGCCACGCGAGGGCGATTCATCCCGGGCGACCAGCTTCAACTCGGTCACCAGCCGTCCGCGCATCACATCGTCCCGATTCAGCGATTTCAGGTACTCGGGCAGCAGATCGGGATGCAATGCTCTGCCGTGGATGTTGAGGACGTTGCCGTTGTCGCCGACGCTGAATCCGGTCAGCCATACCCCGCGCATGGGGTGCCGGGCGAAAGCGGCGAAGAAACGCGAGAACCCGTCCGTATTTCCGAGCCCCCCGCCCTGTATGACGTCGAGCACGCCGCGCTGCGCCCTCAAGTTGGCCTCGAGTCGCGCCACTTCCGCCTCGAGCAGCTTGCTGCGTCCTTGCCCGCTCAACGCGACGAACTGCTCGCGCTGCGCCGCCAGCTGAGCGCCGTACCCCGCGGCCAGACGCTTGAGGTCCACCGACTGCCATAGCGCATAGGCGTAGAGGGCGACAAGACCGAGCACGATCAAACCCAGGCTCTGCAGCATGGTGCGCGCGGAGAAGTACTTCTCCTTGCGCATGAACAGCGGGTTGAAAAGGTTGATCTGCTGGCTCATACGGGGGCCCTACAACT
>JAOTTL010000311.1:0-2688 GCA_029864385.1 Betaproteobacteria bacterium | reverse complement strand
GACGAAGTGACAATAGAGGATCTGCGGTTAAATTTGGGTTTTTGGACGAACCGCAATTTACCATTTACTACTAAATGAATCGATCGGCGTTCATCGGCGTTCATCGGCGGCTGTAATTCGGTTTTTGAGACAACTCCCATGTCGTTTCCGTTGCAAGGCGTGCGCATCCTCGAGCTCGGCCAGATCATCGCCGGCACCTACGGTTGTCAGGTGCTCTCCGATCTCGGTGCCGAGGTAATCAAGATCGAAGCGCCCGAGGGCGACCTCGGGCGCAACCCGTCAGTGGCGCCTTACCGCGGGGCAAGCGGGCTGTTTCTCACCTTCAACCGCAACAAGAAGAGCGTCGTCATCAACCTGAAGACCGACGCGGGACGCGAGGTCTTCTACGAGCTGGTGAAGGTCTCCGATGTGGTCGTGGACAATTTCCGGCCCGGTGTCCTTGAGCGGCTGAAAGCCGACTACCCCACGCTCAACCGGATCAATCCGCGCATCGTGCAATGCTCGGTCACCGGCTTCGGCACGGCCGGCGCCTACAAGGACTATCCCGCGCTCGACATCATCATCCAGGCGATCAGCGGCCACATGGCCATCACCGGCGAGCCGGGCCGGCCGCCGGCGCGCGTGGGCATCCCGCTCGCGGACCTGAGCGGCGGCATCTTCTCGTGCAAGGGTATCCTCGCTGCGCTCTTTGCGCGCGAGCGCACCGGCCAGGGCGCGCGCGTCGAGATTTCCATGTTCGATGCCATGCTCAACCTGCTGAGTTACATGGGCACGATGTGGCTGACCAACGGCGAGCTGCCGCGGCCGCCCGGTTCGGGTCACGACTACACGGTACCGTGGCAGGCGTTTTCCGCCAAAGATGGCTACGTCGTCGTCGCCACACGTGAGGAATCGTTCTGGCGGCGATTGTGCGAGCTGCTCGAAGACCCCAGGCTCGCCGACGACCCGCGCTTCGACACCAACGCAAACCGCGTCAAGCACAAGGACGTCCTGGTGCCGCACCTGGAAGCCATTTTTCGCAAGCGAACGGTAGCGGACTGGCTCGAGCGCCTGCGCGCTGCGGGGGTGCCGGCCGCGCCCGTCAATCATTTCGATTGCGCTTTTGCGGAGCCGCCCGTGGCGGAGCGCGAGATGATCGTCGAGTACGATCACCCCGAGGTCGGCAAGGTGCGCCTTCCGGGTAATCCGATCAAGGTCTCCGGAATGACGGGCACCATTTCGAATCCGGCGCCGCGGCTCGGCGAGCATACCGACACAATATTGGGTGAACTGCTAGCGCTTGCTCCGGAGCGGATTGCCGAACTGCGCCGGCAAGGTGTCATCAAGTAAGGACCAGGACGTGCCGCTAAAACCCCAAAACATCATTAGCCGCAAATAAATACTGATCAAATACGTGAATGATGAATGGAGAGTGACGAGTGACGAGTGATGAGTGATGAGTGACAGAATGATGATAATGAATCCGCGTTTATCTGTGTTTATCTGCGGCTAAATCTTACGTTCTAAACGAACCTCGATTTACGATTCATTAGATTAGGGGGCGGCTGCAATGAGGGGCATGTATTGGGAAGAATGGGATATCGGCGCGGAGTTCGAGAGCCCGGGCCGGACCGTGACCGAGGCCGATATTGTCGCATTCGCGGGTTTATCGGGTGACTACAATCCGCTCCATATCAACGAGGAGCATTGCCGAAACACGATTTTCGGCGGGCGTATCGCGCACGGCCCGCTCGTCTACGCGATTGCGGCCGGCCTGTTGTTCCAGCTCCATCTCTACGACGACACGCTGATCGCCTTCCTCGGCTTCGAGAACCTGAAGTTCACAAAGCCGGTCAAGCCCGGTGATACGATTCACGCCCGGATCAAGGTACTCGAAAAGCGCGAGACCTCAAATCCGGATCGCGGCGTGATGAAGCGCCAGCTGCAGGTGCTGAACCAGCGCGGAGAAGTCGTCCAGGAAGGCATTCAGGCCTTCCTGCTCAAGCGCAAGAATTAGGGCCAGACAAGGCTGGCCCTAATTCTTAACCGGTGTTGGATGATGAGATAAGGGCTATCGGGATCGAGCGAATCCTCAATTGCCTCGAACATGACTCGGCAATAGTCGCCGGAGACCGAGGGCGATACGGGGTTTGCGTGAAACCGCATGGCGTATTTTCCGCGCTCTAACGCCACGCGTCAGGCGCTGGAAATAGCCGGAGCGAAGAATGAGCGTAGCCTATTTCCAATCGCTTGCACGCGCTTGTTAGAGCGAACACGGGAGGTGCTCAACGCCGTGCATGCTCCCTACCTGCACTTCCTCTCCGTCGTCAATCGAGAGCCCTGTGCATTCCGCCCCCCTGAGATGGGTTACCTCGGACTGCGTGGAAGCGCCACCCCAATCAGACAATCGCGAGTCACACGTGCCATGCCCGGCACACACGTTCCGCATCACCCGCGCGCGCTGCGGTTGCGCGCGTCGGGGTGGATGCGGTGGTTAGATTTCGACCCATGTGACGTCGCCCCGCTTCGCCACGGGAAGAACTTCCAGCAGCCGCGGAACAAGTCGCCGTAGCTCAGCCAAGCGGTTGGAATGCGCGCGAAGGACGACAACGGCGATCGAGAACCTAGGTACGTTTTGCTGAAACGACAGGTTGCGATCCACGGTGACGAAAACGTCGAAACTGTTCTCGGCAAGAGCCAGAAGGTCAC
>JAOTTL010000125.1:0-10846 GCA_029864385.1 Betaproteobacteria bacterium | reverse complement strand
CCTTTCAGGGTTGCTGATTGATGATGCGAAATTAATGGACTTGCACGCACAGGTTGCGCGAGTCGAGCTCGGACATCTCGCGCAAGAATTCCTGCAGGGCAGGCATGTCGCGCTGGTGCGTCAACGCCACGTGTTCGCTGGAGAGCGCGTCTTCCTCATCGTTGAATACGAACTCGAGGAGCTCATCGGCGCTGTCGTCGTGCGGCAGTGTGCGTGTGTCCGTGTGACGCGGGTTTTTCCTGGATTTCATGGATCACCTCCATCGCTCGTCTTGGCCGCCTGGTGAATCTGCGGCTGTGGGACACAGGATGCGGTCCGGGGGCTCGCATTTCGGTTACGGATAACCTACCGATCGCTTACAGATGAGGGAGTCGCTGGGAATCAGGCGGTTAGGGACAGCACGCTAGATGGTCGTGACGGTCGATCGAAGGGGTACGGTCAGACTCACGGCGGTGCCAATCCCCGGTCGCAAACGTATTTCGAGCCTGACGCCGATGCTTTGCGCCCATGCGGCCTCGATGTCGCGGGTTTCTTCCGCGACCATTGAAACACCCTCTACTGATGCCCTGAATCGACAGGGCCAGCGTGAGGCGTGCGGGGTTTCGAAAAGCTTAGCTTGCGTTACCGATTGGTTGGTGTTGCGCCGGTGCGGCGCACAAGGCGAAGGAGCCAGTCGGGGCGGTCGGTAATGATGCCGTCGACCCCGATCCGAACGAGCTCCGCCATGCGAGCGGCGTCGTTGACCGTCCAGACGTGCACTTTTAGATTTCGGCGATGGGCGGCCGCGACGAACCCGGCGGTCGCAATGACGTCGTCGCCGAGCCGGTCAGGAATCTGCAGGGCGCGGACCGGCGGGGTATAGACGGCGTCCAGGCTGACGAGCTGTATGCCGAAGAATAGCTGGGCCTCGCTGCGGCTCATCGATGTGGCGACCTCTGGGCACGCCTGCCGAAATGCCATGACCGCCGTCTCGTTCATCGAGGCGACCAGCACCCGCTGTTCCATCCCGGACCGGCGGATGAGCGAGCAGAGGGGTTGGGCCATGGTCGGCTCTGCGTACTTCATCTCGATGTTCATCCGCGTGGTCGGAAAGCGCGTGAAGACTTCCTCCAGCGTTGGCACGCGGATGCCCTTGCCGCGAAACGGATAGGTCCGGCCGCCGTTGGCCGACCAGTTGTGCCCCGCATCGAGCTTCCGCAGCTCGTCGAGCGTGAGGGTCTCGACGCGTCCCCGCCCGTCGGTCGTGCCGTCAACTGCTCGATCGTGCAGACACACGATTGCGCCGTCGGCCGTGCGTTGTACGTCCATCTCGAGGATGTCCGCGCCGATTTCAACGGCGTGCGAGAAAGCCGCGAGCGTGTTCTCGGGACGTAGCCCTGCGCCGCCGCGGTGGGCGATTACCTGGGTGCCGGGCCTTTCTGCCGCGAAGAAGAAATGATTCGACGCGGGGCGCGCCGAAAATGCCGCGACGCCGTAGATCGCGGCCGTAGCCACGATCAGCAACACTGGCACGGACAGCCACTTTCGATGCATGGGCCTTTGACCGCGCCGGCGCCGGTCAGTTTCTCCGGGTTCGTGCGGTCGTCAGCAGCATCCCCGCGCCAGGCGGGCTGCCGCGAGGGTCACGCCCGAGCTGCGGTTGAAGCCGTCTGCGTCGGGGCGGGTTTTTCTCTTGATGTCGCGAGAAGCGGACAGCCCGGCGCGGCGGCGGCCTTCTTCTTTTTAATGATGTTGTCCGCGTGTTTTTGCAGGTAATGTGCGATGGTCTCGACGCGAATCTTTACGGAGCCCGCGGGCTTGGTCGAGTCGAGCTCCTGGAACGAGAAGAAGAGAGTGCCGGAGCGCTCGACGATCTGCTGCACCGGGCTGTAAGTGGGCTGGTCCATGCCGCACTCGTAGCTCGAGAGACGGATCACCCCTGCAATCCACGGCACGCGCGCGGCAACCTTTGCGCCCCACAGGATCTCGTTGGTGTTGGCGCTGTAGGAGGACGGCCATACGTCAGCGACGTCGAGGGGGGAGCGGATGCGTCCGGCCTGGAGATCCGCCGCGAAGACCCATTCGAGCAGGTCCGGGTCCGTCGGAAAATACTGGGTCCAAAGCACCGGGTATCCGAACGCCTGCAGGTCAACCTCGATCTCATGGCCGATGCCCGGATCCATGTGATAGGGGCGCGCGATCACGAGCAGGCAGGGCCGGTCCTCGGCGGCGCATTGCTCGAGGACGGCGCGACCGCGGCGCTGCGCATTATTGTTGAACGCATCGAGCGCTTCGTATCCCTTGACGACCGCCGCCTTCGTTTCCGCGAAGGTGAGGTCGGGAAAGATTTCCTTGAGCGCAGGGTGAAGCTGTTTTGGAACGAGCGGCGGGTCACCGAGCGCCACGACCGGCGTCACGTAACGAATGTCCCGTTCGGCGAACGCATCCTTTTCCTTGAGGAAGCCCGCCTTGATGTTCTCGGGCGCGGCCATGACGCGAGGGCACGTGAGGTTTTCGACGACGTGTCCCTTGAGGAAGGACGGGAGCGAGTAGATCATCGGGGAGAACAGCACATCGATCTTGCGGTGCTTGTCACGCGCGAGGAGCTCGCCGTAGTGGCCCGACATGCACTTCACCGGGTAGCAGCAGTCGACCGTGCCGCGCCCCTTCGCGAACTCACGCCCTTGCTCCTCCGAGGTGTCCGACGAGAAGACGATCTTGCGGGGCTCAACGCCCAGCGCGGCCAGCAGCCCCACCCAGAACTGGTGGGTCGACCACATGTTCAGTGCTCTCGGAATCCCGATCCGGATCCTCGTCCGATACTCGGGCGCGGCGGAAGGCGTCCTCGCGGACCATTTCTGCAATATTGGGATAAGCACGTTTGACTTCCTCCATTTCTGCCTTGACGACGCGCATCTCGTTCGCATCCTCGAGCAGCCCCTTCGGGCACGAGTTGCCGCTGATCACGCGCTCCCGCCCTTCGGAAAGGGGGATCTTGCTCCAAGGCCGACCCCTCGCGCCGGGCAGCACCACGTCGATAAAGGTGCGGCGACAGCTGACCGGGCACCAACGGCAGGTGGTGTGTTGGTTAGTGGTGCTCTGGTACTCGAGCGCTTCGATCGCGTCGAATCCTCGGAAGCGACTCGGCTCTCCCTCGAGCGCCCAATCGATTGCGCACAAGGCGGCGCCGATCGCGCCCGCCTCGCCGGGATAGGGGTGGACCACGATGTCCGCATTGGGCACCTTGCTGGAGATGAAATCCACTTGCGCTTTCACCACGGCAAGGTTGCGATGCGTCCCGCCCTGGAGCACGAACTTGCGGCCGGCCGCCGCCAGATTCTGCAGCTGGCCCGCGTAGACCCAGACATTCAACGGAAGCACTGCCGCGAGCGATGCCATAATTTCCTCGGACGACCAACCTTTGCGCTGCTGGTTGACGATGTCCGATTGCAGAAACACGCCGCAGCCCATCGCGAGCTTGGGCACGGAGCGCGCCTTGAAGGCATGCTCCGCATACTTCTCCATTGGCGTGTCGTAGCGCTCGGCGACGCCCTGCAAGAAGGCACCATTGCCCGAGGAGCACTGGGAGCTCAACCGGAAATCGGACACGGTGCCCTGGCGCAGCAGCATGATCTTGACGTCACAGCCTCCCACGTCGCAGATGACATCGGCGTCAGGAAAGAAGCGCAAGGCCGCGGTCGCGTGCGCAACCGTCTCGACGATGCCCAAATCGGCCCCGATGATGTCTTTCAGCAGGTCCTTACCATAACCGGTGATGGCGAGCCCGGCGATTTTCTCGAATCCCGCGTCGTGAACCTGGCGCAGGATCGCCTTCGCGTCCTCGATCGGATTGCCTTTCGACTGCACGTAACAGGAGAAGACCAGCTCCTGCTTCGGGCAGAGCGCCACCGCCTTGGCCGTGGTGCTGCCGAAATCGCAGCCGAGAAACACTCCGGCATCGGCCAGCGCATCCGCGACGCCTTGTGGTTGCTCCGCGCGCGGTAGCGAATCGCCATTTTTCCCCGTGCAGGCGTACTGCGCGAGAAAGGCCTTGAAGTCGTCCTCGCCGGCGACTAACCCGCGCGAACCCTCTTTTGCCTTTTGCTCGTGCTGGCCTTCGTCGATCCACCAGCGCAGCTTCGCCAACCCCTGATAGACGGCCACCTCCGAGTTTTCGCCGTGCCCGAGCTCGACGCACCCCAGACAGGCGTAGTAGAGCGCGTCCGCGGGAACCAGAACAAGATTCTCCGGTTCAGCGCCTTCGGGCAGTGCGATGCGCCGCTCCTTCCACAGCTTCTTCAGGTGGTAGCGCCAGGCCTGCTGCAGGCCATCGAAAAAGAGGTTGGGTCCTCCGAGCAGCAGCACCTGAGGAACCGGGGTGTTTCCTTTCGTGAGGGTCGCGAGGTTCTGATAGACCACGGCTTCGTAAAGGCTCGCGATGATTTCTTCCACGGGCACGCCGGATTTGACCAGCGTATTCGCGTCCGCCTCTGCGAAGATGCCGCACTTCGAGCTGACCTTGTGAAGACTCATCCCGTCGTAGCGCATTTTTGCAAGCGCTTCCGTTGCGACCGAGAGCTTCCGGGCAGTCTTCTCGATGAACGTGCCGGTGCCGCCGCTGCAGGCGGACTGCATGTAGACCTGCTTGCTCGTGCCGTCGCCACTTGGCGTGAAGAACACGGTTTTCATGTCCTCGCCGCCGATTTCCGAGACGAACCGTACCCGGGAATGGAGCTTCTCCACTGCGGCTGCGACGGCGACGACTTCTTGAATGAGCTTCGCGCCGACCAGCGGAGCGAGAAAGCCGGCGCCGGAGCCGGTGAAAAACAGGCGGTCCTGCCCCGGTGTGAAACCCGACTCGGCTTCCATGCGCTCGAGAAAATCGAGCACCGTCTCGGCCTGCTTCGTGTTATGCCGTCGGTAGTCCCGCCATAGCGGCTTGCCGTCTTCCACGACCACCGCCTTGACGGTGGTCGAGCCGACGTCCATCCCGACGGTTTTCATGACTTCGCCTTCGCGGCAAGATGGTGGACCAGATTTGCGGCGGTTCCGGCTGCCCCGAGGCGCGGCACCCGATAAGTCGCGCGCTTCATCTCGGGAAAGGCTTCGAGCAGCTCGCGCGCCCGGTCCAACGTGATGCCGTTGACATTGAGCGCGTCCTCGAACTCGCGCTGCGCCCGGCGTTTTGCTTCGGTCAGTATCATCTGGCAGCGCGACAGCGCGTGAACTTCTGCGTCACCCTTGATTTCGAGGGGTGCATAGAGGAGATTGGGGTATTTGCCGGTGACCGCCGCCATTGCGCCGACGCTCATGGTGTTCGGCATGCATGAATAGGGGGAAAGCTCGCACGTCATGTGCGCCTTTTTCCGATGATAGGCCCACAGCGCCTTTCCAATCAGCATGTCGCCTTCGCCCCCGTTCAGGCGGCTGTGATAGTAGGGGGCGGCAAGCGCGCGAAGCTCATACTGGTCCGGCATCTCGTGCGGCAAGTCGTCGAGCGTCTTGCGCAGGCGATTGTAGATCCACCGCAGCAAAGCCCGTCCCGTCTTGATGCCGCCCAGTTTCAGGCGGGCGGACCGGTCGATGCCAATGTGGTCCTCGTAGTCCTGCCCCGCGTGCCGCATCAGGTAGTCGAGCCAGATCGTGATGGCGGCCGGGTAGACCTCGGCTCCCTCCGACTCGAGCCACCGGTGGATGTTGTAGTTGGGCTCGCCTTCGATCGTCTGCAGGTAGAACTCACCGGTGATCTTCACGACCGGTTTGACGCGCAGGCGGTCTACCTCGATGCTGTCGAATCGGAGGCGAACTTCGCGCAGGGCTTTTACGAAGTGGTTGGTACTCAGATACCAGAAGGGGGCGCCCCATTTCTTCATGCCGCTCACAGGAGACCTGTCGAACATCCCGTGCAGATACTCGATGCTTTCCTTGACGACCCGCTCCGTTTCTCCCGGAATTACCTCGTACGGCCGTATCTGATATTCCAGGTCCTGAATGAGGTCGCCCACCATGACTGCCCAGACGGTACCCAGCGTGAAGGGCAGGTTGAGCTCGAGTCCGCCCCCTTCGGCGGCGCCTTGCTCCAGGCCGTTCTGCGCCAGCAGAAACATCCGGAACGAGTCCAGCCCCACGTTACGCAGGGCAAGCTCGTAGCTCTGATGGTATTGCCCGAAGCGGCACGCGCCGCAGGCGCCGGCGGTAATGTAGACGTACTTCCTGGCGACTTCCTCGGCCCCCGCTCGTTGTGTCTCCTGCCGCAGGACGTTGGCGAGGTTACCGGTCGTGAAGCTCGTCGGGCAGCATTGGCCGATATCGGCCAACTCCCGTCCCGTCAGCAGGTCTTCCTTGGTCGCGGTGGGCAGAACTTGGCTGCGATAGCCGAGATTACCCATCGCGCCCTGGATCAACCGTTCGACCCTCCAGTGCAGGCCGCCGAACAGGATCGTGACCTGGTCCCGTTCGGCCCGGGTAAATGCTCGAGGTTTGTAGGTCAGGTAGGGTTCGAGCTTCGCTGTTTCCATTCTTGTTGCTCCTGTTTCGCAGGACGGAAAAGCCGACGTCATATTTATATGCGATTTGCGCCCGGCATCAACCACGTAAGTATCATGGACGCATTCCAAGTGTGCTAGTGCAGCATCTTGAGCAGGCCCGTGCTCAGCCACGGTATATAGGTGATGGCCAGGATGCCCCCGCATAGCGCCAGAAAAAGCGGCGCGACCGACCGGCAAACCTCCGTCATGGGCCGGTCGAACCGGTACGAGGCGAAAAACAGGTTAATACCAATGGGCGGCGTAAGGTAGCCCAGCTCCAGATTCGCCAGGAAGATAATGCCCAGGTGGACGGGATCCACGCCGAAAGCAAGGCCGATCGGGACGACCAAAGGGGCGATCACGACGATGGCCGAGAAAATATCCATGATGCAGCCGACGGCAAGCAGTAGCACGTTGAGATAAAGGAGGAAGACCCAAGGAGACTCGATCCGCTCCTTGACCCACTCCACGGCGTGCTCAGGCACTTGCGCGTCCACCAGGAAATTAGTGAGGGCGAGTGCTACGCCGAGGATCAGCAGGATTCCGCCGACGAGCAGCCCGCATTCCGACATGATCCGGGGCACGTCCGGATAGGGCCTCACGTCGCGGTGAATGACGGCTGCCGTGATGAACGCATAAAGCGCCGTCGCCGCCGCGGCTTCCACCGGGGTTGCCAAACCTCCCAGCAGCATCGAGATGGGTACCGCCGGCAGCGCGAGTTCCCATTTTGCGATCCACAGCGCGCGCCTGACCCGATTGCGGTCCAGCGTTTGCTGCACGCCGGGGGCCGACTTGTGCTGGCGCAAGCCCCAGGCGAGCGTGATCGCCAGCATGAGCAGCATCGGCATCAGGCCGCCCAGGAACATCGACTCGATGCTCGTCTTGGCGACGATCGCGTAGAGGATGAGCGGCAGGGCCGGGAAGAGCAGCACCCCTGGCAGGCCGCCCGCGGTAATCAAACCGAGCGCTGGTCGGCGCTCGAACCCGGATGCCAGCAACAACGGCATGGTGAGTCCCCCGAGCGCGAGGATCGTCACGCCGGACGCGCCGGTAAAGCTCGTGAAAAACGTGCAGGCCAGCACGGTAACGACTGCCGCGCCCCCACGAAATCTTCCGAACAAGGCGTCGAAGACCTCGATCAGGCGCTTCGGCGCACCGCTCTCGGCGAGAAAGTAGCCTGCCAGCGTGAATAGCGGGATTGCCGGCAACGTGGGGTTGGACGTCAGGCCGTAGTGATCCACGGCGGCCGAGGCCAGAGGCACGCCCGTGCTCCACAGCAGCAGCAGCGCGACTCCGCCAATGACGGCGAACAGCGGTGCCCCGAACAGCGCCCCCACGATCAGCACGACGAGTCCGGCCGGGACCATATAGCCCGGATCGACCGGCGCGAACAACGCGATCGCAATTAGCGCGACCGCGAGCAGGAACGCACAGGCTCTTCCCGACAACTGCTCGGATGCGTTCCAGATCAACCTTGCGCCAATGACGCCAAAACCGATCGGGAGGAAGGACTGGATGAGCCAAACCGGGATGTCGTAAGCAAGGGCGACGCCACCGATGCGTTCGGCGGCGACGAACTGGACGCTGGCGATACACAACAGAGCGCTTGCTGTGGCGGCGATCGCGGCCGCGTACATCCGTGCGATTGTTGCGAAGCGGCCTTGCAGCAGCACCGTAGCGGAAAACGCGAGCAAGCGGTTTCCCCGTGCCGCAACCACTGCGCCCAGCATTCCCACGATCAGAGTGAGATTCTGGACCAGCGAGGCGACGCCGTGGATGCCGACGCCCACCGTGGCCCGCAACGCGATTTCGGCGAGCGGGAGTACGACGAGGAGCCCGAAGAACGCCGACAGGAGGACATTTTCCGCTGCGGCTAGCCACTTGGCCGCCGCGTTCGCGTTCACGGCCGCGCTCGCGTGCGCCGTCCACTCCGAAGTGGGGTGTGCCGCCGACAGCGGAAGGCTCATTTCTTCTCTCCGCGGAATTCAGCGAGCAGGAGCCCGACATTGTCGAACATATCCGCCGGTACCATGCCCCCCCGAACACCCGGCCAGGCGCGCCGGGCAAGTTCCTGCCAGGCGCGCTCAACTTCCGGCGTGAGTGTCAGGACCTTGAGGCCGCGGCTCTCGAGTGCTCGGACGATGTCTTCGTCTTGCTTATTGCGATGCTGCCGCAATTTCTCGCCGGCCTCTTCCCCTGCTGCGAGCAGGGCGGCGCGAGCCGCCGGACTCATGGCATCCAGGGTTTTCGTGGTCATGATGACGGCGCCTACTATCGGTACCCAGTTAATGCGCAGCATGTAGGGCGCAGTGCGGTCGAATTGGGCGGCCAGGGCCCACAACGGCGCAGCCGGGACCGTGTCGATCATTCCCGTCTGCAACGATGGCAGGATGTCGGTGAGTTCCATCACGACCGGGCGATAGCCGAGCGATTTCATGATATCCACCTGAGCGTTGTTCCCGGCCCAGGCGAAGATCTTGGCTGACTTGTAATCCTCGGGCATCATGCGCGGCTCGTTGGAGAAGAACTGCACCCAGCCTCCTTCTCCCCAGAACAGCACGGTGAAACCCTTCGCGCGCAGACGCTCTTCCAGTTCCGGGCGGAGCTTTTCGCGCACGTAATCGACCTCTTCCCAGGTTCGGAATATCAGCGGCATGAACTGCAGCACCCCGACGGCTTTGTCGATCTGGCTGAGGCCGACGATGCTGACCATGGATGCGTTTAACTGGCCCACGCGCATGCGACGCACCGTTTCCGGTTCCGGGCCCTGTACGCTGTTGGTATAGACAATGAATCGCGACCTGCCGCCCTGGGCGTCACGCCACTTTTGTCCTATATCCTGTAGGACGCGGTGGTAGATCGATCCCTTCGGCGCGACGGTCGCGATCTTAAGCGTCATTGCGCGCTCGGCCGCGCCGGCGCTGACGGCGAACAGTGCCGCGACAGCCAGTTGGCTGAGACAAACTAGGAGACGTCCCGTTGTCATGGCGTGGGTCCTTTCAGTCGGCGAAGAGCACGTCCGTGCGGCCGAGCAGCCAGCGCGCGCGACGTTGCATGACGAGATTGGCCAGGCGCCCTTCCGGGTCGGCGTTGACGTTAAGCTTCAATGCGTGCTGAAGAAGCTTCTCGAATTCGGTGCGGTCGCGTTCTGTGACGGACACCGCCTCAGCAAACGTAACGAAGGGGGCTGCTTGCTTGCCCTCGCTGAGTTCCACGGCCCGGTCGAAGTGCTGGCGTGCTAGATCAGCGGCACCGGCATTAACGCCGGACCGGCTCATCTCGTAGCTGATCAGGAACACGTGGACGGCACCGTGATCGTAGGTCTCGTCCAGGACAAGCGCGCGGCGTACCAGAGCCTCAACGATGGGAAGGTCTGCCACCAGGAAGGGGTTGTCCTTCGACAGCGAAATGGCCGCCGCCCACGCTACACCGGTCCAGTAGAGCAGGCCCACGTCCTCGACAGTCGTCGCCGAAAGAGCGCCTGCGGGGTTGGTTCGCAGCGATTTCGTCAAACCGGGGTAGGAGGTTTCGAGGCCCTGCAGGCCGTAGTTGCGCGCACGCAGGTACAGTCGCCGCGCGCGGTCACGCTGCGCGTACGCGGCCTTGACGTTGCGATCCTCGATCTCGTCGGCGGGAAATTCGACGTAGGCGTACGAGTATTGGACGAAACCCCGGGTGGTGGCGAGAAGCAGGCCGCGGTTATCGGGCGTCTCCGCCAGCACGCTTTCCATCAGCTTGAGGCTGAAGGGTGCGGCGGCGCCAATCAGCTGCAGATCGTCATCGGATGCAAACGTGGAACCACTATTCGCCAGTGCATCCCCCACCTGATTGAGTGCGAAGTTGCGCACCGAGCAGCCGCCCATGAGCGTAACGACCAGAAGTAAAGCTAGGGCAGCAGAACCGACGCGCCGACCGTTAGGTGGATCGCAGGCGACGCTCATCATTGCCTTTGTCATGATGTCGCTCCCTCTTTCCGCTCGTGCCATAGCGTGTATGGTGGCCGGGTCGGGATTGCGGATGACTTACGGGTCGCTTACATATCGGTTACATTTGATGTCCTGATTCGCAATCCCCGGTCTCGATAGACTTTTTGCGAGTTCTGCTTGCCACAGGGTAGGGTCTCGCCGGTCCCCTGCCAATCACACAAATAGGTGAGGGCGCGTCTTTTCGCATATCTTCTCAACCGCGATAAATGGGGTCGGGTTCACATTTCGCAAAGAAAGTGGATCCGAGCACATTATCGCGGGCCCAGCGAGTAGGCGTGGCATCCAAACCGTTCCACCCGTTCGAGCACTTCTTCGAGCGGGCCGTCGAGGCAACTTCCGGCGCTGGCGGAGCAG
>JAOTTL010000310.1:0-2698 GCA_029864385.1 Betaproteobacteria bacterium | reverse complement strand
GCGGCTTGCCAACGTTTCCGCCTGGACGCCGAAGACCGGCCGTGCGTCAGCGAGCGGCGACGAGGTCAAGGGCCGCGGCATGGCGTACATCAAGTACGAGCTGGTGCGCACCTACGTGGGGGCGGTAGCGGACGTGACGGTCAACCGCAGGAGCGGCAAGGTCAAGGTGGATCGCTTCTACGTCTGCCACGACTGCGGCCAAATCATCAACCCAGACGGTTTAAAGAACCAGATCGAAGGCAACGTGGTGCAGACGGTCAGCCGCACGCTGATGGAGGATCTGCAGTTCGACCGATCCACGGTCACCAGCCTCGACTGGAAGACCTACCCGATCCTCGCCTTTCCGGATGTGCCGGAGGTGGTGATCGATTTGCTCGACTGGCCCAACGAACCGCCCTGGGGCGCGGGAGAGCCGACCACCGCGGTGGTGCCCTCCGCCATCTCCAATGCGGTGTTCGACGCGACCGGCGCCCGGCTTCGCTCGGTGCCTTTCACCCCGGACAAGGTGCTGGCGGCGCTGGCGACGGTCTGATCGGCTTTCTCTCTTCGTGCTGACGGGGCGGCTTCGGCCGCCCCGCGTTTGTTCCCCCGGGAAAGGGGTCAGAGCTTAAGTCAAGTCCAAAGCGGCGTGTTTTGTTGGAGATTCAATTTAAGCGCTCCGACCCCTATACCGTAAGATAACGAACCAGCGTTACGAGCATGACGTGAGCTTCGATCCAAACAAAGCGGGCGCAAACGAAGCCGGCATTTTCGGCTTGCCGTACTCAGCGGACGAGTCGGCTGTCGTCCTGATGCCGGTGCCGTTCGACGCGACCACCTCATACCGACCTGGCGCGGCCAACGGACCGCGGGCGATCCTGCAGGCGAGTCGTCAGGTGGACTTGTTCGACGTCGAGACGGGCAACCCCTGGTCAGCCGGCATCGCCCTGCTCCCCGAGGCGGAGGACATCCGCAGCTGGAACGAGGCCGCTCGCGGCGCGGCGGAACGCGCCATGGCGGGCCGCGACGGCGGGGAAGCGAGGGCGGCGGACGTCCAGCGTGTCAATGATCTCTGCGCCCGGGTGAACGGGCGTGTGCACGATGAGGTGTCGAAGTGGCTCGACGCGGGCAAGGTCATCGGCACCATCGGGGGTGATCACGGCTGTGTCTATGGCGCCATTGCGGCGCACGCAGAACGCTATTCCACGCTCGGAATTCTGCACGTCGACGCCCACGCGGATCTGCGTAAGGCCTACGACGGATTCGAGTGGTCCCACGCTTCGATCATGGACAACGTATCCCGGCACCAGCCGAGCGTGGCGCGACTGGTGCAGGTGGGCGTACGAGATCTGTGCGAGGAAGAGCGAGAGCGCATCGCCGCATCCGCCGGACGCATCAAAACGTACTACGATGCCGAGCTGGTGCGCCAACGTTACTCTGGGATCACCTGGGCGGATCAGGTTGCGCGCATGATTGAAGACTTGCCCGAGCAGGTTTATGTCTCCTTCGACATCGACGGTCTCGATCCCGCACTCTGCCCCAATACGGGAACGCCGGTTCCGGGCGGGCTCTCGTTCAACCAGGCGGTCTATCTGCTCGCCGCCGTGGCGCGCTCGGGCCGCCAGATCATCGGCTTCGATCTGGCCGAGGTGGCCCCGGGGCCGGCCGGTGACGAGTGGGACGGAAACGTGGGTTCGCGTATTCTTTACAAGCTCATTGGATGGGCACTGACATCTCGCAACATGTCGAAATCCGACCGGAGTTGAGTCTATGGGCCCAATAAGCACCTTTATCGAGCACAACTATCGCCACTTCAATGCGGCGACGCTTCGCGATGCGGCGCGCGCCTATGTCGCTCATATAGACAAAGGCGAGAAGATGATGGTTACGCTGGCGGGCGCCATGAGTTCGGGCGAACTGGGCTTAAGCCTGGCCCGCATGATCCGGGAGCACAAGGTGCACGCCATCACCTGCACCGGTGCGAACCTGGAAGAGGATCTTTATAATCTCGTCGCACACGATCACTACGAACGGATTCCTAACTATCGCAACCTCTCAGATGCCGAGGAACAGGTGCTGCTGGAGCGTCACCTGAATCGCGTCACCGACACCTGCATTCCCGAGGCGGAGGCGGTGCGCCGAATCGAACACGTGATCATAAAGCTGTGGAAAGAAGCAGAAGGCAGAAATGAGGGCCGCCTGCCACACGAGTATTTTTACGATCTGATCAACGAAGGGTTGCTTAAGAAGAGCTATCAGATCGATCCCGCCGATTCGTGGGTCGCTGCCGCCGCCGAGCAGGGTCTGCCGCTGTTCGTGCCCGGCTGGGAAGACTCCACCACCGGCAACATCTTCGCCGCGCGGGCAATGGAAGGAAAGGTGGCGCGGTCGGTGATGAAGTCGGGCATCGATTACATGATGTCGCTCGCTGACTGGTATCGCGGTGCGTGTGGTGAAACGGGCATCGGTTTTTTTCAGATTGGCGGGGGCATTGCCGGAGACTTCCCCATCTGCGTCGTTCCGATGCTCGAGCAGGACCTGCGGCAACCGGTACCGAAGTGGAGCTACTTCTGTCAGGTCAGCGATTCCACCACCAGCTACGGGTCGTACTCGGGGGCGGTGCCAAACGAGAAGATCACCTGGGGAAAGCTCTCCGTAGATACCCCGCGCTTTATCATCGAGTCCGATGCGAGCATCGTGGCGCCACTCGTATTTGCGT
>JAOTTL010000309.1:0-2701 GCA_029864385.1 Betaproteobacteria bacterium | reverse complement strand
ACGGCCCCGACATTGGCCTGCCACAGGATCCTCGCGGTCGCCGTCGGCTTGATCGGTGCCAGTTCCGGAATCTTCGGCTTGGAGCTGCCGAAGACGCTGTCGTACGTGTCTCCCATCCACTGGCAACCGCCTAGCAGGACGATGGCAGCCGTGACGAGCGCATTGCGCACCCGTATCACCGAGCCTCACCCAGCGAGTCGAGCTTGAGCTGAAGCGTCGCGCGATAGGGATTGTTTGCCTGGCTCTTATCGAGCGCAAATTGATAGGCACTGCGCGCCTCGGGCGTTTTGCCCTGAGCCAGGAGAATGTCGCCCCTCAAGTCCGCATAGAGGCCTGCCATGCCGTCCCCCGGCTTTGTTTCGACCAGCTTCAACGCATCTGCATAGTTTTTCTCGTCGAGCAGGACCGCTGCCAGCCGCAGCCGCGCAACGTCGCGAACTTCCTCTTCGCGCGCGTGCTCGGTGACCCATTGCAGGCGGGCCTTGGCTTCGGCCAAATCGCCACCGGCGAATGCGTGCCGCGCGGCAACAAGCGACGCGAGAACGGCATACGTGGTCGAGCCGTACGTGTCCACGATCTGTGCCGCAATTGCCCGCGCCTTCTTCCCGTCGCCGGCATGGTCGGCCTGCTCCAGCTGCCCGTAGAGCGTGACGGCAGCCACCGCCTGAGTATCGCGGTAATAGCGCCAGCCCTGAAACGCCGCAATGCTCGCAAAGAAGGCTGCAACAAGCAGTATCACGAGTTTGCCGTGCTGCTTCCACCACGCTTTCAGCTCGTCGAGCTGTTCCTGGTCTTCATGATCGTATGCCATCAGCGCGGCTCGCCAATCAGATAGGTTTTCATTTCACTGAGTCGATGACCATGTGAATGCGTAACGCTCCATTCCAGCCCGCCGCGCTGTATCGCGCCGGGCGTTCACCGGCGCGGACATGCGCAGGCACGTCAATCGACACCCCTTTCACTCCTGCACTCCTCAATGCCTTCGCCCCTTCACCTCTTGATGAGGCGCACTGCCTCATCAATCCGGACGCGCATTTGTTGCGCGGCCTCGCGCAACGGCTTCAGGCTCACGACGCCTGCGCCCGCCTCGTCGTCACCTACGATCACCGCGAAGCGCGCCTGGCTCGCGTCCGCTTTCCTCATCTGCGACTTGAAGCTTCCACCCCCACAGTGCAGGAGTACATGGAGACCCGCGTCTCGCAATGCCTCCGCCACGCGCGCGCCAAAGCGCTCCGCAAGCTCACCCTGACGCACCAAGTAGACATCCGGGGCGCGCGAGCCTACTTTAACGCCGTCCTTGACGAGCACCAGCAGCCGCTCGACTCCCATCGCAAACCCGCACGCCGGGGCCGGCTTCCCACCGATTTGCTCGACCAACCCGTCGTAGCGCCCCCCCGCGCATACTGCATTTTGCGCACCCAGCTGGCCGCTCACCCATTCGTATACGGCGCCGTTGTAATAGTCCAGCCCGCGAACCAGTCTCGGATTGATGCGGAAGCTCACGCCCGCGTCGCGCAGCAGCGCCTGCAGCTCGTCGAACGCCTTGATCGAGTTCTCGTCGAGATCGTCGGCGAGCCGGGGTGCCCCTGCAATGAGCTCCTGCAACGCCGGGTTCTTGCTATCCAGGACCCGCAAGGGATTCGAATGCAGCCTGCGCCGGGAATCACCGTCAAGATGCACATCGTGCCGCTGCAAGTATTTGACGAGGCGCGCACGATAGCGCACGCGCGCCTCGCTGTCACCAAGCGTATTGAGATCGAGCTCGATTCCGTCGAGGCCCAGCGTGCGCCACAGGCGCGCGCACATCACGAGATGCTCCGCATCGACATCCGGGCCGGCAAAGCCGAGCGCCTCCGCCCCGACCTGGAAAAACTGGCGATAGCGCCCCTTCTGGGGCCGCTCGTGGCGGAACATCGGCCCCCAATACCAAAGGCGTTGCGGACCCGAATACAGGAGGTTGTGCTCGATCACCGCGCGCACGCAGGCTGCGGTCCCCTCTGGCCGCAGCGCCAGGTTCTCGCCGTTCAGCTCATCGACGAAGGTGTACATCTCCTTCTCGACAATGTCAGTGGCCGCACCGATCGAGCGCACGAAGAGGTCGGTCTGCTCGAGAACGGGGGTGCGGATGTTGCGGTAACCGTACGCGCGCAGCCAATCGCGCACGGTCTCTTCGAAGAACTCCCACAGATGCGACTCATCCGGCAAGATGTCGTTCATCCCGCGGATGGCCTGTATGGTTCTGGCGCTCATGGCAAAAGCTGGCTGGAAACTTGCTACTCTCGACGTGCAAACCGCGAAAATGTTTTTATGGCTGGTACGTAACGCCAGCGCTTCCACTGCCGCTCACGCGTGCGCGGCGTCCTGCCGCCTCTCCTGCGATTCATCGACCGAAGCGGGGTACTTTGCAATCACGTATTCCTCGACGAGCCGCTGAAACTCGGCGGCGATATTCTCACCTTTCAGCGTAACCGTCTTGACGCCGTCCACGTAAACCGGCGCCACGGGATTCTCGCCCGAGCCCGGCAAGCTGATACCAATATTCGAATGCTTGCTTTCCCCGGGACCATTCACGACGCAGCCCATTACTGCCACATGCATGTTCTCCACGCCAGGATGACGCCCGCGCCACGACGGCATTTGCGCGCGCAGCCAGCTCTGGATGCGGTCGGCGAGCTCCTGGAAATAGGTGCTGGTCGTGCGG
>JAOTTL010000308.1:0-2728 GCA_029864385.1 Betaproteobacteria bacterium | reverse complement strand
CATTCAGGTTCTCCTAATGGCGTAACAAACAAGAGTTCGCAAATGAGCCTAACACCGGACGTGACCGGCAAGGGAGTGGCTCTCGGCGACTAAGACCCGGGCGGGTCTGGGTTTATTACACCGCTTCGTGTGAATCCGCCGCTGCCATTGGGGGTGAATGGAAAAATCTCTCTGCGCTGCAACTTTTCTCGACACGCCTGCGTATTGGTTCTTGAACAGGCTGCCCGTCGAAGCCTGCCCGTCAATCAATCGAGTCGAGGAGAAATCATGTTGAAGAGATTAGTTCTCGTTGCCGCGCTGCTGTCGGTCTCCGGTATCGCTGCGGCCGCGAAGTGGCAGGTACAGATTACGAATGTAACGCCCGGTCAGACGTTTACGCCGATTTTGACGGCCGTCCACTATGGCAGCAGCGGTGTTCCGCAGGTCGGCGCAGCTCCGAGCGCGGCGCTCGCAACGCTGGCCGAAGGCGGCGCTACGGGGCCGCTCGGCGAGGAAATTCTCGCTGCAAGGCCGCACGGCACGACGATCGCGACCATCGATGGCCTCTTGGGCCCGGGTCAGACGGCCCAGACCTACGTACGAGGCCGTCCGGGTCAGCGGTTGACGCTCGCCGCGATGCTGATTCCGACGAACGATACGTTCGTCGCGATTGGCAGTGTGTTCTTGCCGATCCATGGCGAGAAGACCGTGCACGCGCTCGCCTACGATGCCGGTTCAGAACCGAACAGCCAGAACTGCGCCGACATGCCGGGTCCGCGTTGCGGCGGGCAGCCGGACTCGCCGATGAGCCCAGACGACGAAGGCTTCATCCATGTCAGCAACGGCTTTCACGATCTCGGCACCGAAGACGGTGCGGGCAACGAGATCCTGACGCCGGCGCACTACACGTGGAACAATCCGGTAGCGATCGTTACGATCAGACGCGTGTATTCGGCCGACTGAGCCGGGGACGATCGACGGAAACGCCCTGTTGACGATAACGGAGTTCTTGTGACGGACGCGTTCGCGGATGACGAGCGGCGCTGGTCGGATCTCATGGCGGCTGCTCATCGGGGCGATTCGCGCCTTTATGAGCAGCTTCTCCGCGAGCTGGCCGAGGCGATCGAGCGTTATATCCGCAGCCGCTTCGGCGCGCTGTCCTTCACAGAGGACTGCGTTCAGGAATGCCTGCTCGCGATACACGCAGGGCGGCATACCTACGATCCGCGGCGGGCGTTTAGGCCCTGGTTCTTCACGATCGTGCGCAACAAGACGGTCGATTTGTTGCGCCGTTCGTATGCGGGTGAGGCTGTGGCGCCTGCGGTCCTCAGCGAGGCACTCGTGGACACGGCTGAGGGGCCCGACGAGCAGTTCTCCGCAGGTGATGTCCTCGCGCAGCTGCAGCCCAAGTTTAGAAATGCTCTGACGTTGACGAAGATCTGCGGCTACACGCTGGCGGAGGCGGCAGAGCGCAGCGGCATCTCAGAATCGGCTATGAAGTCGCGCGTGAGCCGTGCCGTGCGCGCGGCGGAGCTACTATTGGCAGAAGAGCGCAACCTCGAATGACAGAAAACCGTGAAGATTTGATCCGCGATCTCGTTGCCGATCTGAGGCCCGTCCGCCGAGCCGGGCGTATCGGTACAGCCTTGCTCGTTTGGCTCGCGCTCGCCGTTGGCTACAGCGTGTTCGTCGTGCTCGCGACCGGACCACTGCGCGAAGGCGCGTTGGGCAACCTCGTGCGCGAGCCGGCCTTCGGCGTGGAGACGCTGCTTGCGCTGCTGGCTATTGTCGCTCTGGCCTACGCGGCGCTACGCACGGCGGTTCCGGACGCGGCGCGGCGCGCGAGGCAGCTTGCCCTGCCGGTGGCGATCACGGCGCTGTGGATAGCCGTTTACGTGATCGGTCTATGGTATCCGGCGCACCCGGTCTCCACGCTCGGTGCCCGCCCACACTGCATTTGGCAGGCCGTTCTATTCAGCATTCCGAGCCTTGCGCTGATGCTGTGGCTTGCCCGGCGCCTACTGCCCTTGCGACCGCGCCTGACCGGTCTGTTCGCCGGAGCTGCTGCGGCTGCGATTCCGGGTGCGTTGATGCAGTTCGGTTGCATGTATGAGCCGGCGCACATTCTCGCGTACCACATCGGCCCGGTAGTCATCGTTGCAGCGATCGGGTTCGCGCTCGGACCGATTGCGCTGACGGCGCGGCGAACCGTGCCGCGCAGCCGCGGGATACCGATGCACTAGGCTTGTTGGGCGCTAGCGGCTGGTGCCCGCTGAGGTTCTGTGGTCGGCCGTGACCGTGCCGGCGGCGGCGATGTCGCGCTCATGCTCGGTCTCGCGCCAGGGCTCGGCGAGCGCGGTGGCATACCACTCCTGCATCGCCGGATGCCCGAGCAATCGATCGGCGTATTCCTGTGCCGCATCGCCGAGCGGGAGACTGAACGTTTGTACGCGAAACGCGACCGGTGCAAAGAATGTATCGACGGCCGTGAACGCCGCGCCTGCGAGATAGGCTCCACCAAAACGGTCGAGACCATCGCACCAGAGCTCGTCGATGCGCGCGATGTCGCGCTCGAGACCGGCATCGATCTCCTCGAGCGTCACGCGGACACCGCAATTCATCGGGCATCGGTTGCGCAGTGCGGAGTACCCGGAATGCATCTCGGCCGCGGCACTGCGCGCCCAGGCGCGAGCTAGGGGATCCTCGGGCCAGACGCCCGGATGCCGCTCGGCGAGGTACTCGGCGATTG
>JAOTTL010000307.1:0-2740 GCA_029864385.1 Betaproteobacteria bacterium | reverse complement strand
AAATCTAGTAGAAGATGGGAAGTGGTGATGAAAAATGGTGATGAAAACCGGTGGGGCAAACAATTGCTCGCCACTTCGTCATCCGCCACCAGTATTCGTCACCAGTACTCGACGAGCTTTTGTGTCCATTATTCCAGTTTGCGGTGGCCCACTGGACCGGCCCACGCGGCGCGATCCGGTTAGAACGAACAGCTACGAACGCGCGTCCAGATCGTCGAGCAATGAGGGGTCGTGCAGCGTCGTGTCCTGGCCGCGCACCGGGTTCTCGATCGCCTCGCGGAAGCTGTGAGCGCCTTTCCACTCGGCCGACGGACGGGCCTTTCCTTCGGTGCCCACCTGGTCGATGCCCCAGTAAATCTCCAACCGGTGATTGTCGGGATCGCGAAACTCGACGGCGATCTGTACGCCCGCACGCCGGCGACCCTCGAAATCGATCGTCGCGCCGCTCTCGCGCAGGCGCTTGGCGGCAAGCAACACCTCGTCCAGTGTGCCCACCTCGAAGGCGATGTGGTTCAACTCGACGTTGGGCGCTGTCCCGTCAAGGGTGCCGACGAGCCCGATCCCGTGATGGTCCGTGTTGCAACGCAGGAACACCATGCCTCCCGGCACCATCTTGTCCGGATAAACGTCGGAAATCTGGAAGCCCAGGACCTCGGTGTAGAACTTGACCGAGCGTTCGAGATCTCGGCAGTTGAGCACGATGTGCCCAATCTTGCGGATCTGGAAACCCAGCCCCTGGGGGCGCGCGTATTCCCTGAGCTTTCGCACTGCAGGATGCTGATCGATGCCTGCGTAGGATCCGCTATAGGGCTGCTGGCGCGAGGCAGGATTGGCCGGCGCGGCCGGCGAAGAAACCTTTCTATTCATAGCGATCTCCCCTAAACGGGATCAATGGAATCAGGGGCGGCACAATTGCGGCCAGCATCACCCATCACCAACGGATTGGGCAGTATCGCAGAACGCAGCGGCGGGCGTCGAGGCCCTAAGCGGTAATGGGAAACAGGAAATAGCAAATGGTTGAACCGTCATCCCTCGGGCCCGTCGCCATTTCTCGTCACCATTTTTCATCACTTCTTTTGCATGAGACGTAGACAACCTGGCCGGTCTGATATACGGTTTGCGGCTGGTCAAAGCGAGGGACAGAAACAGGGGGCGACATGCTGAAAAAGGACATCAAGATCCGCTCGAGCGCTGGCGGCGAGTTCGATTGCTACCTGGTGACGCCCGATACCGCAGCCAAGGTTCCGGCCATTGTGCTCGCCTCCGCCGTGCACGGCGTCGACACGGACATTCGCGCGATTGCCGATGAGTTCGCCTCGCACGGCTACCTTGCGGCGGCGCCCGATCTCTTCTGGCGCTCGATTCCGGGTCCGCTGTCGCGCGATGACAACCGGACGAAGGAGCGCTCACAGCCGCGTCTCGAGAAAATCAAGACGGGCGAGACCGACCTGTTGGACACCCTCGCCGAGGTGCGCAAGCAGCCGCACTTCAACGGGCGTGCGGCGGCGATGGGTTTCTGCTACGGCGGCCCCTACGCGATCCTCGGCCCGAAACGCCTGGGCTACGACGCCGGCATCTCCTGCCACGGCACGAACATGCTGGACTATATCAAGGAGCTCGACGGCGTCACGCAACCGGTCTGCATTATCTGGGGCGACCAGGACCACCAGGCGCCCGCACCGGTGCTCGATGCCTACCGTGGCGTGCCGTCGCGCATGAAAAACGTGGAAGTGCACATCTTCCCGGGCGTGCTCCATGGATACATGATGCGGAGCAACTCGAAAGCGTTTCATGAAAAGACGTACGAGTTTTCCATGAAGCGCGCGCTGGCGATCCTCGAGGCATTGTGCGAGGCGGGCGAGGGGCAGCCGCGGCGCAAGGCGGTCTAAGCAGATGACCTTCATCGTTGAGGGCGTGCTGAGGCAGGATGACCCCGATTCCGAAGTCCGGCGGGTGGGCGAGTACGGGACGCGCGAGGAGGCGATCGCCGCCGCCAAAGCGATGGTGAATGACTTTCTGCGCCGCGAGCACCAGACCGGCATGCTGCCAAGCGAGCTCTTTTCGCTGTATCAGGAGCGCGGCGAGCATCCCTTCATTTTCCGGGATGCAGACATGACCATGAACGTGCGCACGTTCGATCATCTTCAATACGCCATGCTGCGCAGCACGGAGGTTTGCGGGGGCAAGTAGAGTCAGTTCCGTCGGCAGATCATTAAGGACGAGCAGATCCCGAGATTGTCGGTGACGGACTCAACCTTCAAGCCGGTCGTTTCCACCATTGCCCTTATCTCGCTCGCCTTATACATGCGGCTGCAGCCGTTCGCCAGACAAGTGAAGTATAGCGATATGGCCTGCAGGCAGTAGGTCGAGACCTCGAACTCCTGCCGATCCCAGAACGTATCGAGGATGTACAGGGTGCTGCCGGGCGCCATGGCTGCAGCCACGCGCCGGAGCAGCTCGAGGACATCCTCTTCGGCAAAACACACCAGGAATTGGCTCATCCAGATGGCGTCGTAGCCTCCGGGAAACGGCTGCGAGTGGTCCAACAGTTCGATTGCCTGGGCCGTGATGCGCTCCCGCAGCCCGAGGTCCTGGACGCGGCGCCTCGCAGCGGCTACGACGTCCGGCAGGTCGAGTATCGTGACTGAAACATCCGGGGCGTGACGCGCGCATTGAATGGCCCACTTGCCCGTGTTCCCGCCGACGTCCAGCAGCCTGCGGTGGTCCCGCTCGAAAACGA
>JAOTTL010000306.1:0-2747 GCA_029864385.1 Betaproteobacteria bacterium | reverse complement strand
CTACGCAACGGACTTCGCTGCCGATGATCTGCAGTCATTCCATCGCTTATTGAATCGCGCCGCCGAGACGACGGCGCTCGATGATGGGCGAAGCGATACGTTGCCGGTGGCGCCGGACGAGGCCCGTCGCCAGGCCTATCTTCGCGCCGGCCGCGCCGTGGCCGATACCTGCGAGATCCTGATCGCGGTCTGGGATGGCGCCGAAGGGGCCAACGGCGTCGGCACGGCGGCCATCGTTCGCTACGCGGTCGAGCGAAACCGCTCCGTCCTCTGGGTCGATGCCAACGATCCTTCGAAGCCGGTTCGTTGGCTCATTCCGAACGACGACGATGCAAGCCCGCGAGCCTGGCGCGCAGCTCCGATGCCGGCTACCGCAAAAGATCTCTCGCTCAGTTTCCACGGCCTCGCCGCCTACAACCGGGATCCCGCCCACGACAGCGCGCGCGCCCGCGAGATCGCCGCCCGGGAAACCGCGACGCTATATGCGGTCGCTGCGAGGACGGGGCTTGCGGCAGACTGTCTCGCGCCGCTGATCCGGACCCTGCTGCCGCATTACGCCCGTGCCGATCAGCTCGCCGCGCGCTATCAGGCGCTCTACACGACCGCGGCCCGGTGGCTCTACGGCCTGGCCGCCGTTGCCGTGACGATCCCCGTGTTACAGGTCTTGTTCCTGCCGGACCAGAGCTGGATCATCGGCTTTGAGGTGCTCGCTCTCCTCGTCATCCTCGCGTTGCTCGAGATCGGCCGCCACGACGCCTGGCACGACAAGTGGCTGCAGGACCGTCACCTCGCCGAGCGCTTACGCACGGCGATGTTCATGGTGCTCGTCGATGTTGCCGGGCCCCGGCGGACGGCGCCGTTGGAGCGCTTTCTGCCGTTTTACGACGCCGTCGGCGCCTGGGTCGGGCATGCCGCCGCGCGCCTGACCCGCGAGGCATCGACGCTCCGCTGCCACGTCGATCAGGTCGGGCCGCTGCGTGATTTCGTGCTGCGTGCGTGGATCGATGGGCAGACGGAGCACCATCAAAACTCGGTCGGGCGGCATCGGGGCCTGAGCCGCCGCGCCCACCGTGTCGGGCTCGTGCTTTTCGTGGTGACGCTCGTTGCGGCATCGTTGCATGCGGTGGGAATCGGGCATGTCGAAGACGCGCGCGAGCTCTCCGCCTGGGGCGTGATCGGCTTTACGCTGATTGCACTTTCGATTGCTCTGCCGGCCTGGGGCGTGGCCGTGCATGCGATCAACAGCATGCTCGATCGGGACCGCATCAGCGCACGGGCCGAGCGGATGTGTCGCATCCTTGAATATGAGATAGCTCGCGACATCGAGCAGGCCACCTCGTTTGAGGAGCTGCGTGACGCTGTCGGGCGGGCGGGCGAATTATTGCTGCGCGAAAATTACGAGTGGCTGACGTCGCTCGCCTTCCAGGAGCTGCACCGGCCAGGGTAGCGATTCGATACGCGGTCAGACCGCGGTCGACTGTTCTGGCGCCGCGGACTCGCAATCAGACGCTCGATGGCGTGGGCCACTCCTCGTTCGCGGGGATGAACGAGCTCGACAACCACTCGGGCGTCTTGCGCAATTGGTCTAGGTGGCTGCGGTCGGATAAGGCCTGTGCGATTGACCGGGCCATCGCGAGTCCTTCGGCCGGCAGAGCCCCGTCGAGGTAGGCTAGATATTCGCTGGCGCGCCAGGGCGATAGAAGTACGCCCGTCTCCAGCACGAAGCGCAGCTGTCCCCAGTAAAACGTCGCATCGCGGCCCTCGAGCAGCTCGAGCGTGGCCTTGACGAAAAGGATCCGCTGGCTGATCTGCGCTTCACGCGGCAGCGCCCACGCGGCGTCGAGCAGCTCTGCCGCGCGCGATCTTTCTCCTTGCGTGATCAGAAACGCAGCGAAGTTGCAGAGAACGCTGGGGTCCGGCGGAGGGACGTTCAGCGCCTCCTCATAGTGGCGTCTCGCAGCTTCGAGGTCCTTGCGCACGTTGTGCAGGAAAAAGGCGTAGTTGGCGATCACAACGGGATTCGTACGCGCCGCGGCCAACGAGCTCCGGTAAAGCTGCTCGGCTTCATCATGCTTATCGAGGCAGCTCGTCAGCAGCAACGCGAGGTTGCCCCTGACCGTCGTGTTCTCCGGCTCGATCTCCAGCGCCAGGCGGTAGTAGGGTTCCGCCGCGGCATAATCCGCATGCTCGTTCTTCAGGGCGATCGCGCGTTCATTCAACACGCCGCTCAGCTTCGCGCGGGCCGCGGCCGCGTCTTCCGAGCCTCGGCCGCACGCCTGGTCGACCAGCTCGACGCCGCGGCGGGCGTGCTCGAGTGCAGCCTGATGATCGCCGAGCGCATGGGCGAGAGAGACCTGGTTGCAGCAACAGTCAGTGATACGCTGAATGGAGATGGGCTTTCGCTCGAGAAGCAGTGTCAGGCGATCCGACCCGCAGGCCAGTGCCAGCCGGAACTCCCCCCGCTTCTGATGGGCAGCCGCCAGACGCACGAGGACACGCAGTAGCGTGTCGCGGTCCTGGTCGTGATCGGCGACGGCCGCACGGGCCAGAGTCAGGAACCGCACAGCAGCCCCATAGTAGCCGTAGTCCTCAAGGTAGGCGCCGAACTGGAACAGGACATCGGCGAGTCTCCTCACCTGCGGCGATTCTGAAGTCGCCGCAACGGGGTGGCTCTTGTTGTCTTTGCCGCCTACGAGCAGCGCATACTCGCGCAGCGCCGGGAGCGCGGCCTTGCCCGAATCTTCGGC
>JAOTTL010000124.1:0-11069 GCA_029864385.1 Betaproteobacteria bacterium | reverse complement strand
AGCCAGACTGATAGTGGCCAGGTCCCGGTGGTGGGCGACGCGCCCGTCGTGGGGAACCTCTTCCGCCAGAAGACCGTATCCAGCGCGAAAAGCGAACTCGTGATCCTGCTCAAACCGACCATCGTACGCGGCGACAGCGAGTGGCAGAAAGAGCTGAGGGAGACGCGCGAGCGTTTCCGTGCTTTGCAGCAACCGTCACAACAGCCGGCGCAACAGCCGCCACCTCAGTAAGAGCAAGGGGGGCGCAAAGGATGTACGAGACGCATTTTGGCCTGAGGGAAATGCCGTTCGGCATCACGCCGGACACGAGCTTCGCTTACACGTGCACCGCTCATCAGGCAGCCTTGAATACACTGTTGGTAGCGGTCAAGAACGGCGAGGGATTCATCAAGATAACTGGCGAAGTGGGAACCGGCAAGACGCTGCTGTGCAGGCGTTTCATGGCTACGCTGGATGACAAGTGCGTCCCGGCGTATATCCCCAATCCCTATCTGGAGCCGCTTGCACTGTTGCTGGCGCTGGCCGATGAACTGGGCGTGGCCGCGCCCGAAAAGGCAGACCAGCACGACCTGCTCAGGGAGGTGACGCGGTCGCTCGTCAACTTCGCGCGCGAGGGCAAGACGGTGGTGCTGTGCCTGGATGAGGCACAGGCGATGCCGATCGAGACGCTAGAAGCCCTGCGGCTGCTGACGAATCTCGAGACCGAGAAACGCAAGCTCTTGCAGGTCGTCCTGTTCGGGCAGCCGGAGCTGGACGAGAAGCTTGCGCGGGAATCGGTGCGGCAGTTGAGGCAACGCATCACGTTCCAATACGTGCTTACTGTCCTCTCGCGCGACGAGATCGAGCATTACATTACGCACCGATTGCGGGTCGCTGGCTACCGCGGGAGCCGCCTGTTCACGCCGCCCGCAGTGCGGCTGCTCTACCGCCGCAGCCACGGCGTGCCGCGGCTGGTCAACATCATCGCCCACAAGGCGATGCTCCTCGCTTACGGTGAAGGGGCGCAGGAAGTGCTCCCGGTCCACGTGCACGGTGCTGTGGCCGACACGCCCTCGGCGCAACCGCGGCAGCCGTGGTGGTGGTTGGGCTTTACTGTCCTGCTGCTTTCGTTTGGCGGCATTAGCTGGGCGTTACTGCAATGAGCCTCATCAATCAGGTTTTGGTCGATCTGGAGTTGCGCCGGGCTTCCGGGCCCGAGCGGCAGGCCTTGCCGAACCATGTGCGGGCCCTGCCGGCCCAAAGGCGGGGAGGCACCTGGCGCGGGCTCGTCATCGTGGGGCTGGTTGCGGCAGTGGGATTAACGGGCGCCTGGGCGCTGATCCCAGTATGGGACACGGGGCGCAAGGAGCAGCCTCCATCCGTGATAACGCCTCCTGCAGTTGCGTTCGCGGACGGCCCAACCGCGGCCGGGTCGGCGGCAGCTGCGACCGGTGCTCGAGAGGGGGAACGGGCCGAGCGTGTCGCGTTAGGGCCAGTGGCGTCGCGGCTGACTCTGGAGTTGTCGAGCGTTCCGCCAGCGGTCCCGGCCGTGGCTGAGGCCCGCGAACGTGCGGCATCCATCGAGAGCGCACGCATCCTGCCTCGCGCCGAGCCGCCGGAGCACCAAGGGCAAGCCGCCACGGCCGCGGTGCCCGCGATGCAACCGAGGCCGGAGGCGGTGCGGAAGCCGGCGAAGCGCGCCAAGGCGCCGCCGGCCGCCGTGAAAGCTCCGGCCGTGGGCCACGAATCAGAAGTGCAAAAGGAAAAACAGGTCCGGCCAACGCCTTCCGCTCAAACTGCCAGGAATGAGCAACCCAAGGAGAGGGTCGCGACAATCAAGCCTTCACCCGATGCGGGCGCACCCCAAGTCGAAATCGAAAAGCAGGTGCGTCAGCCCACGGCTGCTGGGCGCGCCCAAAACGAGTACCGCAAAGCGACGATAGCGCTGCGTCAGGGCCGAGCCGACGAGGCGCAGGATCGCCTGCAGGCCGCGCTGAAGATCTATCCGGGGCATCGCAACGCGCGACAAGCGTTGGTAGGACTCCTTCTGGACTCGAAGCAATACGAGGACGCAGGGCACCTGCTGCAAGAGGGGCTGGCGCTTGACCCCGATCAGACAGGCTTCGCCATGGCACTCGCACGGATTCAGCTCGAGGGGGGCGATATCGCACAAGCGACGAGAACACTCCGGGGCAGCCTCGAGCACGCCCGTTCGAGCCCGGACTATCTGGCGTTTCTTGCCGCGCTGTTGCAACGGCAGACGTGGCATAACGAGGCCATCGAGCAGTTCCGGGCGGCCTTGCGAATGAGACCCCGCAACGGCGTGTGGTGGCTTGGCCTCGGGGTGTCGTTTCAGGCGATTAGCAGCAATGTTGAGGCGCAGGACGCCTATCTTCGTGCGAAGGCGAGCAACAACCTCAACCCCGAACTGATGGCTTTCGCCGACCAGCGTCTGCGGCAGCTGCGGTAGCTTTCCCAGTTACCGCGGCGCAGTCCGCGCGACGGTCCAGCCCGCTACCGCAACCGCGCCCGCTCTACGCAGAACACGCGCGAGCTCACTCAGCGTCGCGCCGGTCGTGAGGACATCATCGATCACGGCCACGCGCAATCCGCTGAAATCGGCATCGCAGACAAAGGCGCGGCGCACGTTCTTCGCGCGTTCCTTCCACGGCAAGGCTGCCTGCGGTGGCGTCTCAATGACCTTGCGGCACCCGCTTGCGATGATCGGAATGCCATGCCGCCGCGACACAAAGCGCGCGATCTCCAGCGCCTGATTGAAGCCGCGTTCCGCTAGCCGCCGCGGCGCGAGCGGCATCGGCACCAGCACGTCGCCCTCGGGCGCGCCGGCGCCGGCTAGCGCTTCGCCCAGCACCGGCGCGAGGGCGAGGCGTCGCCCGTACTTGAAGGCATGGATCAGCGCGTCAATGGGAAAGTCATAAGCAAATGCCGCCGAGACGCGATCGAACGACGGCGGTTTTTGCAGGCACGCGCCGCACACCGCCCCGGACACGAGCGGCACCGCGCACACCGCGCAGCGCGTGAGCGGGAGGCGAGGCAGCTCGGCTTCGCAACCGGCACAGATCCGCTCATCACGCGTTGGCGCGTCGCAAAGGACGCAACGACGCGGCAACATCCTCTGCAACATTATTGTGCAGATGTTCAAAACGCCCACGGTAAGATTTGACAGCGGCACGCGGACGGCCGATGATTCAAGTGATTCAAAACGCATGGGTTTTTGCCAAATTTCCCATTAGGTACGCCATGGACACCCTCCGCCTTAACGCTTCGAGGACCGAAGTCGCCGACAAGCCGCGCTGGAGCATTGCGCAGGTCGAGACGCTCTACGACTTGCCCTTCAACGATCTCGTCTACCGCGCGCACGGCGTGCACCGGCAGCATTTCGACGCCAATGCAGTCCAGCTCTCGACGCTGCTCTCGGTCAAGACCGGCGGCTGCCCGGAGGATTGCGGCTATTGTCCGCAGGCGGCGCGCTACGACACCGGCGTCGCCAACGAGGACACGCTCCCGCTCGAGCGCGTGGTCGAGGCCGCGCGCCTTGCGAAGGAGAGCGGCGCCACACGCTTTTGCATGGGCGCAGCTTGGCGCGGCCCGAAACAGCGCGACCTCGAGCGCGTTGTGGAAATGGTAAAAGCGGTGCGAACGCTCGGGCTCGAGACCTGCGCGACCCTCGGACTCCTCAAGGAAGGTCAGGCCGAGCAGCTCAAGGCGGCGGGGCTCGATTACTACAACCACAACCTCGACACCGCGCCGGAATTCTACGGCGAGATCATCAAGACGCGCACGCAGGGCGACCGGCTGGAGACGCTCGAGCGCGTGCGTGCCGCGGGCATCCACGTCTGCTGTGGCGGTATCATCGGTATGGGTGAGACGCGGCGCACGCGCGCCGCATTGATCACGCAGCTGGCCAACCTCGATCCTCAGCCCGAGTCGGTGCCGATCAACAATCTCGTACAGGTGGAGGGCACGCCGCTCCACGGCACCGATTCCATCGACCCCCTCGAGTTCGTGCGTAGCATCGCGTGCGCGCGGATCACGATGCCGCGGGCGATGGTACGGCTCTCGGCCGGACGGCAGGAAATGACTGATGGCATTCAGGCGTTGTGCTTCTTCGCTGGCGCCAACTCGATTTTCTACGGCGAGAAGCTGCTGACGACCGGCAACCCCGATGTCGAGCGCGACCGGGCGCTGTTCGCGCGGCTCGGGCTGCGGCCCATGTCGAGTGACTAGAATGGACGCGCCTTTTTCCGTGCTGGCAAGCGAGCTGGCCGAGCTTGAGTCGAAGTGCCTGCGGCGGGCTCGGCGCGTGCTCGAAACGCCTCAAGGTGCGCGCGTCACGGTCGATGGCCGCGACTACGTCGCGTTCTGCAGCAACGACTACCTTGGCCTTGCCAGCCACCCCGAGCTGATCGAAGCCGCGCGCGAAGGCGCAGCGCGTCACGGGGTCGGCGCGGGCGCATCCCACCTCGTGCTCGGCCACGCCAAAGTGCACCACGAGCTCGAAGAGGCGTTGGCCGCCTTTGTGGGGCTGCCGCGGGCGCTGCTCTTCTCCACCGGCTACATGGCGAACATTGGCGTCGTGAGCGCGCTCGTGGGACGCGGCGACGCGGTGTTCGGTGATCGCCTCAATCACGCTTCTCTCAACGACGCGGCGCTGCTGGCGCGCGCGAAGTTCAGCCGCTACGCGCATCTCGATCTCGAAGCGCTGGAGCGCCAACTGGCCGCGTCGCGCGCGCGCCGCAAGCTCATCGTGACCGACGCCGTTTTTAGCATGGACGGTGATCTGGCAGACGTGCCCGGTCTGCTCCGATTGTGCGAGCGCCACGATGCCTGGCTGCTGATCGACGATGCGCACGGTTTCGGGGTCCTTGGCCGCGGCGGCAGGGGAACGCTCGCGCATTTCGACGTGAGATCCTCCCGCGTGATCTACATGGCCACCCTCGGCAAGGCGGCCGGCGTATTCGGAGCCTTCGTCGCGGGAGAGCCGGACCTCGTCGAGACGCTCGCCCAGCGCGCGCGTTCTTATGTCTACACGACGGCCACGCCGCCGATGCTGGCACACGCGCTGGCTCGCAGCCTCGAGTTGATCGAGCGCGAGGAGTGGCGCCGCGAGCGGTTGCGGGCGCTGGTGGAGGTCTTGCGCGGGCGCTTCGAGCCGCTGCACTGGCGCCTCGCCCCGTCCTCGACGCCGATCCAACCGCTCCTGATCGGCGGCAACGAGGAGGCCATGGCGGTGTCGAGCGCGCTCGCGAGCGAGGGGCTGCTCGTGCCGGCGATTCGACCGCCCACGGTACCACGAGGCACGGCGCGGCTGCGCATCTCGCTCTCCGCGGCGCACGAAGTGGCGGATGTCGAGCGCCTCGCACGCGCGCTCGCCACGCTGCAGTGAGCCTCCATCACACCGCGTTGGGCGCCGGCCGCGACCTTGTGCTGGTGCACGGCTGGGGCACCCACGGCGGCATCTGGTCGGAGCTGGCGGACGGCCTCGCGCAGCGTTTCCGCTTGCACGTAGTCGACTTGCCGGGTTGCGGCGAGAGCGCGGACTGCGAGCCGTACAGCCTCGATCACGTCGCCACGGTGCTCGCGCGCGACATGCCGGCGCGTTGTCGCGTGGTGGGGTGGTCGCTCGGCGGCCAGATCGCGCTGGCGTGGGCGCAGAAGGCCCCGCACCAAGTCGAGAGTGTTGCGCTGATCGCGACCAATCCCTGTTTTGCCCGGCGCAAGGACTGGCCGCACGCGGTATCGAGCGAGGTCCTGCAGGAGTTTGGGCGCGCGCTGGCCACGGATTGCCTCGGCACGCTGCAGCGGTTTTTCTCGCTCCAGGCATTCGGCGACGAGCGCAAGCGCGACGCGGCGGCGCGACTACGCGCGTGCCTGAGGCGGCGCGGTGTGCCGAGCGCCGCGGCGCTCGCTGGCGGTCTGAACATCCTCCTCGAGGCGGATCAGCGCGCCGAACTCGCCGCCATCTCCCAGCCGGTGCTGGTACTGCACGGCGAACGCGACCATGTCGCGCCGCTCGGGGCGGGCGAGCACCTGGGCCGCAGCCTCCCCAACGCGGAGCTGGTCGTGATTCCCGGCGCCGCGCACGCGCCGTTCATCACCGCTTTGCCGGAAGTGAGCGCGCACCTCACGCGGTTCTTCCAATGAGTGCCGAGTTCACCGTCGACAAGCATCAGGTGCGGCGCTCCTTCGAGCGCGCAGCCGAAACGTACGATGCGGGTTCGGTGCTGCAGAACGAAATCTGCCAGCGGATGCTCGCGCGCCTCGATTACATCAAGCTTGAACCCGACTGGGTAGTCGATGCCGGCAGCGGAACCGGCAACGCCGTGCCGGGCTTGCTCACCCGTTTTCCACGCGCGCGCGTGGTCGCGATCGATCTGGCGTTGGCCATGGTGCGCCGCGCGCATCTCCGGCGCGCGCGGTGGCGCCGCCTGCTCGACTGGCGGGGTGCTCGCGTCGCCGCGGTTTGCGCCGATATAGAGCAGTTGCCCGTTGCCAGCGGCGCTGCCGGCTTGATCTGGTCGAACCTGACGCTACAGTGGGTCAACGAGCCGCAACAGGCCTTTGCCGAGATGCAGCGGGCGCTCGCGCCCGGCGGGCTGCTCATGTTCAGCAGCTTCGGGCCGGACACGCTGAAGGAGCTGCGGGCCGCCTTCCAGGGCGCCGACAGCCATACGCACGTGAACCGCTTCATCGACATGCATAACATCGGCGATGCGCTGATCGCGCAGGGTTTTGCCGATCCAGTCATGGACATGGAGTACGTCACTCTGACCTACGCGGATGTGCGCGATCTCATGCGCGACCTGAAGTCAATCGGCGCGCACAACGTGACGTACGGGCGGCCCGCCGCGCTGAGCGGCAAGTCCCTGCTCACGAAGGTCGCACAGGGCTACGAGACTTTTCGTCAGAACGGGAAGCTGCCGGCAACCTTTGAGGTGGTCTATGGCCACGCGTGGAAACCACAAGCCCGGTTAAGTCCTACCGGGCGTCCCGTCATCGACATCAAACCCCGTGCGAGGTAAACGGATTGACAAGTCACGGGTTCTTCGTAACAGGAACGGACACCGGCATCGGCAAGACCGTGATCGCCTGCGCGCTGCTGTACGCGTTCGCTGTAGCAGGCTTCAAGGTGGTGGGCATGAAGCCGGTCGCCGCCGGCGCCGAGCCCGGCGCGCACGGCCTGGTGCACGATGACGTTGAGCGACTCGTTAGCGGGAGCAACATCGCCGCGCCGCGCGAGCTGGTGAATCCTTACTGCTTTCGACCGGCGATAGCCCCACATATCGCGGCCGCGCAGGAGGGTGTTGTAATCGACCTCGCTCGTATCGAACGCAATTTCCGTGCGCTCGCGGGCCTGGCCGACGCTGTCGTAGTGGAAGGCGTGGGCGGCTTTCGCGTACCTCTCGGGCCCCGCACGGACATCGCGCAACTGGCCGGGCAGCTCGAACTGCCGGTAATCCTGGTCGTCGGGATGCGGCTGGGCTGCCTCAATCACGCGCTCCTCACCGCCGACGCGATTGCGGCCCAAGGCCTCAGGTTTGCCGGTTGGATCGCGAACCACGTCGATCCGGACATGGCCGTAGCCGATCAAAATGTGGAAACGCTCGAAGCGCGCCTTCCGGCGCGATTGATCGCGCGCGTGCCGTTCACCCCGGCACCGACCAGCGACGCGATCGGACCGCTTCTCGCGCAGGTCATTCCGCGTTGACGCCACGCACGTAAGTCGCTATAAAATCGCCGAATTTCATGGGCTGACTTGGTTGCCTACCGAGGTCCCTTGTGTTAAATTTCGCCCGCTCGACCCGGATGCTGGCGCTTGCAAACGATGACGGCAGGAACAGGATGCATCGATGTGTCGCGGGCGGCCGAGTGTTCGCTGGTCGCGAGGCGCAATAACTCGCTCTCTTCCTCAGGCCGTTTTCTCGTCTTCGTCTTCGTCTTCGCGGTATCGATTGGGATCGCCGTCGCGTTTGCAATGCTCGGCGCGTGGCTGATCTTGCCGTTTGCCGGGCTGGAGATGCTGGGGCTGTTTCTCGCTTTTCGTGAAATTGGCCGGCATGCCGGTGACTATGAACGGATTGCGATCGAGCACGACCGGGTCCGGGTGGAGTGGCGTGAGATGGGGCAGCTGCGCGACCATGAACTCGTGCGCTACTGGGTCCAGTTGGTGGCGAGCCGCGACGGTCGACGTCTTGCGCTCCGATTTCACGGTCGGGAGCTGGTGATCGGGCGCCACCGGAACGATGAGCAGCGCCTGGTGTTGGTGAAAGATCTTGCGCGGGCGCTGCGCTGAGTCGGCCGGGGGGCGCGGGCCCTGCGGGTGGTCCATTCAAATAGGTTGGGGGAAGCATGATCGGTAGGTGGATGAACATTCTCACGGCGGGCCTGATAACCGGGCTGTGGACCATTACCGTAGCCGCCCAGTCCCAGGTCGATTTCCAGACGCCCCAATCACCGGTGGCGCGCGAGGTCTACGACCTCCATCTCATCATTCTCGGGATCTGCGTCGTGATTTTCGTGGGCGTGTTCGGGGTGATGCTCTACTCCATCGTGAAGCATCGCAAGTCGGTCGGGCACAAGGCGGCGCACTTTCACGAAAACACGACGGTTGAAGTCATTTGGACAGTCGCGCCGCTCATCGTGTTAGTCCTGATGATGATTCCGTCGACCAAGGTGCTGCTGCTGATGCGCGACGCGTCATCGCCGGACATGACGATCAAGGCGACTGGCTACCAGTGGAAGTGGGGCTACGAGTACCTCCAGGGCGAAGGTGAGGGAATTCGCTTCTACAGTACGCTCGCCACGCCGCGCGATCAGATCGAAGGGCGGGCGCCCAAGGGACAGAACTACCTGCTCGATGTCGACAACCCGGTGGTTGTACCGGTCGGCAAGAAGGTGCGCGTGCTGACCACCGCTCAGGACGTGATTCACTCGTGGTCGGTGCCCGCGCTGGGCGTGAAGCAGGATGCCAATCCGGGATTCATCCGGGACGCGTGGTTCAAGGCCGACACGCCCGGCGTCTATCGCGGCCAGTGCACCGAGCTTTGCGGCAAGGACCACGGCTTCATGCCGATCGTGGTTCAGGCGGTATCGCCCGAGAAGTACACCGCGTGGGTCGCTGGTCAGAAAAAAATGATGGTGGCGACCGCTGTTGACCCTGGCAAGCAATGGACGCTGGACGAGCTGAAAGCGCGCGGGGCGAAGGTCTATTCCGGCAACTGCGTGGCGTGCCACCAGGCCACCGGAAAAGGCATACCTCCCACCTTCCCCGCATTATCGGGATCGCAGGTTGTGAACGGGCCGAAGGAAGGGCAGATCAATGTTCTGCTCAATGGGGTGGTGAAGCAGGGCAAGCCAACCGCGATGGTGTCCTTCAAGCACTTGTCCGACGCCGACCTCGCGGCGGTCATCACCTATACCCGCAACAGCTGGGAGAACAAGACCGGCGAAGCGGTTATGCCCGTCGACGTGAAGACGCAGCGCAAGTAGGCGCGAATACAGAAAGTATCCAGGAGAGCCTCGTATGGAAGCAGCCCACGCACACGGTCACGCCCATGGGCACGACGATCACGCGCACCATCCCTACGGGATCATGCGTTGGGTCACCACCACGAACCACAAAGACATCGGCACGATGTACCTTTGGTTCAGCTTCGCCATGTTTCTGGTGGGCGGCGTCATGGCGATGGTCATCCGCGCAGAGCTTTTTCAGCCGGGTCTGCAGGTCGTCAATCCGGATTTCTTCAACCAGATGACGACATTGCATGGCCTCATCATGGTGTTTGGCGCGATCATGCCGGCCTTCGTCGGCTTCGCCAACTGGCAGATACCGATGATGATCGGCGCGCCTGACATGGCTTTCCCGCGTCTCAACAACTTGAGCTTCTGGCTGCTGCCCCCTGCCGCCCTGCTGCTGGTGGTTTCGCTCTTCGTGCCCGGCGGCGGCGCTTCGGCGGGCTGGACGCTCTATGCGCCCTTGTCGGTGCAGCTGGGCATGGGAATGGATCTTACGATCTTCGCCATACACATCCTTGGGATGTCATCGATCCTGGGATCGATCAACATTATCACCACTATCCTCAACATGCGCGCGCCGGGCATGACGATGATGAAGCTGCCGCTGTTCGTGTGGACCTGGCTCATCACCGCCTACCTGCTGGTCGCCGTGATGCCGGTGCTGGCGGGCGCCGTGACCATGATCCTCACCGACCGCCATTTCGGGACGCATTTCTTCAATGCGGCGGGCGGCGGCGATCCGGTGCTCTACCAGCACATCTTCTGGTTCTTCGGCCACCCCGAGGTTTACATCATCGCGATTCCCGCGTTTGGCGTGGTCTCGCAGGTGATTCCGGCGTTCTCGCGCAAGCCGCTCTTCGGCTATACGTCGATGGTGTACGCGACGGCCTCGATCGCGGTCCTGTCGTTCATTGTCTGGGCCCACCACATGTACACGGTCGGCATGCCGGTCGTGGGGCAGCTGTTTTTCATGTATGCGACGACCCTTATCGCGGTGCCGACCGGCGTCAAAGTGTTCAACTGGGTGGCAACGATGTACAAAGGCTCGCTCACATTCGAGACACCCATGCTGTTCGCGTGTGGTTTCCTGTTTCTGTTCACGATGGGCGGCTTCACCGGGCTGGTGCTGTCGATCACCCCGGTCGACGTGCAGTTGCACGACACCTACTACGTCGTCGCGCACTTTCATTACGTGATGGTGGCGGGCGCGCTCTTCTCCGCGCTCGCGGGCATTTACTTCTGGCTGCCGAAATGGACCGGCCGGATGTACAACGAGACGCTCGGTAAGGTGCACTTCTGGCTCAGCTTTGTCTTTTTCAATGTAACGTTCTTCCCGCAGCACTTCCTCGGGATGGCCGGCATGCCGCGCCGGATCCCGGACTACGCGCTGCAGTTCGCCGATTTCAATATGCTGTCCTCGTTCGGTGCTTTCGGGTTCGGGCTCTCCCAGCTCCTGTTCCTGTACGTCGTGGTGAAGACGATCACTTCGGGTGAAAAGGCGCCGCAGCGTCCGTGGGAGGGTGCTGACACTCTGGAGTGGACGCAGCTGCCCT
>JAOTTL010000123.1:0-11092 GCA_029864385.1 Betaproteobacteria bacterium | reverse complement strand
TTCGGCCCAAAACCGGACCCTCACCCCTTCAAGCGGGATTGTCCCACTTCCCTCCCTGGCGTGAGGTATTGATCGGGGAATGGGATGACAGTCTTATATGGCATTTCGTCGACCTAACGCTTGATTGGGTAGTATTTCGTCTAACCATTACAAGTTGGGCGTCAGAGGCTCTACGTCAAGGATGTCATAGCACCTCTTTGGGGGACCCATGAAGAACATGGTTCGAGTAATGAAGCACGAGTTTAAAGAAGCAATAGCTCCGGCCATCTTCTTCTTCATAGCCTTTCACCTTGTGGCTGCTACGAAAACGCTGATATTGGAAGCGTACAAAATGACGCCAACCGGCGTGGCCGTTGCAACAGTCGTGGCACTCACAGTGGCAAAAGCTGTGCTGATCGCAGACAAGTTGCCCTTCATCAGCCGGTTCTCGGGTAAGCCGCTTATCCTTAGCGTCTTGTGGAAAACCGCGATTTATGGAGTTTTGTGTTTCGTATTCCGTTGTATAGAGGAACTGATACCGTTCTTATTAAAACATGAGGGGCTCGGCACTGCGGTCGAACATTTAATCAGCGACGTGTCGTGGCCACATTTCTGGGCGCTTCAAATTTGGCTGATGGTTGCGCTGATTTTGTATAACGCGGTCACGGAACTAGACAAACATCTCGGTGAAGGCAGCATGAGGAGAGTATTTTTTGGGACAGGCCCGGTCAAGGGCTAGGTTGGTAACCCCCTTAGTAGACACGGCGAATAAATGCCAAAAGACTGTGTCCAACAACCGGTTGCAGCGGACGGCGCTAAGGCGCCGCCGCTGAACCAGGGCGTCAAAACGTCCGCTTTCGGCCCAAAAGCAGACATCCGCCACTCGGGCGAATGGCTTTTTGATCCCTCGATAATCCCAGGCAGGATTTTTTATGCAGGTATGCGTGCTAACGTTTTGACCATCTTGAGGAATGATTGTTGCACGCGCACAATGCTAATTGGAAAACTGGCGTTTATGCCAATCACCTTTCGTTAGGCGGCTTGATCATATATGCGCATGCTCCCGCAGCTTTTTGCCAACAATCGGGCCTGGGCTTCACAGCAAACGCGTCACGATCCCCATTTTTTTGAGCGCCTCTGCGCGATTCAAACGCCGGCGTACCTCTGGATCGGTTGTGCCGACAGTCGTGTCCCGGCAAACGAAATTGTGGGTCTTGCGCCCGGCGAGCTTTTTGTTCACCGTAACGTCGCCAATTTAGTGCGCCCGGACGATCAAAACTGCTTGGCGGTCTTGCAATACGCCGTAGACATACTCCAGATCTCTCATATCATCGTGTGTGGCCACTATCGCTGTGGTGGGATCCAGGCTGCTTTCGGCCCCCCCACAACCGATCCACTGAAGGGATGGATTGCCCATGTCCGTGCGATCCGCCAGCGATACGTTGACGAACTTGCGTCGCTTACTGATGACGAAATGCGCTGGCAGCGTCTCTGTGAGCTCAACGTCATAGCGCAGGCGCGTATGCTTAGCGGCCTCCCAACTATCCTTCGAGCGTGGGAACGTGGCCAGCAGCTTGCCATTCATGGCTGGATCTACGACCTTCGCGACGGCTTACTCCGTGATCTTGAGGTTAGCGTTAGCGAACGGCGCCACGAATATTAAGTGTCCGTTTTGGGTCGAAAGCGGACATGGTCTGCTAGGTCGAATTTGGACTACTACATTTAACTAGCAATTCCCCGCGCTCTGGGCGCGGGGATCAATATGGGTTTTGGTTTTGACTTAGCGTAGCGCGCCGCTTTTGTATTTCTGCGCCGTAATACCCCGCGGCTTGCCGCGGGGATAGGCGCAGGCCGCGCGCAGCGATGTTATTGAAATCCTTAGTGTCCTTTGTGTCAAAGCTTTTCTATTCTTTCGCGGCCTTGGCGACCTCGGCGGAGAAGCTTTAGTCGCGACTGTAAAGCCCGCGGCGCTCGACGATCCGTGCCACTAGGTCCAGCACCAGCGCACACATGACGCCAAACGGAAGGTAGCCGGCGTAGCCGAGCAGCGGCATCTCGAAGACATGAAACCGCTGCGCATAGGGAATGCTGTAGTGCCACTGCGCGAGACTGCCGGAGTTCCACAGCTCCCAGAAGAGGCCGCAGACAAGGGCCGCCAGCGCCGGCTGCAGCAGCGCACGCCAGTCACCGCGCGCCAGCGGCGAGAGCAGCGTCTCACCTACCGCGATTTGCTGCAGTCCGCACAAAACCAGAAGCGGACCGACCCAGAGGGTGGCATAGAGGATCTCGGGCCAAAGCCCGATTGCGGCCAGGGCAACGGTACCGGCGGCGAGCGCTCCCCATGCGAGTGTCCGGTGGCCGTGAATCGGCGGAAGCGCGAGCGCCTCGAGGCGCGGAAACTGCCGCAGCCAGGCGAGCGTGCTCGCCACGGCGGGAAGTACGGTGGAAAACGGCACGGTGGCCTGCAGGAAATAGTCCCAATCGTTTGTTGCGTGCACGCCGCTGTAATACCAGCTGTTCACGAATTGATTGAGGTGCTCGAACAGCCACCACGAAGCGGCGCTGACCGGGAATAGTGTGAGAAACCAGCCGGTGCGCTGCGTCAGCGGCGAGCGGCCCGTGCGGCGCAACAGGAGCCCGTTCACCGTCAGAACATAGCCGAGCCATAGCGGCGTAAAGGTGTGACGCCGCCACCCGGGAGGCACGAGGCCTTCTGTCCAGGCGAGAACCCAGCCGGCGGCGATCAGGGCCAACCCGACCCAGCCCCACCAGGGAAAGTTGCCGACGCGTGCCATCGGCGGCCGCGGAGCAGCTCGGACGAAAGCGGCGACGTAGAGCGCTAACGCGGCGAGCACCGGAACCGACAGGGCAACGAAGGCACCCCACTCGAAGGGCGCGTGCGCGATGGCTTCCGTACGCGGTGGGAAAACGGCGTAGCGCTCTATTGATCGCCCCGCGGCAAGCAGACCCAGCAGCGGAGCGAGCCACACGATGGCCGTTCCTACAAGCAGGGTTAGAGCAGATCGCGATCGCATTGTCTATGTTCGTGAACGGTAAACGGTTAACGGTTAACGGTAAGCGGTAAGCGGTGACCTGTACATTATGAAAGCATCACCGACGAGGACGCCGTCCCCTCATCCCTTCCCCTTCTCCCGAATGGAGCAGGGAAAGCTCGAGCCTCCCCTCTCAGCTTGGGAGAGGGGCGCGGGTGAGGATGGACGCCAAGGAATAGTAATTGGTACCCAAGGTCGCGGAGGCAGCGCCAAGGGTGGCATACACGGAAGTCAGTGGTCTGGATGCGACGCTCGCCGTGCTCTTTAATTAATGTCTGAAATCCTTTATGTCCTTAGTGTCCTTTGTGTCAAAGCTTTTCTATTCCTTTGCGGCCTTGGCGACCTCTGCGGAAGAGCTTTTGTTTCCCTTCGCGGCCTTAGCGACCTCTGCGGTGACGCTTTAATCGTCCTTTATCGGTTTGACGGAATCTATCTGCAGCTGGTTTTCCGTGATCCCGCTTGTCAGTCGAGAAACGTGGCGTACTCGTCCAGTTCGATCCGCGGCGGCTGGAACGTGTTGACCACCGCCGTGGGATCCGCGTAGCCCATTGCCATCCCGCAGATCACGATCCAGTCCGCCGTGATGCCGAGCTCGCGCCGCACGACGTCGGGGTAGCTCGCGATGGCCGCCTCCGCGCACGTATGAAGGCCTTTTGCGCGGGCAGCGAGCATGGTGGTTTGCAGGAACATGCCGTAGTCGAGCCAGCTTCCGCGCTCGAGCCGGCGGTCGATCGTAAAGATGATCCCTACCGGCGCGCTGAAGAAATTGTAATTGGTCGCGCGGTAGGCCTTGGATTTCTCGCGGTCGCCCCGTCCGATGCCGAGCGTGCCATAGAGCCCCCACCCGCACTGCCGCCGGCGAGCGAGATAGGGCTCCTCGATGGGGTCGGTGTAGTAATCGTAGTCGCGCTTGTGGCCGGGCTCGTCCGTGAGGAACGCCTGCTGGATCGCTGTGCCGACGCGCGCGAGCGTCGCGCCCGTCAGCACGTGCACGCACCACGGCTGGATGTTCGAACCGCTCGGGGCATGACGGCCGAGCGCCACGATCTCGCGCACAATGTCGATGGGAACGGGCTTCGGCTGATAGGCGCGGATGGAGCGGCGCGTGCGCGCCGCCTCGAATACGCCGGGCGCTGGCTGATGAATATCGTCGGACATGTGAACCTCCCGCCGCGATGCTAGCACCAGAGGGGTGAGGGGCGTCAGCCCCGCCCGTGGTTTTCATCAACAGTTCCCATCACCATCTCCCATCACCACTTCCCATCACCAGTTTCCATCACCATTTCTCATCACCACTTGGGCGATGGCCGTGTCGCCGGCGGGCGACATCCCGCGGGCACGGGTAGTACCGGTATCAGAAATGCGGTACGCTACGGGCTGCAAGTCGCGCCCTCGCGCGCGAGCGAATGTTCTATTTGGCGACGGGAGAGCATGGCGGCAAAGAAATACGACGAGAGCTCGGTCAAGAAGCTGCGTGGCATCGAGCCGGTGCAGCGGCTGCCGGGAATGTATACCCGGACCAGCGATCCCACCCACATCATCCAGGAAGCGATCGACAACGCGGCCGACGAGGCCTTCGGCGAGCACGCGGACCGCATCGACGTCACCGTGCACCGCGACGGCTCGGTGACGGTCGCCGACAACGGGCGCGGCATCCCGGTGGGCCTGCACCCGGAGGAGAAGATCCCCACGGTGCAACTGGTATTCACCGAGCTGCACGCGGGCGCGAAATTCGCGCGGTCCGAGGCGGACGCGGCGTACAAGTTCTCCGGCGGGCTGCACGGCGTCGGCGTGTCGGTGACCAATGCGCTTTCCGAGCGGCTCGAGGTCGAGGTGCGGCGCGAGGGCGGCCTGCATGCGATGGCATTCGCCGACGGCGCTGTTGCTCGCAAGCTGAAGATGGTCCGCAGCTGCGCGAAAAACGACACGGGCACATCGGTTCACATCTGGCCCAACAAGAAGTATTTCGATTCGCCGAAGGTCTCGCTGCCCGATCTCGAGCGCATCGTGCGCTCCAAGGCCGTGCTCCTCCCGGGCGTGAAGGTCACGCTCAACATCGAAGGCGCGAAAGAGACGACGACGCGCACCTGGAGCTATCCGGACGGGATGAAGGGTTATCTCGCGGAGATGCTCGCCGACGCACAACCGATCGCGCCGGTCTTCGAGGGCGAGAAGTACGTGCAGGAGGGGAACGGCTTCGCGGCGGGCGAAGGCGCCGGCTGGGCGTTCGCGTTCGTGGAGGAGGCAAAGGGGTATGGCGAGTCCTATGCGAACCTCATTCCCACACCCGCTGGCGGCACCCACGAGGCAGGGCTGCGCGACGGCCTGTTCGAGGCGATCAAGGCCTTTGCCGATCACCACAGCTTGATGCCGCGCGGCATCAAGCTGCAATCGGACGACGTCTGGTCGCGCACCGTGTTCTTCCTCTCGGCCAAGGTGCTGGAGCCGCAGTTCCACGGGCAGACCAAGGAAAAGCTCTCCAACCGCGACGCCGTCAAGCTCGTCTCGAGCATGGTGCGCGACCCGTTCGAGCTCTGGCTCAGTACCCACGTCGAGCATGGCCGCAAGATCGCGGAGCTCGCCATTCGCCAGGCAGTCGAGCGCTCGCGCTCCGTGCAGAAAGTCGAGCGCAAGAAATCCTCAAGCGTCGTGATCCTGCCCGAGAAGCTGACCGACTGCGAGTCGAGCGAGCTCGGCGAGAACGAGCTCTACCTCGTCGAGGGCGATTCCGCGGGCGGCTCGGCGAAGCAGGCGCGCGACAAGCGCTTTCAGGCGATCTACAAGATGCGCGGCAAGGCGCTGAACTCATGGGAGGTGAAGCGGGAGCTGCTCTTCTCCAACGCCGAGATCCACGACATCGCCGTAGCGGTGGGCGTAGATCCGCACGGCGAGAGCGGCGACCCCGACCTCTCGGGCCTGCGCTACGGCAAGATCGGGTCGCTCACCGACGCGGACGTGGACGGGGCGCACATCTCGGTGCTGCTGCTGACGCTCTTCTACCGTCACTTTCCGAAGCTGATCGAGCGCGGGCACATCTATATCGCCTGCCCGCCGCTCTACAAGGTCGATATCCCGGGCCACGGCAAGCGGCCGGCGCGCAAGCTCTACGCGCTGGACGATGAGGAGCTCAAATCCATTCGCGACCGCGCGCGCGACGACGGCATCCGGGCCGAGTCGATCTTGATCCAGCGCTTCAAAGGGCTGGGCGAGATGAACCCGGGGCAGCTTTGGGAGACGACGCTGTGCCCGGACACGCGGCGCTTGCTGCAGGTGAGGATCGAGGACCGCGACAAGACCTACGCGCTCTTCAACATGCTCATGTCGCGGAAGGAAGCCGAGCAGCGCTGCGCGTGGATGGAAGAGAAAGGCGACCAGGTCGAAGCCGACGTATGATGGACACGAGAACCAGAGGAAGAGGCCGCAAACAGGACGACGCGACGCTCGATCTCTTTGCCGCGTCAGGCGGCGGCGGCGCGCGCAAGCCGGCAGGCCCCGGCGGCGCGGCGGGCGACGACTTCATCGACATGGCGATGTTCGCCGAGCGCAGCTACCTCACCTACGCGATGAGCGTGGTGCGCGGGCGGGCGATCCCCAACGTCGAGGACGGTGAGAAGCCGGTGCAGCGGCGCATCCTCTACGCCATGCACGAGCTCGGGCTGCGCTCGGGCGTGCAGCACAGCAAGTCGGCGCGGATCGTCGGCGAAGTGCTCGGCAAGTATCACCCGCACGGCGACGCCTCGACCTACGACGCGCTGGTGCGCATGGCGCAGGATTTCTCGCTGCGCTACCCGCTCATCGACGGGCAGGGCAACTTTGGCACGCAGGACGGCGACGCCGCGGCGGCCTACCGCTACACCGAGGCGCGGTTGACGCCGATCGCCAATCTGCTGCTCTCCGAGATCGACCAGGACACGGTCGATTTCCGCCCGAACTACGACGGGCGGCTGAAGGAGCCGGAAATCCTGCCGGCGCGCTTGCCGATGCTGCTGCTCAACGGCGCCTCGGGCGTCGCAGTCGGTATGGCGTGCGAGCTGCCCCCGCACAACATGCGCGAAGTCGCCGAGGCGGCCGTGCAGCTGCTCCGACATCCGAAGACGACGCCGAAGGCCCTGATGGACATCATTCAGGGACCCGATTTCCCCGGCGGCAGCCAGGTGATCAGCTCGCGTCAGGCGATCATGGAGGCCTATACGACGGGACGCGGCTCGCTGCGGGCGCGCTGCCGCTGGAAGGTCGAAAACCTCGCGCGCGGACAATGGCAAGTCGCGATCTACGAGCTGCCGCCCACCACCTCTGCCAAACGCGTGATGTCGGAGATCGAGGAACTCACCAATCCCAAGGTGAAGGAGCGCGGCGGCAAGGTGAGCGCGGCACAAACGAACCTGAAGCAGCTCATCCTTGGCGTGCTCGAAAAGGTCAACGACGAGTCAGACAAGGCCAGCCGCACACGGCTGGTGCTTGAGCCCCGCTCTTCGCGCCAGGACCCCGACGAATTCATGCGCGTGATGCTCTCGCACACAAGCCTCGAGGAGAACTTCTCCGTGAACCTGGTGGCGCTTGGGCTCGACGGGCGACCCGGGCGCAAGAACATCCACCAACTGCTCGAGGAGTGGGTCCAGTTCCGCGTCGCTACTGTTACGCGGCGCACGAAGTTCCGGCTCTCCCAGGTCGAGCGGCGCCTTCACATTCTCGAGGGCCGGAGAATCGTATTTCTCAACATCGACAAGGTGATCAAGCTGATCCGCGCGTCGGACGAGCCCAAGCCCGCGCTGATGAAGCAGTTCAAGCTGACCGATGTCCAGGCGGAGGACATCCTCGAGATTCGGTTGCGCCAGCTGGCGCGTCTCGAGGGCATCAAGATCGAGAGCGAGTTGAAGGAGCTCAAGGGCGAGCGCAAGGACCTGAAGGCGCTGCTCGGCAGCGATGCCGAGATGAAGAAGCTCGTCGCGAAGGAGATCCGCGACGATGCGAAGCAGTACGGCGACAACCGTCGCACCATGATCGAAGAGGCGGGACGCGCGACCTTCGAGCGACAGGTTGTGGACGAGCCGCTCACCGTCATCGTTTCCCGCAACGGCTGGGTACGCTCGCGGCAGGGACACGAGCTGGATCTTTCCGGGGTCACCTACAAGACGGGGGACGGGCCGTACGCGATCATCGAGACGCGCTCGGTGCATTATCTCGCGCTTATCGACTCGACTGGCCGGGCCTTTAGCGTACAGGCGGCGGAGCTGCCCGGCAGCCGCGGCGATGGCGTTCCGCTTACGTCGCTCGTTGATCTCGCGCCCGGCGCCCGCTTCGCGCACGCGGTGGACGCACAGCCTGGCCGCCGCTATCTCGTCGCGAACTCGGCTGGCTATGGCTACATCGTGAAAGCGGAAGAGCTGCTGTCGCGGGTGCGGGCCGGAAAGGCGTTCATGACGGTGCCGGAGGGCGCCGGCGTCCTCCGCCCGGCGCTCGTACCCGAGAAGCCCGAGATGGCGGTCGCGTTCTCGGAGCAAGGCCGGATGCTGCTCTTCCCCGCCTCGGAACTGAAGGAACTTGCCCGTGGCCGAGGGATCACCCTGATGGGGCTCGACAAGGGCGAGAAGATGGTCGCAGTGGGTTTTGCCGACTCGACGTCCGTGACAGTCATCGGCAAATCCCGCACGGACAAGGAGCGCACGGTGACCGTGAGCGGTGAAAACCTCCAGAAACACATTTTGCATCGCGCGCGCAAGGGCTGTCTGCTGCCCGGGAAGATGACGCCCATAGGCGTCAAGCAGTAGTGACAGGTGACAGGTGACAGGTGACAGGTGACAGGTGACGAGTGACGACTCACGACTCACGACTCACGACTGAAGATCGCAAATCCTGCCGCTGCACTGATGGTTCACCTACGTTTTTTTATCTGCGTTCACCTGCGTTTATCTGCGGCTAATATTGTTTTGTTGTTCTTGAGCTACGTTCCGGTTATGAATTGAGCAGCGCGTCATTCGGCATCGCGCGCGAGGCGCAGGCCCGAGAATTGCCAGCGCGCTTCCGGCGGAAAGAAATTGCGGTAGGTGGCGCGGATATGGCTTGATGGTGTGACGCACGATCCGCCACGCAGGACGTATTGGCCGCACATGAACTTGCCGTTGTACTCGCCGACCGCCCCGGCAGCAGGATGGAACCCGGGGTATGGCCCGTAGTCGCTACGCGTCCACTCCCACACATCGCCGAAGGCCTGCGCAAGTGCTCCATCGGCAGGCGCCTCGCGAAGCGCGAGCGGATGCAACGCGCCGCTTTCCAGGAAATTTCCGCCCAACGGAGTGTCGCGCGCGGCGATCTCCGACTCGGCTTCGGTCGGCAGGCGAGCGTTTGCCCAGCGCGCAAAGGCATCAGCCTCAAAGAAGCTTACGTGGCAGATCGGCGTGTGGGGATCCACGGGAACTTCCCCGTGAAGCGTGAAGGAATGCCACTGTCCATCGCGGCGGTCCCAATACTCGGGGGCTTGCCACCCACGGGCAGTCACTGAGTCCCACCCGGCCGAGAGCCATAGCTCGGGCCGTCGGTAGCCCCCATCTTCGATGAACTCGATGAAATCGCCGTGCGTCACCGGATGCGAGGCAATCTGGAACGCATTCAGCCAGACGCGGTGGCGCGGCGTTTCGTTGTCGAAGCAGAACTCAGAGCCGGCGTGCCCGATTTCGCGCAGGCCCGCCTCGAGGGGCTTCCATCCCCGGTCGCGCGCACGAATCGGCGTGAGCGGCCATTGCTTCTGGTAGGCGGGCTTTAAGGGATTGCGCGAGAGCAGGTGCTTCACATCCGTGAGGATGAGTTCCTGATGCTGCTGCTCATGATGCAGCCCGAGCTCGATCAAAGGCCCGACTTCGGGAAGCAATCGTTCCCCGGCAAGCAATTGGAGCACGGCTTCGTCGACCCGATGGCGATACGCAAGCACTTCCTCAAGCTTTGGGCGCGAGAGCATTCCCCGCTCAGGCCGAGGGTGCCGTTCACCGACGCTGTTGTAGTACGAATTGAAGAGAACGCGATAGGAAGGGTTGAAAAGGCGGTAGCCGGGCACGTAGGGCGCCAGCACAAAGGTCTCGAAAAACCACGTTGTGTGCGCCAAGTGCCACTTCACCGGGCTCGCGTCAGGCATCGACTGGATCGTGCAATCCTCCGCCGATAACGGCGCAGCCAGGGCGCGTGTGCGTTGGCGGAGCGATAGAAATCTTTCACCGCGGCTTCCCCACAATTCGGGGCGCGATATCGATGCCTTCGTATCGGAATTCGGGTCCACAGACACCCCCACGAGTAACCAAGACAAGAGAATATTGGAATTTCTGCCAGACCGGGGAATCGGTACGCCCCTGTAGCTGCCACAGTCCTGTGACATGCGTCGCCCGTCGCCAGACAATGTGAGTCATAATGCGGACTTATGTCTCACGCGTAGGCCACCGTCAGCTCCATTTAGACCTTTTGGTTTAGTTTTTATATGTCTTATGCTGCACAAAAATGCAGCTAGCGCAGTGCAACATTTGTCATACCTCCGCTTCTAATATCTTGTGTAATCTATTGAAAGTAAGAGTAAGTGTCGTCATTTGGCGACGCATGATCTGAAATCGGAACGGAGTCTAGTATGGAACACACTGCTAAGAGCGAAAATAGAACAATTCAGCTTCTCGACGAAGTTCATCTCTCGGAAGTCGAGCGCTGGAAAGCGCAGGACTACGCGGCACTCGGTGAAGTTTTCGCAGACCTGATCATGGGCAGCCTGCGGAGCGTTCGCTCGCTTGCCCACGCTATTGAGCGCACCTCCCGCCTGCCCGCGCGGGCCGGGCGCTAGGCGCAAGTCGAATCCCGCCGCGGTAGCAGCCTGTCGGACTTGGTGTCATGAACGGTCGGCGTGAACGCATGGGTAGTCGCTCCTGGTCATCGCCGAGCCGACGGGCTGTAGTGGGGGTGTTTATTGGCCTTGAGCCGTCATTCAGGTGCACGGCATCCGGTGCATCCGCCTGATGTCGTAGGCGAGGCATACCCAATCGCATTCGCCGCTGACCTGGTCCACGCCCCGCAGCAGGAACTGCCTGAAC
>JAOTTL010000122.1:0-11124 GCA_029864385.1 Betaproteobacteria bacterium | reverse complement strand
TCGCCACCGCTCGCCATCGACTGGCACGCGCCATCGCGCGAGGGCTCCCGCAGTGTCCGTGCTGCGGGAAAGCATACCGGCGGGCAGCGGCGCGTGATTAGCAAACACAGTACGACTAAGAACCCCCTAACATAATGAAACACACACTGCGCTATCGCGATCTTGGCTCGCAACGCGCGCGCTTCATTATGTTAGGGGCTCTGAGTCGCGCCGAAGGCCCTGATATTGCGTCCGGCGACGACACCGCTCCACCATGAAAAAGCGACTTCACAAACCCGTCGCCGAAGCGCACGATGCAGACCTCTTTCGAGCGTCTGTTTCAGACGTGACCCCGCTGCGCCATTCCAAGACTATGCTCGAGCGTCCCCGTCCGCGCCCGGTACCCGTTCAGAGGCTGCTGGACGAGCGCGCCGCGCTTCACGAAAGCCTCGGGCACCAGACGGCCTGGGAACTCGGGCTCGATACGGGCGAGGAACTGTCCTTCGTGCGCCCCGGCATCGGCGCCCCGATCCTGCGCAAGCTGCGTCGCGGTCATTGGGTCACTCAGGACGATCTCGATCTCCACGGCTCGACCAGCACCGATGCGCGTGAGCTTCTCGCGCAGTTTCTCGCTCACTGCGCGCGCCGGGATCTCCGGTGTGTTCGCATCGTGCACGGGAAAGGGCTGCGCTCGAAAAACCGCGAGCCGGTGCTCAAGCGCAAGGTAGCCGGGTGGCTGATGCGGCGGGACGACGTTCTCGCGTTTTGTCAGGCAAAGCCGCCGGATGGCGGCGGCGGAGCTGTGGTAGTGCTTCTCAAAGGCAGAAGTCAGAAGTCAGAAGGATGAAGGATCGCAAAGACGTCTTACATTTCCGCCTTCTGCCTTCCGCCTTCATCCTTTAGATGGCTGCCTCGTCGGTCTCGCCGGTGCGGATGCGAAGCACCTGGTCGACATTGCTGACGAAAATCTTGCCGTCCCCAATCTTGCCGGTACGAGCGGCCTTGACGATCGCATCAATTGCGCCCTCCAGCAGCTTGTCCGGGACTACGACGTCGAGCTTGACCTTGGGCAGGAAATCGACCACGTATTCGGCCCCGCGGTAGAGCTCGGTGTGCCCCTTCTGCCGACCGAAGCCCTTTACTTCCGTCACGGTTAAGCCGCTCACACCGATCTCGGAGAGCGCCTCGCGCACCTCGTCGAGCTTGAATGGTTTGAAGATGGCTTCGATTTTTTTCATGGGGCCCCTCCGCAACATTGGCGTCCGCTGTTTACGTTAAGGATAACACAGGCAGGAATTTGTCGGCTTTAGACCGACAAATTCCTTCATGCTGTTTTCCGGCGGGGAGTCCTGCCTGAGGATTTCGTCGAGCTATGGTTCGACGAAATCCTAATCGAATCGGTGCCGGAACTTGTTGGTGATCGGGAACCGCCAGTCCTTGCCGAAACCGCGCGGCGTTATCCGCACACCAACCGGGGCCTGGCGTCGCTTGTACTCGCTACCGCGCACCAGCCGTACCACACGCTCGACGTCTGCAGGGGCGAAGCCATGTTCAATGATCTTCTTCGGACTGATATCGCTCTCGACGTACGCCTCCATGATGGCGTCGAGCACCGCGTACGGCGGGAGGCTGTCCTGATCGGTCTGGTCGGGACGCAGCTCGGCTGACGGGGCGCGCTCGATCACCCGCTGGGGTATGACCGGAGCGACGCTGTTGCGATAGCGAGCCAGCCGATACACCATCATCTTGTTGATGTCCTTCAGCACGCCGAAGCCGCCGGCCATATCTCCATAAAGCGTCGCGTAGCCGGTTCCCATCTCGCTCTTGTTGCCCGTGGTGAGCACCAACGCTCCCGTCTTGTTCGAGAACGCCATCAGCAACGTGCCACGGATCCGCGACTGCAGGTTCTCCTCCGTGACATCCGCAGGCAACCCCTTGAACTCGCCGGCCAGCGCTGCCAGGAACGCGTCGAAAATCGGCTTGATCGCGATCTCCGTGTATCGGACCTTGAGCGCCCCCACCTCCGCCCGCGCGTCCTCCACGCTAATGCCGGCGGTGTATTGCGAGGGCATCATCACCGCACGCACGCGATCGGTCCCGAGGGCGTCGACCGCTATGGCCAACGTCAGCGCGGAGTCGATTCCGCCCGAGGTGCCGATAATCGCGCCGGGAAACCCATTCTTGTCGATATAGTCACGCACGCCGGTAACCAGCGCCCCGTAGACCTCAGCCTCGGTCGAGAGCTCGGGCGCGATCTCCCCGCGCTGCGGGTCGCCGTCGGTGAGCGTCACGAGTCCCAGCGCCTCCTCGAACATGGGCAGCTGGTGCGTGATCACCCCATCGCGGTTTAACACGAACGACGCGCCGTCGAAGACGAGCTCGTCTTGCCCGCCCGCCATGTTGACGTAGACCAGGGGCATGCCGGTCTCCGCCACGCGTTCACGCATGACGTCGTAGCGCACGGTCTGCTTGCCCACGTGGTACGGGGAGGCGTTCAAGACCAGCAACACGCCGGCGCCGGCGTCGCGCGTCGCTCGCGGCGCCTCGGCAGTCCACGAGTCCGCGCAAATATTGATGCCCACGCGCTCGTCGCGCAGAGAACTCCTGCGGCGCGCCGTGGCAGGACCCTCCGATCCCCACGTGTCCTCGCAAATATTGACACCGAAGCTGACCCCGTCGATGCCGAAAACGCATGGCTTCGCGCCCGGCTCGAAATAGCGCTCCTCGTCGAACACCGTGTAATTGGGCAATCGGAACTTGTCGTAGAGACCGATGACCTTTCCGCCCTGGATGATCGAAGCCGAGTTGTAGCGTTTGCCCTCCTCGGCGCGGGGATGGCCAACCACCAGCGTCACGTCACTCACGCGCGCCGCCAGGTCGCGCAGCGCCTCGTCGCAGGCCTCGAGAAAATCGTCGCGCAGCAACAGATCTTCGGGAGGGTAGCCGCACAGGGCTAGTTCGGGCGTCACCAGCAGGTCGGCACCGGACCGGCGCGCACGGTCGGCAAACTCGGCGATGCGGGCAACGTTGCCCGCCAGGTCGCCGACCGTCGCGTTCATCTGCGCAATCGCAATCTTCATTTCGCCAAGAGCCCCTAAGCTAACGAAACGCGCGTGTGTTTCGTTATCTTAGGGGCTCTAATATATCATTCGCCCGTCTCTTCCCATCTGCTCGAACGTGCCGAAAGACTTGGAACTCGAGGTCTGTGATTCGCTCGCCGCCGTGCCGGCCGATGAATGGAACCGGCTTGCAGGAGACGATCCGTTCCTGACGCACCAGTTCCTTTCGGCGCTGCACGAGACCGGCTGCGCCAGCGAAGCGACGGGGTGGGCGCCGGTCTATCTCCTGCTGAAGTCGGGGGCGCGGCTTTCCGGCGCCATGCCGCTCTACGTCAAGTCCCACTCATATGGCGAGTACGTGTTCGACTGGGCGTGGGCCGATGCCTACCACCGGCATGGCCTCGATTACTATCCGAAGCTGCTTTGCGCGATCCCCTTCACACCCGTCACGGGCGCGCGCATTCTCGCCGGAAGCGAACAGGACCATGACCGCCTGATCGGTGCGGCGCTCGCCCTGGCGCGCGAGCTGCGGGTTTCCTCGCTGCATTGCCTCTTTCCCACGCGCGGCGACGCGCAACGGCTGTATGCGCACGGCATGCTTGCCAGGACGACCGTGCAATTTCACTGGGTCAATCAGGGTTACGCGAATTTCGACGCCTTTTTGGCCGGGTTCAACCATACCAAACGCAAGAAGGTAAAGCAGGAGCGCCGCAAGGTGAGCGACGCCGGCATCCGCTTTAGCTGGCTCGAGGGAACGGACATCAGCGAACGTGACTGGGCATTCTTCAACCGCTGCTATCGCCAAACGTATCGCGAGCACCACTCGAGCCCGTATCTCAACCTCGAGTTCTTCTGCCGCATTGGTCGCGAGCTGGCGCAGCACATGGTCCTCATTGTCGCCGAGCGCGACGGCACGCCTGTCGCCGCCTCGCTGAACGTGCGCAACGGACAGCGGTTATGCGGGCGCTACTGGGGCGCGCTGGAATACCATCCGGCCCTGCATTTCGAGGCTTGTTACTACCAGGGGATCGATTACTGCATCGCGCGCGGGATTGAAACCTTCGAGGGCGGATCCAGAGGGGAACACAAACTTGCGCGGGGATTGGTGCCGGTCGAAACCTGTTCGGCGCACTGGCTCGCGCATCCAGAGTTCGCGAATGCAATCGAGGAACATCTGGTGCGGGAAGCGCGCGGTATCGTTGACTACGTCGACGAACTCAACGAGCGAAGTCCCTACAAGTCGCCGTCGAGCGGCGCCGCACCGCAGCCTTGACGACCTCGTGCTCGGATCTTGATCACTCGCGGCGGAAACGCGCGAAAAAAGTCCACATCTCGTTGTTAGCATTGATAACGCGCGTCCCGCTGCCAAGGAGCAACGGCAGGAAGTCCTGCTGCCCGCCGGGCCAGACGTGCCCGGCACCGGTTAGCTTCCACAAAACGACCTCGGTGCCCGCGCGGCATGGCCCATGGGTCGAGCGCGTTGCCGTATGTGCGGCATCAGCGGCACCTGGATGGCCTTTGACTGTTGCCGTTATGTCTGGCTTCGCGGGGCAACCATCGTGCGCCAGCCATTTCTCGAGCATGGCCGCGACCGGTGGGTGCAACACACGGGTATTGGTCCACGGGAAGGCTGGCGCGAGCCCTCCGCGGTAGAGCGCACGCTCGTCGTCGACGCTATGAATGTGCATGACTGGCATGGGACGCGCCGATTTGAATCGCGGCAGTGTCACTGCACCGGCCACGCCCGCCACGGCAGCAATGCGATCGGACGCCTCGGCCGCCAGCCGATAGGCCATCATAGAACCGTTCGAGAGACCCGTTGCGTAAACCCGGGTCGAGTCGATCCGTGTTCGCCGGGCAAGATCATCCAGCACCGCCAGAATAAAACCGACATCGTCCACGCGCCTTGCCGCCGCCGAGCCGCAGCACATACCTGCGTTCCAGGTAAGAAAGCGCCCGGCAAAACCCCCAGTGCCGTTCGGGTACACCGCGACAAAACCCTCGCGCGCCGCGGTTTCGTCCATCCGCGAATACCATTTCTGCGTCTTGGCGTTGCCGCCACCACCGTGAAAATTCAAAATGACGGGCAAACGCCCGCCCGCTGCGGTCTGCGGCGGGACATAGACGAGATAGGTCCGGCGCAGCCCATCGTGCCTGACCGAAAACTCGTGATCGCCCGGTGCGAGCGCCGCCTGTCCCGCGCCCGTCGCAATGAGCAGCGCAAACGCAGCAATGTATTGGAGTCGACTCACGAATCACCACTCACGACTCACGGGGTCTTAGTTGAGCTGAATGCGCTCGCCCCACGGCACCTTGCCCCTGCCTTCACCAGCCAGACGAGCGGATAATCGGGAGCCTGCGATGAAAAATCCCCGTCCGCATCGGTGAAATAAAACCGAAGGTCCGGCCGCGCTCACAATGCCGCTTACGCGCGACTGCACCAAGGCGATCTCGAACAGCCCGCGGTCGATGAAAGCGGATTCTTCAGGCGCTCCGCAGTCCGGTTTTCCCCGGCCCCGATGTTACCGTATAGTAACGACTCGAAGAAAATCCCCAAGCCATGAAGTTCTGCAGCCAATGCGGCGCCCCGGTGGCGCTGCGCGTGCCTCCCGGCGATACGCTTGAACGCCACGTCTGCGACGCTTGCCATGTCATTCACTACCAGAACCCGCGCATGGTCGTGGGCTGCATCGTTGAGTGGGATGACCGGGTCCTGCTGTGCCGGCGGGCGATCGAGCCGCGCCATGGCCTGTGGACGGTGCCCGCAGGCTACCTGGAGAAAGGGGAAACCGTCGAGCAGGGCGCCGAGCGCGAAACGCTGGAAGAAGCCAACGCGCGCGTCGAAATCGGACCGCTCTACGCGGTCTACAACATCCCGCACATCGGCCAGGTCTATATGCTGTTCCGCGCCCGCCTGCTCGACGCCAGCGTGCACCCGGGCGCCGAAACCCTCGAGGTCGGGCTCTACACCGAGGCGGAGATTCCCTGGGACCAGCTCGCCTTTGCCACGGTCCGCAATACTCTCCAGCACTACTTCTCCGACTGCCGCCGGGGAGAATTTCAGTTCCACATGGGCACCATCGAACCCCTGAAGCGGTGATGGGTGATGGGTGACGGACAAACGACCCTGCGGACGCAAACAATTCAGCACATCACCGATCACTCATCACTCATCACTCATCACTCGTCACTCGTCACTCAAATGGCGCGCGGGGCGTCAATGATATTCAGCCGCGCCGCACGACACCCGCGCGCGGGCTCCGGGACGGGCCCGAATCGGAATTCCAAAAAGGCTGATTGACGCGGAGCGCGGCTCAGCCGCCGAGGAACAGCCGCCCGACTTCCGGATTCTTGAGTAACTCTTTTCCTGGCCCGGCAATGGCGGTCACACCGTCGACCAGCACGTAGCCGATGTCCGCGAACTCAAGACCCTTCTTGGCGTTCTGCTCGACCATGATGATGGTCTTGCCTTCGTTGTTCTGCAGGTCATAGAGAATCTCGAACACCATGTCGATGAAGCGCGGCTCGAGCCCGATCGAGGGCTCGTCGACCAGCAGCACCTCCGGCTCCATCACGAGCGCACGCGAGATTTCCAGCAAGCGACGCTCGCCGCCGGAGAGCACCTTGGCCTGATTCGTGCGGCGCTGCGCCAAGCGCGGATACTTTGCAAAAATCTTTTCCGCAGCCTGCATGGCCGCGCCCCTTCCGTAAGAGGCAGCGGGATGTTGCTTGTGTTGCCATTGCTGGACCGGGAGCGATTCCCTTACTGGCGCCTCGTCGAGGTCCCGGGCGTCGGGCATGATGTCGAAGCCATGCATAAGAGCCCGCAGGCCGATCTCGCGCTATTCGGACCATAATAGGCGTCGCGCAGGCTTCCTTCTCGCGACCATGACGAGTCTCGAATGATCCAATCGTTGGCAGCGCAGCGGCAAGCCCGGACGCATCGTCACAGTTGAACAGGGAGGACGATACCGGTGAGTGAGCGCACGGAACTCAAGGACTGGATTGGAAACCAACGCAGCGTGACCGACGTGGTCACGCCATGGCCGCTCGCGGCGCTGGACGCAACGCTCGATCGCCGCGAGCCGGAGCCCCGCGCGGGTGATGCGGTTCCCCTGGGCTGGCACTGGCTGTATTTTCTCGAAGCCAGCCCGGCCTCCGAGATAGGATCGGACGGCCACCCCCGGCGCGGGGATTTCTTGCCCCCCGTACGACTGCCACGGCGGATGTGGGCGGGCGGCCGTATCGAGTTCGCGCGGCCTCTCAAGGTAGGGGAAACGGCACGGCTTGATTCGGAAATTGTGTCGGTCGAGAGCAAGCAGGGACGCACCGGCAATCTCGTGTTCGTCACCGTGCGCCACACCATCACGGCCTCGGGCAGCGCCGCGGTGATCGAAGAGCACGATATCGTTTACCGGGATGCGCCGCGGCCCGGCGACCCGCCCCCGCCGCTCAAGCCGGCACCGGCCGACGCCGCATGGCGCCGCGAGGTCATCGCCGATCAAATCATGCTGTTCCGCTTCTCGGCGCTGATCTTCAACGCTCACCGGATCCATTACGACATCGAGTATTGCCGTAACGAGGAAGGTTATCCGGGGCTGATCGTCCACGGCCCGTTGCAGACCGTCCTGTTACTCGATCTGTGCCGCCGCAATGACTCGCGGCCCGTGCGCCAGCTGGAATACCGCGCCTTGCACCCGCTCTTCCATTTCGAGCGCTTCACCGTGAATGGCGCGCCGACGGCGGACAGCTCCAAGGTTGCGCTATGGGTGGCGAACCCGGCCGGCGGATGCACCATGAGCGCCACCGCGTACTTCTGACGGTAGCGCATCGACGAACGGCTCAGGCGGTTTCCTCCCGCTCTTCGCGAAGGCTCTTGCGCAAATGCAGCGGCTCTACCCGCCTGCGTCTTTTCGCGCGCATCCGGATGTTGAGCATCTCGACCGCCACCGAGAAAGCCATTGCAAAATAGATGTAGCCTTTCGCGATGTGAAGGTCCCAGCCCTCCCCGATCAGGGCCACGCCAACGAGGATCAGGAACGACAACGCCAGCATCTTGATCGTCGGGTGGCGGTCGACGAACTCGCCGATCGGACGCGCCGCCACCAGCATGACGCCTACGGCCGCCACGATCGCGATGACCATGATCGAGATCTCGTCCACCATGCCCACCGCCGTGATGACCGAATCGAGCGAAAACACGATGTCGATAATCGCAATCTGCGCGATGACCGCGCCAAAGCCTGCGGCAAGGCGCCGCCCCGTCTCGTCCGTCGCCGTCTCCTCGCCCTCGAGCGAGTTGTGAATCTCGTGGACGCTCTTCCAGAGCAGGAACAGCCCGCCTCCGATCAGGATCAGGTCACGTCCGGAAATCTCCCGGCCGAAAAGGCTGAACAATGGCTCGGTCAGCGTCATCATCCAGGCGAGGGAGAGCAGGAGGCCGATGCGCGAAACCATGGCGAGCGTGATCCCGATCGTGCGCGCTTTCGCACGCTGGTGCTCCGGCAACCGTCCGACGAGGATCGAGATGAAGATGATGTTATCGATGCCCAGCACGATTTCGAGTGCCGTCAGCGTGACCAGCGCGATCCAGGCATTCGGGTCGAGGAGCCATTCCATGGGGTTTCTCCCTAAGCGAATTGTGGTTATTCTGCGGCCGGAGAGCCACTATTCAGACTTCGACGAAAATTCAAAGTTCTATACGGTTGCAGCCGTTGCTTGCGCGCCAATTAACAGGCCTGGCGCGTGCCGCGGCGGTCGGATAACTGTCTCAAACCGCACCGATTCTCGCTTCGAGTGCGACGGACGTCACACCCTCAGACTCAAGTCAGAAAGCTTTTCAAAACGGCCACTTACAGGTAATATTCAGAGAACTTATCGGGCCCATTCGCTGTCATTTAACTGATGACACAGCCGCTAAGTAAAAAGAGCGCAGCAAGGAGTACGTTTGAAACCGACAGATATCGGCGTTCCCGACTATTTTCATAAAGTTGTCGATTGTCAGTGGGCCTGTCCGGCTCACACCCCCGTTCCCGAATACATCCGGATGATCGCGGCAGGCCGCTACGGCGATGCCTACATGGTCAACTGGTGGTCGAACGTCTTCCCCGGAATTCTTGGGCGAACCTGCGACCGGCCGTGCGAGCCGGCATGCCGGCGCGGGCGCGTCGAGGAACGCAACACCGAGAAGGCAGAGCCGGTGGCGATCTGCCGACTGAAGCGCGTTGCCGCGGACCATAAGGAAGACATCAGCGACCGGTTGCCCAAGGCGCCGCAGCGCAAGAACGGCAAGCGCGTGGCCTGCATCGGCGCCGGTCCTGCCTCGCTCACCGTCGCGCGCGATCTTGCGCCACTGGGCTATCAGGTAACGGTGTTCGACCAGGATCCGCGTGCCGGCGGCATGATCTGGTCTCAGATACCGCGCTTTCGTCTGCCACTCGAAGTGATCGACGAGGAAGTGGGCTACATACTCGGCCTCGGTGTTGAGTTCCGGGGCGGCACGAAGATCGACAGCCTGAAGCAACTGATGTCCGAGGGCTACGATGCCATATTTGTCGGCTGCGGCGCACCGCGGGGCCGCGATCTGGATGTGCCCGGCCGGCAGGAGGCGGCGGCGAACATTCACATCGGCATCGACTGGCTCTCCTCGGTCTCGTTTGGCCATGTCACCAGCATCGGCAAACGCGTAATCGTGCTGGGCGGCGGCAACACGGCGATGGATTGCTGCCGCACGTCCCGCCGTCTCGGGGGCGAAGACGTGAAGGTCATCGTCCGTTCCGGCTTCGAGGAAATGAAGGCGTCGCCATGGGAGAAGGAGGACGCCATGCACGAGGACATCCCCATCCTCAACTACCTTGTGCCCAAGGCCTTCACCCATGACAACGGCCGCCTGACGGGAATCACCTTCGAGAAGGTGCGCGCGGAGTACGATGCAAAAGGCCGGCGCAAGCTTGTGCCAACCGGAGAGCCCGACCAGCATTTCGAGTGCGACGACGTGCTCGTCGCCGTCGGCCAGGAAAATGCTTTTCCGTGGATCGAGCGCGATGCCGGCATCGAGTTCGACCAGTGGGGCATGCCGAAAGTCGATACGGCCACCCTGCAGGCGAGCGTTCCCAACGTCTTTTTCGGCGGCGACGCCGCGTTCGGCCCCAAGAACATCATCTGGGCGGTGGCCCACGGTCATGACGCTGCAATTTCGATCGACAAGCTGCTCAACGGCGAGGACGTGCGCGAACGACCGGCGCCCGGGATATCGCTCATGTCCCAGAAGATGGGCATCCACGAGTGGAGCTACGACAACGACATCTCGCTCGCCAATCGCTACCAGGTGCCCTGGCGCGACAAGAAGCTCACGCTGAAGGACATCAAGGTCGAAGTCGAGCTCGGCTTCGACCCGAAGAGCGGCTTCGCCGAGGCGCAGCGCTGCCTCAACTGCGACGTGCAGACGGTCTTCACCGGCAAGCTGTGCATCGAGTGCGACGCCTGCGTCGACATCTGCCCCATGGACTGCATCACCTTCACCGAGAACGGAGAAGAGGCCGATCTGCGCAAGCGGCTCAATGCGCCGGCGGCCGACGCAACGCAGGATCTTTACGTCTCGGACGCGTTAAAAACCGGGCGCATCATGGCAAAGGACGAGGATGTCTGCCTGCACTGCAGCCTGTGCGCGGAGCGCTGCCCCACCGGCGCGTGGGACATGCAAAAATTCCTGCTAGACATGACGCACGCCGGCCCGGCATGCCGCACCCCGGCGCGCAAGGCGGCTTGAGGAAGACCGGAAATGAAACCAGTCGAGGCAGTCAACGATTTTGTCGTCAAGTTCGCCAACGTGAACGGATCGGGCTCGGCCAGCGCCAACGAGCTCTTCGCGCGCTCCATTCTGCGCATGGGCGTTCCGGTCTCGCCGCGCAACATCTTCCCTTCCAACATTCAGGGCCTGCCCACCTGGTACGAGGTGCGGGTCACCGAGCGGGGCTACCAGGGCCGGCGCGGGGGCGTCGACCTGATGGTCGCCATGAACCCCCAGACCTGGGACAAGGACGCGAAGGAGATCGAGGCCGGCGGCTATTTGTTCTACGACAATTCC
>JAOTTL010000305.1:0-2769 GCA_029864385.1 Betaproteobacteria bacterium | reverse complement strand
TACCGTTCCGCGTTGCCCGCGACAAGGCGTGGGAGGCCGTTGTCCGAGAAAAGCACAAGCGTCGTTGACGCGAATGCCATCGTCGCCCTTCTGCTTGGCGGGGAGCGGGTGCATTTCGAGCGCGCCCGAGCATTCTTCGAGCCGGTACGGGAAGGTCAAGCGTCAGCTTACATTCCTGCCGCAGTCCTTGCAGAATGCGTCTATGTGCTGACCCGAATCTACAAGGTCACGCGGTCTGACACCGCTGCCAAGCTCCTCGGTCTGCTCGACTATCGAGGCGTAGCGACCGAATCGGCCGCTGTGCGCCGCGCACTGACACTCTACCGCGATCACAACGTCGATTTCGTCGATGCGCTTGTCGCAGCCACGGCGCACGAGCACAAGTGGCGGGTATTCAGCTTCGACCGTGACCTGGAGCGGCTGGCGAAGTGAGGTACCTATTGGTCAATCGGTCCATCGCATCCCTCCTGTTGAGGAAATATTTTCGTCCGAGACGAACCGGTCCGACACCCGGCTCATTCGCGAACTGGCGACGCCTATCGTAAAGTGGAAGATCTGGGGCAGTTCATGGCGATGGTCTTCAATGATTTGCATCACTTGCATGAAGGCAATCTAGTTCGCTACCGGTTGCGCCTGGCGGAATATCACGCGTGGGTAGAGCGCTGAGAGGTGCTGCGAACCATTCGTGACCCAGGCTCTCTCAATTCTCCAATCGGTCTTCGGCTTTCCGTCGTTTCTCGGCAAGCAGGGCGAGATCATCGAGCACGTCGCGAACGGCGGCGATGCGCTGGTGCTGATGCCCACCGGCGGCGGCAAGTCGCTGTGCTTCCAGATCCCGGCGCTGATGCGCGAGGGCTGCGGCATCGTCGTCTCGCCCCTGATCGCGCTGATGCGCGATCAGGTGGCGGCGCTGCACGAAGCGGGAGTGAAGGCGGCCTGCCTCAACTCGACCCTCGACGCGGAGGCGGCGGCGAAAGTCGAGCGTGAGCTGCTCGCGGGCGCTCTCGACCTGCTCTACGTGGCGCCGGAGCGGCTGGTGACGCCGCGCTTTCTGAGCCTGCTGCAGCGCTCGCGGCTCGCGCTCTTCGCCATCGACGAGGCGCACTGCGTGTCGCAATGGGGGCACGATTTCCGGCCGGAGTACATCGAGCTCGCGCTGCTCGCCGAGCGCCATCCGGCGGTTCCGCGCATCGCGCTCACCGCGACCGCCGACGAAACCACGCGGCGCGAAATCGTCTCGCGCCTGAAGCTCGACGATGCGCGCATCTTCATCTCCAGTTTCGACCGACCGAACATCCGGTATGAGGTGGTCGAAAAGGAGAACGCACGCTCGCAGCTGCTCGATTTCATCCGGACCCGGCATCCGGGCGAATCGGGAATCGTCTACTGCCTGTCGCGAAAGAAGACAGAGGAGACCGCGGCCTGGCTCGCGGCTCACGGCATCGACGCGCTCTCCTACCACGCCGGCATGGAAACCGGCGAGCGCACGGCGCACCAGGACCGCTTCATCAACGGCGACGGGGTGGTGATGGCGGCGACGATCGCATTCGGCATGGGCATCGACAAGCCGGACGTGCGCTTCGTTGCGCATCTCGATCTGCCGAAAAGCATCGAGGCCTACTACCAGGAAACTGGCCGAGCCGGGCGCGACGGCAAACCGGCCGAAGCCTGGATGAGCTACGGCCTCGCCGACATCGTGCAGCAGCGGCGCATGATCGACGAATCCGCGGCCGACGAGGCGTTCAAGCGCGTGTCGGTGCGCAAGCTCGATGCGTTGGTGGGATTGGCCGAGACCGCCAGCTGCCGCCGCGTCCGGCTGCTCGCCTACTTGGGCGAGGCGAGCGGGCCTTGCGGCAACTGCGACAATTGTCTGAATCCGCCGCGGGTATGGGACGGCACGGTGCCCGCGCAGCAGGCGCTGTCCTGCGTCTACCGCACCGGCCAGCGCTTCGGCGCGGGGCACGTGATCGACGTCCTGCTCGGCCGGGCGGCCGGGCGCGTCTCGCAACTCGGCCACGACCGGCTTTCCACCTTCGGCATCGGCGGCGACCTCGACGAGAGGCAATGGCGCACGGTGTTCCGGCAACTGGTCGCGCTCGGCCATCTGCGGGCGGACGGCGAAGCGTTCGGCGCGCTCAAGCTCACCCAGACCGCGCGCCAGGTGCTGAAAGGCGAGACGAGCGTCATGCTGCGCGAGCAGCCCGTGCGACCTTCCCGCGTCAGGCGCGGCAAGCAGGCCGTCGGGAGAGAGTCCCTCGGTGCAGCCGCTCCCGACTCGGCGTTGCTCCGGGCGCTACGCGCCTGGCGCCTGGGCGTTGCCCGCGAGCACGGCGTGCCGGCGTTCGTAGTGTTTCACGACGGCACGCTCGAGACCATTGCCGCGCTCCGGCCGGGTACGCGCGAAGCGCTGCGCGGCGTATCCGGAGTGGGAGAAAAGAAACTAGAGCGCTACGGCGAGGCGTTGCTCGAAGTCGTGCGATCGCATTCCACTTGACGACCGTAAAGTAGGCGAATTGCAATACTGACCATCGTTCTTAGGCCATCTACGATCCTGTTCGTCACGAATGCCTCGACAAAACGCTTTTCTGGAACGCGCGAGATCTCGAGCGCAAGCTGACCGATTTCAAGAACTACTACAATCGGTACCGGACTCACGACGCACTCGACGGCGTAACACCAGCGATGCGCGCTGGGCTGGGCGAAAACAAGATAATCGATCTAAATAACTATCGCTGGAAGTCTCACTGCCGAGGGTTGTACCAAACGCCG